>DATCDR010000115.1:0-61486 GCA_036510575.1 Acidimicrobiales bacterium | reverse complement strand
TCCATCGATCTGGCGTAGTTCGCCCGTCACGTAGGCGGAGGTTTTTACGTGAGGCAACGATGCGATCCACGCGGAGGTTTCTGATGAGTCAATGCGGTCGTACCGCTCGGCGAGGCGGATCCCCATTAGGCTCGCGGAGTGAGCACGAATGCCACCGTCGCTGAGCCGGTCTCCTGGGAGTTAGCGAGACGGGTTGCGGTCCAGGCACTTCGACTGGCCCCGATTCTCGAACCTGACACGAGGCGCTCGTTCGCCGCCGACATCGAAGAGGCCGCGCTTCGCGCGGCGTCGCTCGTCGAGGCGACCACTGGACTGGTTTCGGTAGCAGGTCCGCCAAATGCGGTCGTAGTGGATCGCTTGGGTTGGGTCGACGCGAATGTCGCGTCGTTTCGGAGGTTGTTGAATCCGCTCGCCGAGAAGCTCGCCGAGCGTCCCCGACTGATGCCGGCGATCAGCTCCCCGGCAGGAGCAGCTGTCTCAGGAGCCGAGGTTGGGCTTGTTCTTGCGTGGCTCTCCTCGCGGGTGCTCGGCCAGTACGACCTCTTCGCCGGTGGCGACGACGGCGGCGACGCCGTCTATTTCGTGGCACCGAACATCATGGCGATCGAGCGCCGGCATGCCTTCCCTCCCCAGGAGTTCCGGCTCTGGATCGCGATTCACGAGCTGACGCACCGGGCGCAGTTCACCGGAGTGCCCTGGATGCGCGAGTACTTCCTCGGCCTGGTCGAGCGAGGGACGATGCTCTCGCCCCCCGACGGCAAGACCGTGATGGCTGGCCTGCTCCAAGGAGTTGAAGAGATCCGATCAGGTAGGAATCCTCTAGCTGACGGCGGCATCGTCTCGCTCCTTGCATCCGCGGACCAGCTGACGACGCTCCATGAGGCCCAGGCGCTGATGAGTCTGCTCGAGGGACACAGTGATGTGGTGATGTCGTCGGCGGCGACTGCAGAGATCCCCGGTGCAAGGCGATTTGCGCGGGTGCTCTCCGACCGGCGAACCTCGACAAAGGGGCTGGCCAAGTTGCTCCAGCAGTTCATCGGCATCGACGCGAAGTTGCGGCAGTACGAAGAGGGCGAGCACTTCGTCGAGGCCGTTCAGGCCGAGGGTGGCGATGAGTTGCTCGCCAAGGTCTGGTCGGGCCAGGAGTTTCTTCCAACTCTGGAAGAGATCCGTGAGCCGAGCGACTGGATTGCCCGTACAGCGGGCGCCACATCGCAGCTCGGCTGAGCGCACGGGTCGTGATCTCTTCTTACGCCACGCACCTGATCGCCCGAACTACGTTCCCACCGAGGGGCGCCTCCCTCGACTGCGCGGTGTCGGGAGGTCCTGACTCACTCGCACTGCTCGTTCTTGCGGTCACTGCGGGCTGTGAGGTGACGGCGTATCACGTCGACCACGGTCTTCGGCCTGGCTCGAGTGACGAGGCGACAGTCGTGGCCGATGCCGTATTGGCTGTCGGAGCGAGTTTCGTCTCGCTCAAGGTGGAGTGTCCTCCTGGGCCGAACCTCGAGGCTCGCGCCCGCAAGGCACGTGCGGCAGTCCTGCCTGCTGGCGTCGCGACTGGCCATACCGCCGATGACCAGGCTGAGACCATACTTTTGAACCTGCTTCGAGGCGCTGGGTTGGACGGGTTGGCAGGTATGCGGCCAGGCCCACAGCACCCGATACTCGCTATCCGGCGCTTTGAGACCGAAGCGCTCGTCGACTCGCTCCACCTTGAAGTTGTCCGCGACTCTACGAACGACGACCCGAGATTTCGTCGGAACCGCGTTCGCCACGAGCTGCTCCCACTCGCCACCGAGATCGCCGGCAGGGACGTAGTTGCACTGCTTTGTCGCCAGGCGACGTTGCTCGCTGACGATGCAGGGTTGCTCACCGACCTCGCCTCGACGGTGGACCCGACCTCGGTCCCTGAACTAGCTGGTGCCCCGATCGCGGTGGCGCGAAGAGCACTGCGGGGATGGCTGCGAACAATGACGCCCGACGGCCAGCCACCCGATGCCGCCGCGCTCGAACGCATCTTCGACGTCGTCGCTGGCGAGCACGCCGCAGCAGAGGTGGTCGGCGGCACGAGGATACGGCGCTCGAAGGGCCACCTTTTCGCCGATCCGCCGCTTCCGCGTTCCCTGTAGGGGCAAAGGCACCGGGCGCTATTGTCGTCCGGTGGCTACCTCGGAGGGGACGAGCATCGTGGACTCGAGTCGATTCGGTATCGAGAGGGTCCTCGTCACAGCGGAGCAGATCGCGGCGCGTGTCGCTGAGCTCGGTGAGGAGATCACGAGGGACTATGCCGGAAAGCAGCCACTTCTGATCGGTGTGCTGAAGGGCGCCTTCGTCTTCATGGCTGATCTCTCGCGAGCAATTGACCTCCGCGTCGACCTCGACTTCATGGCTGTCTCGTCGTACGGCACTGCAACGAAGACCTCAGGCGTCGTGCGGATCGTGAAGGACCTCGACGCGGACCTCACCGACCGCCACGTGATCCTCGTCGAGGACATCGTCGACTCCGGACTCACGTTGTCGTACCTGCAGCGCGGCCTGATGGCCAGAGGACCGGCCAGCTTCGAGATCTGCGCACTATTGCTAAAGACAGGCCAGCAACGGGCCCACGTGAACGTCGCCTACGTCGGATTCGAGATTGATCCTGAGTTCGTCGTCGGTTACGGCTTAGACGCCGCTGAGTTGTACCGCAACCTTCCAGACATCTGCGTCATCGACGTGAGCTGAGCATGGTGAGCGAACCTGTTGGCACAGAAGTCGACCTCGCGCGTGCCGAGGCGGCGGTTCGAGAGCTTTTGCTCGCCGTCGGCGAGGACCCCGACCGTCCCGGTCTTCTCGATACGCCAAAGCGCGTCGCGGCGATGTACGCCGAGCTGCTTTCGGGTATGCACGCCGACCCGAGCGATCACCTCGAAATCCGATTCGCGGTCGAACACGACGAAATGGTGATGGTTCGAGACATCCCGTTCTCGTCGCTTTGCGAGCACCATCTCGTGCCCTTCATCGGGAAAGCGCACCTCGCGTACATCCCGAGCACCGACGGGACGGTGACCGGGCTCTCCAAGCTCGCTCGACTTGTCGACGGTTTCGCGCACCGGCTACAAGTCCAAGAGCGCCTAACGACTGAGCTCGTCGACTCCCTCGATGCCGCGCTCCACCCGCGGGGAACGCTCGTCGTGCTCGAGGCCGAGCACCTCTGCATGGCGATGCGCGGGGTTAAAAAGCCAGGGACCTCGACGGTCACCTCGGCGGTCCGCGGCCTGTTCCGAACCGACGTGGCTGCTCGCAGCGAAGCGATGGCATTCATACACGCGAATCGATAATTCCCTGAAAAGTGGCTATAAGCAGGGTCACGGCCGAAGACTACGTCGTAGGCTGACAGCGTGACTTGCAAGATCATGGGCGTGTTGAACGTCACGCCTGATTCGTTCTATGACGGTGGTCGCTACCTCGACCACGATCTCGCGATCAAACGAGGTATGGAGATGGTCGCCGAGGGCGCCGACATCATCGATATCGGGGGAGAGTCCTCCCGCCCAGGTGCCGAAGGCGTCCCAGCAGACGAGGAGTGTCGCCGAATCCTGCCGGTCGTGGCGGCGCTCGCGGGTGCGGTCCGGGTCTCGGTCGACACGACGAAGCCCGAAGTGGCACGTGCTGCGGTCGTCGAGGGAGCAACCCTGATAAACGACGTGGCCTCCTCGCTCTCGTTCCTCGCAGCGGAGCTCGGGGTAGGCATCGTGCTGATGCACATGTTGGGGACCCCGCAGACGATGCAGCATGCGCCGCACTATGACGATGTGGTCGAAGAGGTGACGTCGTACCTCGGTGACGCCGCCGACCAGGCATTCGCGCTCGGTGTCGAAGAGGTGTACGTGGATCCCGGCATCGGCTTCGGAAAGCGGCTCGGTGACAACGTCGCCCTACTGAGGGCGCTCCTGAGCCTGGTCGACCATGGTGTGCCGGTGATGGTTGGGACGAGCAGGAAGTCGTTTCTCGCGACGCTCTCGAAGGAGCGAGGCGCTCCATCCCTCGGGCCGGAGGAGCGATTCGAAGGCTCGCTCGCGACCGCAGTGTGGTCGATGGCTAATGGCGCGGCGATGGTGCGGGTCCACGACGTCGGCGCGACTGCGATGGCAGCCGCCCTTCTCGGCGATTCGTCGGCAGCGGGCATTGACGAGACTCGATTGGGATCGGTGAGGTGACATGAGGGGTCGTTGGGCAGCGGGCATAGTTCCACGCAACTTCGTCTGGATCATCCAGGATCACCTGGCGGTAAGTGAGCGACCAGGTGGTCAAACGTCACAGCACCGCAAGGTGCGACGACAAGAGGAGATCATCTGGCTAAAGAGCCAGGGCTTCACCCGCGTGGTGTCGCTGCTCCCGTCGCCGCACAATCTCCACGCCTACGACGAGCGAGGGCTTCCGTCGGCGCACTTTTCCCTACCTGGGGGCGGTGACCCGAAAGACGTTCTCGACGCGCTCTACCCCGCGCTGCTGGCGTGGCTGCAAGCAGGCGATCGCATCTTGATGCACCAAGATGAGCTGAGCGAGCGGGTGAGTGGGGTGATCGCCGGCTTCCTTTGCTGGTGCAAGGTGATCCCCGAACTACCGAACGCGATCGTGGCTGTTGAACAGTTGATGAAGCGCCAGATGGGCTCGGCAGGGCGGTCGATCGTCGCAGTGACGCCAGAGCTCACACCACCTCCGGCGAGCTCGCTGTCACAACCCCCCAGACCACCTGCCACAGCCGTTTCTGGTCCCGAGCCGGCTCCAGCTGCCGCCGCTGAGAGAACGCCTCGCCCGAAGGCAGCCGCGGCGACGAGGTCGACCGCCAAGAAGGCTGCCAAGCTGACTCTTGTCGAGAACTCGCCGAACAAATCGGCGAAGACTACGAAGTGACAAACGAGGTCGAGATCCGCGGCTTGCGCGTGCTTGGCCACCATGGTGCTCTTGTGGGTGAGCAGGATCGCGCGCAACCCTTCGAACTCGACATCGTTTTTGCCTACGAGATGGACGAGGCCGCGAGATCTGACGAGCTCGTCGATGCAGTCGATTACGGCGCCGTGACGGGTCGCGCCGCCCGAGTGGTGGCTGAACAGCGATTCGCGTTGCTCGAGGCGCTAAGCGATGCGGTTGCGCGCGCGGTGCTCGAGGACGAACGCATCTCCTTTGTCGAAGTCCGGATACACAAGCTCCGACCGCCCGTTCCAGAAGATGTCACCTCGATCGGCCTGGTGAGGAGGCTCTCGAGGGGTGCGGTGGCGACGACGTCCGGGGCGCGGGGCTGAGTGCGGGCCGCGCTCGGACTCGGTTCCAATCTCGGGGATCGCTGGTCACTTCTTGCCGACGCGGTGGCGAAACTGCGCGAGCTCGATTCGGCAGCACTCGTTTCCTCGGTCTATGAGACCGCGCCGGTTGGCGGCCCAGCTGAGCAGGGCCCCTATCTGAACTGCGTGGTCGTCCTCGAGACCGATCGCAGTGCCGTCGAGCTACTCCATCTCGCCCATGAACTCGAAGCTGGCGCGAATCGTGTCAGAGCGGTGCGGTTCGGACCGCGCACACTCGACGTCGACGTGCTGCTCTACGGCGATGAGGTGAGTGACGATCCCACCTTGACGCTGCCGCACCCGCGCATGTATGAGCGCGCCTTCGTGCTTGCGCCACTTGCCGAGGTCGCACCTGAGCTCGCGCCGACTAGATGGATCTCAGCACTCGGTGGAGCGGCGGCCGTTGCAGGCGAGGTGCAGCGAGTCGGGGCGCTACTCGCGCCAACTCCGGAGAGTCTCGAAACCTAGATGCGCCTGATCACGACGACGCACGACCTCGGGGCGGCGCTTCGGGCCCAGCGGGGCGCCGGCAGATCGCTCGGCCTCGTGCCGACGATGGGAGCCCTCCATGCCGGGCATCGCTCGCTGATCGAGCGTTCACGGGCGCTTGATGACGTGGTGGCGGTGTCGATCTTCGTCAATCCCTCTCAGTTCAACGATCCAACCGACTTCGAGCGCTATCCGAGATCGATAGAGGCCGATCTCGAGCTCGCCGGCGACGCAGGCGCCGACCTGGTGTTCGCTCCGGAGCCGACCGAGATGTATCCGGGCCGCGAGGCCATAATCCGCGTCGATCCAGGAGTGCTCGGAAACGGGCTCGAGGGTTCGAGCAGGCCAGGTCACTTCAGCGGCGTGGCGACGGTGGTCACCAAACTCTTCGCGATGTTCGGTGCGACTCGCGCCTACTTCGGCGAGAAGGACTACGAGCAGCTCATGCTGGTGCGGCGGCTTGCGATCGATCTCTCCTTCGCGGTCGAAGTCGTCGGCTGCGCGACGGTGCGCGAGCAGGACGGCCTTGCGCTTTCGAGTCGCAATCTTCGGCTCTCCCCCGCACAACGAGGTGCGGCTCCGGTGCTCTACCGGGCGCTGATCGCTGCTCGGGACCTACTCGAGGCAGGGGGCTCGGTGGAGCTGGCGAGTGAGGTGATGCATCGATCGCTCGCGAAAGAGCCGCTTTGTGTGGTGCGTTATGCCGAGGTGCGCGACGCCAACTCGCTCGAGCCGCCAGGCGCCGAATCACGCGATCTCAGGGTGCTGGTCGCAGCCTCGTTCGGGGAGGTGCGCCTCATCGACAACGTTGCCGCGCGGCTCTCTGACACCTCCAGTTGACGTGGATCGTGATGCGTCTCCTAGATTTGGCTCGCTCGCGATGAGGGCAGCTGGCAGTTATCGAAGGGACGTAGCGTGATGCCCGAACGAGACGACGTTCACCCGCCGATTCAGGCGATCCGGCCGATCGTGACCCTTGCGTTGGAAGAGGACCTGCTCCCCCTTGGGGATCTCACCTCGATGCTCCTCGATCCCGCAAAGCTCGCCGAAGCACACTTCGTCGCACGTCGGCCTGGAGTCGTGGCAGGGACGCGGACCGTTCTCGAGGTCTGTCGTCAGGTCGATTCCGAGCTCGCCTGTTCGATCGTGCTCGATGATGGCGATCACGTACCTGCGGGCGGGGTGATCGCGACGGTTCGGGGGCCGTTCGCGTCGATCCTTTCCGCGGAGCGGACGGCGCTCAACTTCTTGTCGCACCTCTCCGGAGTAGCCACGCTCACCGAACGCTTCGTGCAATCGGCGAAGGTGGGCGGGAGCGCCGCTCGCGTCTGGGATACGAGGAAGACGACGCCGGGACTGCGGTCGCTCGAGAAGGCTGCAGTCCGCGCTGGCGGCGGTTGGAACCACCGCGGCAACCTCTCCGAAGCGATCTTGATCAAGGACAACCACCTGGGCGGGATCTCAATCGCCGACGCGGTAGGCCGGGCGCGATTGCGTTGGCCAGGCAGGATGGTCGAGGTCGAGTGCGACTCCCTCGCCCTGGTGGGCGAGGCAGTGACGGCGGGTGCGACGCTCGTGCTCTGTGACAACATGACACCCGAGGAGGTCCAAGAGGCCGTCCAGATCGCAAGCGAGCCGCCCGCGGCCGCAGCTCGCAGCTTGATCGAGGCATCTGGGGGCGTGACGCTCGAGAACATCGCCGCCTACGCCGCCGCAGGAGCTGATCTGATCTCGGTCGGCGCGCTGACGCACTCTGCTCCGATCCTAGATATCGGGCTTGACCTGGCGTAGGGGTCGGCATCGACCAAGAGCGTGGTCGGCAGACACCGCTATCAGCTAAACAACTAGGTCATGCTGCTCGCACTCGATGTCGGCAACACCCAAACGGTCGTCGGGGTCTTCGACGAGTTGCGCTTCGACGTGGCTGGAGCGCGCATCGACGGTGAGATCCCAGGTCTGTTGCACCACTGGAGGATTGCGACGCTTCGCGACCGGACTCCTGACGAGCTGGCGCTTGTGGTGCGTGGGCTCACCGCGCTCGCCGACCTCGAGATGCCGATGTTCGGTCGCAAGCCGCATGGCGATTCATCGCTCCCGGTGATCGACGGTCTGGCGATCTCGTCGTCGGTGCCAACACAGACCGCGGCGCTTCGAGAGATGGCGGCGCGCTACTTCGACGCGCCGTGCGTCGTCGTCGAGCCCGGAATCAAGATCGGCATGCCGATCCTCTACGACAACCCCCGCGAGGTCGGCGCTGATCGCATCTCGAACGCCGTCGCGGCGCTTGATCTCTACCCGCCACCGACGATTGTCGTCGACCTCGGCACCGCGACCACCTTCGATGCGATCTCCGCCGCAGGGGAGTATCTAGGTGGAGCGATCGTGCCGGGCATCGAGATCTCGATGGACGCGCTCTTTGACCGCGCGGAGGCGCTTCGTCGAGTCGAGCTCCGTGAGCCACGCCATGCAGTTGGGCGGACGACGGTCGAGGCGATGCAGTCCGGCGCGATCTACGGCTACGCGGCACTCGTCGACGGACTCTGTCGGCGCATCGAAGCCGAGCTCGGAGCCGCAACGATCGTCGCAACCGGTGGGCTCTCCTCGCTCATCAGCCCGCACGCCGAGGTGGTAGCCCACGTCGAGCCCTGGTTGACACTGCATGGGCTGCGCCTGATCTACCTCCGAAATGTCGATGGCGGTGCGGCGCTTTGACGCAGGGGATGCCACAGCCGGGGTCGCGACAAGCTGAGATCCCCTACTCGTTCCCCGGCACGATCGGCGCCGGCAGCGTCGCTCGCGGCTATGACGATCTCCCAGCCGGCGAGGGAACCGGCGTAACAGTTCGCGTAGCGGGCCGAGTGATGCGAAACCGGCCAAATGGCAAGGTCGCATTCTCAGAGCTCCGTGACTGGAGTGGGGCGATCCAGCTTTTCGCGACCGAGCAGGTGACGGAGCGCTTCAGTGAGTTCGTGCGGCTGAACCTTGGTGACTGGATCGGCGTCGAAGGCGAGATCGTCCGCACCCGGCGCGGTGAGCTCTCCGTCCAGGTCGGCAGCTGGTCGCTGCTAGCCGAGGCGCGGCGCAGCTTTGGCGACAAGTGGCGCGGGGTCAACGACGTCGAGGTCCGGCATCGCCAGCGCGAGGTTGACCTATGGGCGAATGACGGCGTCCGCGCGACGTTTCTCTTCCGCTCAGCCGTCATTCGCTCCATCCGGCGTCAGCTCGACGAGAAAGGCTTCGTCGAGGTCGAGACTCCGGTCCTGCAGCCGCTCGCTGGCGGCGCGAATGCGCGACCTTTCGTCACGCACTACCAGTCGATGCATGCCGACTACTACCTACGGATCGCGACCGAGCTCTACTTGAAGCGCCTCGTCGTCGGTGGGTTCGAGCGCGTCTATGAGATCGGCAAGAACTTCCGAAATGAAGGGCTCTCGCCGAAACACAACCCGGAGTTCACCTTGCTCGAGGCGTACCAGGCATACGCCGACTACGCCGAACTCGCCGGCCTCGTCGAGAACCTGGTGGCTTCGACCGCTGCTGAGCTGCTCGGCTCCACCGTGGTGACTACCGAGTTCGGCGAGATCGACCTCGCGCCGCCGTGGCGTCGCGCCACGATGGAGGAACTCATCGAAGAGGTAACCGGCGCGCACTGCACGATAGAGATGGATCGCGACGAGCTCGCGGCTATCGCCTCGACGCTTGGCGTCGAGTCAGAGCCGACCTGGGGTGCTGGGCGCGTTCTCGCCGAGATCTACGAGGCCAAGGTGGAGCACATGCTCGTCGGGCCTGTCCACGTGATGGACTATCCAGCAGAGGTTTCGCCGCTTTCTCGTAAGCACCGCACGAGGGATGGTCTCGTCGAGCGCCTGACTCCGGTCATCGCCGGGCAGGAGATCGGTGAGGTCTACTCCGAACTCGTCGACCCCGACGATCAGCGTGAGCGATTCGTCACTCAGGCGCTGCAAAAGGTTGCAGGGGATCAGGAGGCGATGTCACTCGACGAGGACTTCCTTCGGGCCCTCGAGCACGGGATGCCGCCGACTGGTGGCATCGGTGTGGGAATCGACCGGCTCGTGATGCTCCTCGCCGGGGAGTCGAACATCCGTGAGGTGATCCTCTTCCCGGCGCTTCGCACCGACCGCTCGATCGCGGACCTTTCCGAGGATGATCCAGACGCCGCAGGCGACTCAGTGGGCGAGTGAGCTAGCTGATCGCTCGAGATCTTCGAGAAGGCCGAATGAGAGCGCGGTGAGCGACTTCACGACCGGACCGTCGCCCAGCAGTTGAACGGCTGTCGCCGCATCCTCTGCATATTGGCGCGCCACAGAGACTGAGGCAGATATCCCGTTCGAGGCCATGATCAGCCCGCGGGCCACCTCGACCTCTGCTGGAGACAGCGGTCGGCCGAGCAGGCCGCGCAGTTCCTGAGCGACACCCGGATCGCCGAGTGCCCGCAGCACCGGCAAGGTATAGATCCCCTCGGCGAGGTCCTGGCCTGGGATTTTGCCGAGCTCTTGTTCGCTTGCGAGCACGTCGCGCACGTCGTCTCTGATCTGGAAGACGACGCCGAAGCACTCCCCGAACGCGGTCAGCGCCTCGATCTCCTCGCTCGGCAGGTGTGCCGTCATCGATCCGATCCTGCAGGCGGTGGCCATGAGCGACGAGGTCTTGTCCGAGATCGAACGCAGGTAGTCGTCCTCGGTGCGGCCGATCTGGAACGAGGAGCGAGTCTCGGCGATCTGGCCCTGGCAGAGCCGAGCCAGCGTCGCCGCTAACAAGCCGCCGATCTCGGCGCCGAGGGACGCAGCGATCTCTGCAGAACGAGCAAGGAGGAAGTCGCCAGCGACGATCGCGACGAGGTTGCCCCATCTTGCGTTCACACTCGGGACCTGTCGGCGGATGAGCGCTTCGTCCATGACGTCGTCGTGGTAGAGCGAGGCGAGGTGGACGAGTTCGACGGCTATTCCGCCCTGGATCGTGTCGGTACTCGCCGGTGAGCCCCCAAGCGAGGCCGATGCCAGGGCGAGCGCTGGGCGGATACGTTTTCCGCCGGCGATGATCAGGTGCGTCACCACGTCGTCGAGGAACGGATCGCCGCGAACGACGGCGATTCGGAGCTGCTCTTCGAGCGTGGCCAGTTCGGCCTCTGAAGCTGGCAGGGTGAAGAGGTCCGGCGAGGTCACTAATCCTGCACGTTAGGCGACTCGGCACGCGGAGGAAATCCGGGCCGCGTAGAGGAATTTGGCGAGGTTGCTCGGCGGAGGGGAGTATCCGGCCGATAGAGTGGAGCAGACGAAGCTACGGCCACGAGGGAGTCTTAGTGTTCGAGCGATTTACAGACAGAGCAAGGCGAGTATTGGTGTTGGCGCAAGAAGAGGCGCGCCTGCTCAATCACAGCTTCATCGGCACCGAGCATATTCTGCTGGGCCTCATCCACGAAGGCGAAGGACTGGCCGCTAAGGCGCTTGAGTCGCTCGGCATCTCCTTGGAAGCAGTCCGCGAAAAGGTCGAGGAGACCATCGGCCCTGCCGGGTCGGCACCGACTGGATCACCGCCCTTTACGCCCCGCGCGAAGAAGGTCCTAGAACTCTCGCTTCGTGAGGCGCTGCAACTCGGCCACAACTACATCGGGACTGAGCACATGCTGCTCGGACTCGTCCGCGAGGGCGAAGGCGTCGCTGCCCAGGTCCTCCAGAGCCTCGGTGCGGATCTCCCACGAGTTCGCCAGCAGGTCATTCAGCTGCTCTCGGGCTACCAGGGCCGCGACCAGGCGGGCGCGACTAGCGGCAGCGGAGCCTCCGCCGAGCAGACGCCAGCAGGATCGCCAGTCCTTGATCAGTTCGGACGGAACTTCACCCAACTTGCCCGAGAGCACAAGCTCGACCCGGTCATCGGGCGCGAGCGTGAGATCGAACGGCTTATGCAGGTGCTCAGCCGCCGGACAAAGAACAACCCGGTCCTGATCGGTGAGCCGGGCGTCGGCAAGACCGCCATCGTTGAAGGACTGGCGCAAAAGATCGTCGCCAACGACGTGCCCGACACGTTGAAGGGCAAGCAGCTCTACACGCTCGATCTTGGCGCGCTCGTCGCTGGTAGTAGGTATCGAGGTGACTTCGAGGAGCGCCTGAAGAAGGTGTTGAAGGAGATCAAGACACGTGGCGACACGGTCTTGTTCATCGATGAGCTGCACACGCTCGTTGGCGCAGGTGCGGCAGAGGGCGCGATCGACGCGGCCTCGATCTTGAAGCCGATGCTCGCCCGCGGTGAGCTGCAGACCATTGGCGCGACGACACTCGACGAGTACCGCAAGCACCTCGAAAAGGATGCGGCACTTGAGCGTCGATTCCAGCCGGTAAAGGTGGAAGAGCCGTCACTGGCCCACACGATTGAGATCCTAAAGGGCCTCCGGGACCGCTACGAGCAGCACCACCAGGTGACTATCACCGACCAGGCACTCGTCGCTGCGGCCAACTTGGCGGATCGGTACATCTCCGACCGCTTCCTGCCCGACAAGGCGATCGACCTCATCGACGAGGCAGGCAGCCGTCTTCGCATCCGTCGCATGACGACGCCGCCTGCTTACCGCCAGATCGAGCAGGACATCGCCTCGATTCGTGCGGAAAAAGAAGCTGCGCTCGAGAAGCAAAACTTCGAGATGGCTAAGAAGCTCGCTGACCAGGAGCAGATCAAGCTCGAGGCGAAGACCGCCCTGGAGCTCGAGTGGCGCTCCGAAGGTGTCGACCTCTTCGACGTCGTCGACGAGGATGTCATCGCTGAGGTGCTGGCCAACTGGACCGGCATCCCGGTCTACAAGCTCACCGAGCAAGAGACCGCGAAGCTCGTCCGCATGGAAGAGGAGCTCCACAAGCGGATCGTCGGCCAAGAGGACGCGATCAGCGCGTTGAGCAGGGCTATCCGACGGACCCGAGCAGGCCTGAAGGATCCCAAGCGTCCAGCAGGCTCATTCATCTTCCTCGGACCTACCGGAGTCGGGAAGACCGAGCTGGCAAAGGCCCTGGCAGAGTTCCTCTTCGGCGACCAAGATGCCCTCATCCAGCTCGACATGAGCGAGTACATGGAAAAGCACACCGTGTCGCGCCTCATCGGTTCGCCTCCTGGCTACGTCGGTTACGACGAGGGCGGCCAGCTGACCGAAGCCGTCCGCCGGAAGCCCTTCTCGGTTGTGCTCTTCGACGAAGTCGAAAAGGCGCACCCGGACATCTTCAACACGCTGCTGCAAATCCTCGAAGACGGCCGTCTTACCGACGCGCAGGGTCGGACGGTGGACTTTAAGAACACCGTGTTGATCATGACGTCCAACCTTGGTACTGCAGATCTCCGCAAGGCCTCGGTCGGATTCGCAAAGACCACGGACGCGGTCACGCACGAGCGGATGAAAGAGAAGGTGCAAGAGGCGCTCAAGGCGCACTTCCGCCCCGAGTTCTTGAACCGAATCGACGAGGTCATCGTCTTCCACGAGCTGTTGATCGCTGAGGTCACCGAGATCGTGGACTTCTTGATCCGCCGCATCCGCGAGCAGCTCGAGGCGCAGGGCATCGGCATCGAGCTGACGAGAGAAGCCAAGGAGTTCGTGGCCAAGAAGGGTTACGACCCGACACTTGGTGCTCGTCCGCTTCGTCGTGCGATCCAACAGCTCATCGAGGACCCCCTCTCAGAGAAGATTCTCTGGAAGGAGTTCAGAGTGGGTGAGACGATCATCGTCGATGTCGAGGGCGATGGCATCGTCTTTCGAACCGTCGAGGGTCTCGAGCCTCCCCCCGTAGAGCTCGCAGGAGCTGGCGCCACCGACTTGTGAGGCGTCGGGCGCTCGCCCGTGAAGCCATCGAGTTGACAATTTGATCCTAGATACGCCGAAGCTCGTGCTCGAACCCCCGGCAATCTTGGTTCAAGCAAACGTCCCTGCTGAGCATTGGTATTTGTGGCGCGCCGGGGTCCGGTAGAATAAGGGGCGCAACGACGTCGTCCGATGTCGTCTCTTGGAGCGGGAATTGCTCTATGTGGTTCGCCCTTCGCAATTCGAGGAGTCTGAGTGTTCGACGTCGGGGACAAGGTTGTTTACCCTCATCACGGTGCTGCCGTCGTGGAAAAGCGCGAGGTGCGCGAGGCGTTTGGTGAAAAGCGCGAGTACCTTGTGCTGCGCCTTGCCTACGGCGACCTCACCTTGATGGTTCCAGCGGACAACACAGGGGACGTGGGTCTGCGTGAGGTGATCAACGACGAGGAAGTCGAGGAGGTCTTCGCGGTACTTCGGAAGAAGGAAGCGCGGATGCCGACCAACTGGTCGCGTCGCTACAAGAATCACGTCGAGAAGCTGAAGTCCGGCGATATCTACCAGGTCGCCGAGGTGGTTCGCAACCTCTCCATCCGCGACAAGGACAAGGGGCTCTCCGCTGGTGAGAAGCGCATGTTGACGCGCGCCCGCCAGATTCTCGTCTCCGAGCTCACTTTCGCTATCGGCGTGAGTGAAGACGAAGCCGAGGAGCGGCTAAACGCCGCGCTCCCCTAACCGAGCAGCGCGTTCTTGGGCACGGTCTGGGCGGTAATCGTCGCGGCAGGTGACGGTCGACGCTTCGGCCGCCAGAAGCAGTTTGCATCACTTGGTGGGCGCCTCGTCGTTGAGTGGTCGACAGCCGCGGCAAGGTCTGTAGCCGACGGTCTCGTGCTCGTGGTGCCGGCTGATCGCCTCTCCGATCTCGGCGTGCACGCGGGCGCTGACGTGGTGGTCGCAGGTGGGGCCTCGCGGTCCGAGAGCGTCCGGGCCGGGCTCGCCGCGGTTCCAGGTGACGCCGAGGTGATCCTCGTCCACGACGCGGCACGTCCGTTCGCCTCGCCAGATCTCTTCCGCACGGTGATCGCCGCGGTGCAGGCCGGCCATGCGGGGGCGGTGCCCGGCGTGCCCGTGCTCGACACGATCAAACGGGTGGAGAACGGCCTGGTCACCTCCACGCTTCGTCGCGAGGAGCTGGTCGCGGTGCAGACTCCGCAGGCCTTTCGCGCTCAGGCGCTGCGCAGCGCGCACGCATCCGAAGCGGCGGCGACCGACGACGCGGCGCTGCTCGAAGCGGCGGGATTCGAGGTGGTCGTCGTCGAAGGGGAGCTCTCGAATCGAAAGCTGACCGACGCAGGCGACCTCGACCTGTTCGAGCACTTCGTCGCCGAGGGGACCGGTTCATGACTTCCAGGGTCGGTTTCGGCTTCGACGTCCATCCCTTCTCCTCAGACGACGCAGGTTCACGAAAGCTGATCCTCGGTGGCGTCGTCTTCGCCGGTGAGCGGCCCCTTGCTGGCCACTCCGATGCCGACGTGGTCGCGCACGCAATCGCGGATGCGATTCTCGGCGCGGTTGGACTCGGCGACCTCGGAATGCACTTTCCAGATAACGACGAGCGGTGGAAGGATGCCGACAGCCTGACGATTCTCGCCGCGTGCGTGAGCCTGGCGCGCGTCGAGGGCTATCGACCAACCAACGCCGACTGCACGATTCTCGCCGAGCGTCCAAAGATCGCCCCGTTCCGGGACGAGATGATCGCCCGCCTTACCTCCGTTGTCGGCGCCCCGGTGCATGTCAAAGCGACGCGACCAGAGGGTCTCGGCAGCCTCGGCCGCGTGGAGGGCATCGCTTGCATGGCGGTCGCGCTGCTCGAGTCGTGACTCCCGCCAAGCGGCGTCAGGTCAGCCACAGCCGAGACCCCTTCGCCCGCCCGCCTCGGCGCGAACGTTCAGGTTCGGAGGGCGCGAGCGCGCTCGGTGGCGATCAGATCGAGGGCAGGAACGCGGTCCGCGAGCTCTTGAGCGTGGAGCGACGTCGGACAAACGAGCTCTTCATGCAGGCCGACCTCGACAACTCACCCGTGCTCGATGAGATCCTCGAGCTCGCCAGGGAGCAGCGGGTGTCGGTGCGGACCGTTCGTGCGTATGAGCTCGACGACTTGGCACGAAGCGAAGTTCACCAGGGCGTGATCGCCCGGGCTGATGCACTCGAACCCGTTTCGCTCGACGACCTGCTCGGCGAACAGGCCGCACCTGCCTTTTTGCTGGTGCTCGACGGGGTCACGGACCCGCACAATCTCGGCGCAGTCCTCAGAAGCGCGCTCGGCGCCGGTGTCACCGGGATCGTATTGCCCAAGCACCGCTCGGCCCACGTCACGCCGACGGTCGCCAAGGCGGCGGCTGGTGCCATCGAGCACCTCGATATCGCTCTCGTTCCTGGGATTCCGAGCGCGCTCGAGCGACTGTCGCGGCTAAAGGTCTGGAGCGTCGGCCTCGACGCCGACGGCGACGTCGACCTCGACGGCGTCCAAGTGCTGACCGAGCCGGTAGCGCTCGTGCTCGGTGCCGAAGGGTCAGGACTCTCGAGCCTCGCTCGAGCGCGATGCGACGTCGTTGCAAGGATCGAGCTCGCTGGACCGGTGGAGTCGCTGAACGTCTCTGCAGCAGGTGCTGTCGCCTGCTTCGCCGTCAGCCGTGCTCGGCGACTCGCCGCCGCCGGTCGGGATCTGTCGCCAAACAGGTAGTCACGCGCCGGCCGAACTCCGGCGCCCGATTGGCTAACGGACCGCGATGCTCACCGGATTGAAGGTGACGTCGTAGCGGATCTCGTCGTCACGCAGCATCGAGCGCATGTCGTGTCCGTACTTCTTCCCCATCTTGTCGCCAAAGACGCAGTCGACGTCTGGCGCGAGCGTCGCTCGTCCGCGGACGACGAGGTAGCGCTGTGGGTTCGCCAGATCGAGGATGAAGAGGCTGAACTCAGGCCGTTCGAGAAGGTTCTTCACCTTCTGGCGGGCGTCGCTTAGCCATGAGTGCAGCTCGCCATCGTCGTAGAGGAACCAGATCGCCGTCGTCTGCGGGATACCGCTGTTGCCGACGGTCGAGAGGATCGCGGTCGAGGCCTCGAGGAGGTCGTGATGCGACTCAGGAAAATCACTCATCTGTGCTCCTTGTTCCTTACGAGTTTCTAGCCGGGCGCGTCTGCGACGCCGAGCCAGCTCGGTCGCCGCGCCGCCGCGTCCGTTTCCGTGTCGTTGTGGCTACGCCCGTGCGCCGAGTGGCACGTAGGCGCGCTCGCCTTCGCCGGTGTAGATCTGGCGAGGTCGGGCGATCCGCGCCTTTTGCTCGAGTGACTCCTGCCAGTGAGACAGCCAGCCAGAGGTGCGCGCAATTGCGAACAGGACCGGGAACATCTCGACCGGGAAGCCCATCGCCTGGTAGATGATGCCGGAGTAGAAGTCGACGTTCGGGTAGAGGCGCCGGGAGATGAAGTAGTCGTCGGCGAGCGCTGCCTCCTCCAACGCGAGGGCGATGTCGAGCAGCGGGTTCTTCCCAGTGACCTCGAATACCTCGTGGGCAACCTTTTGGATGATCTTCGCCCTGGGGTCGTAGTTCTTGTAGACCCGGTGCCCGAATCCGTAAAGGAGGCCCTTGCCCTCCTTTACGGACTTGATGAAGTCGGGGACGTTCTCGATCGATCCGATCGCGTTCAACATGTTGAGCACCTCTTCGTTCGCGCCGCCGTGGCGCGGTCCATAAAGGGCCGCACAAGCCGCCGCTGTCGAGGAGTAGGGATCGGCGTGGCTCGAGCCCACGACCCGCATCGTCGTCGTCGAGCAGTTCTGCTCGTGATCCGCGTGCAGCATGAAGAGCACGTCCATCGCATGTGAGAGCCGCGGGTCCGCCTCGTAGCGGGGCTCGGCGACCTTGTTCATCATCGAGAGGAAGTTCTCGGGGAACGAGAGCGAGTTGTCGGGGTAGACGAAGGGCATCCCGACGCTGAAGCGGTGTGCCGCAGCCGCGAGCGTCGGCATCTTCGCGATCAGACGGACGATCTGGCGGTGACGGTTCTGCGGGTCGAAGATGTCCTTCGCTTCGGGGTAGAACGTCGAGAGCGCGCCGACGGCGGAAACCATCATCCCCATCGGGTGCGCGTCGTAGTGGAAGCCGTCAAGAAATCGTTTGCGAACGTTTTCGTGGATGAAGGTGTGATGCGTGATCTCGTCGGTCCATTTGTCGAGCTCTACCTGGTTCGGCAGCTCACCATTTAGGAGAAGGTAGGCAACCTCGAGGTAGCTCGAGTGCTCGGCGAGCTGCTCGATCGGGTATCCGCGGTAGCGAAGGATGCCCTCGTCCCCGTCGACCAGGGTGATCGAGGACTCACACTCCGCAGTAGCGCCAAAGGCGGGGTCGTAGAACCACACGCCAGGGAGAACCTTCGACCAGTCAGCGGCGCTCACGCCCCCGTTGATGATCGGAATGTCGATCTGTTCTCCGGTGCGGTTGTCGGTAATCGTGACGCTTTCAGACACCTGAAAGACCCTCCTTGTGGGGCAGATCCTGTACGCAGGCATCCTAGAGCCGGCGCACCGCTGGGCGACAGTCGAACAAAGCCCCCGAATGTCTCGCCGCGGGTCGTCAGGTCTTTGAGCGAAAGCGCGGCAGATGCGACGGTCACTCCGGTGCAGATCTCGTGCTCGTCGCCAAAGTCCCTGTTCGTGCGCGATGATCCCTACATGCTTTTGCTTCTAGGTCTGACGGTTTTAGCCGGCCTCATCGGCGCAGGGCTCTCTGGCGTAACCATCACGGTGTTCTTGCACCGAGGGATCACGCACGGATCCATCCGGATGTCGAGGCCCGTCTATGAGGTTGGCCGTTGGATGGCATGGTTCACCACCTTCATGCGTCACTGGGAGTGGCGGCGAGTGCACAGGAAGCATCACCTCTACACCGACCAGTGGATCGACGAGATCCGTCACGATCCGCACTCGCCGATCGTGATCAGCGAGCGTGAGCAGATCGACGGCTTTCGACGTGTCTCTTGGCATATGGCGGCACTGTTCCATGCCGAAGCCAAGCTTCCCGACATTCGAGACGACACCTACGAGCTCTCGATCGATCGACCACTCGACCGGCTCGACCAGGTGCTGTTCAATCGGCCAGTCCTCGGTGCGACTATCACTGGGATCGTCTACGCAGCGCTCTTTGGGATCTTCGCGCCCGCCATCACGGGGATGCAGCGAAGCGTCGGCGTCGAGCTGGTCTGTCTTGTCGCCGGCGTCCTCGCACTTGGCGTCCACATCATGGTGATGCTGAGATTCGGCGGTGCGATCAACTCGGACTGCCATCGCTCCAAGGTGTTGACCGAAGGTGCCGGGTACGCGGTGAACGTCAAAGCGCTCTCCATCTTGATCTTCGGGGAGGGCGAGCACCTGTCGCATCATCTGCATCCCCAGGTGGCACAGATCAGTCGCCGATTCGACCTCGGTTGGAGGGTCATCCAAGTGCTTCGGGCCTTCGGGCTGGTCACGGTGACCGCCGAGCGCTCGGCCGTGGCCGCAGGTCGCGAAGAGGTGCTCTCGCTCTAGTCGCTTCTGCCGCCGACGCGGCGTCGCTCACTGCTATCGGGGGAACTCGTGTGAGCGCGGATATGCCCGCGAGCGCTTCTCTGATCGGCCAGAACCGCCGATCGGGCACACCGCTTGGGGGACCAGGTCAGGGTATGGGCGAGCCGGCTCGTTCGCCCTGAGAAATAGCTCAATAACGGATGTGGGACATCCGTTAGCAGACAAGATGAACTCCCACCTGCTCGACCCGGAGCTCGAGGTCTCCCAGCTGCTCGATGCAGTGGCCCCCGAGGCTCCCCCGAGCCTTCATCGCCGACGGCGTGTCCTTGTCGGCATCGGGCTCGCGGCGGTCGTTCTAGGACTGATCAAGGTCACCAACACCGCCGTACTCGGCGTGCTCGCCCTTGGAGCTCCCGTAGCGACCGTCGTCGGTATGGTCCGGCACCGCGCGCGACCGATGTGGCCATGGATCTCGCTCGTGTGCGGCTTCACGCTCTTTTTCGCGGACGGCGTGGCACGCGCGCACTTCAACACGCTCGGCAACTTGACCGTGCACCGCAGCATCATCCCCGATCTGCTCGCCCTTCCCGGATACATATTCGTAGGCCTCGGGCTCTGCGGCTTCGTCGTTGCGCGCTCACGCGCCCTGCAGCGTCGCTACGGGATCGTCTACGACGGTGTGATCGCCGCGCTGGCGCTGCTCGCGTGCTCATGGGTGTACCTGATCGAGCCGGTCCTTCGCCACCGCGGGACGCCGCTCTCGATCCGAGTGATTCTCGTCAGCTATCCGGCGATGTCGGCGTTCTTGCTGATCGTCACCTTCCAGATCGCCTTCCTCACCGTTCATCGCAGGTCCGAAGCAGAGCGCTTCTTGTTGATCGCGATGACGGGGCTGTGCGCCGGCGACATGCTCTACATGCTGGCGGAGATCCACGTGATCGCGTCGACGAGTCTGTGGATCAACGTCCCTTACATCGTCTCGTACACCGCGGCCATCGGCGGCGTGCTCGACCCCTCCGCCAAGACCTTGACGCTTCCTGGTCGCGAGAGTCAGTCGCACTGGTCAGCCCTTCGGGTCGGCCTGGTCGCGATCGGTCTCGGTACGCCGGCGATCTTGCTGTTGCAGGTACAAGAGGAGCGATTCGCAACAAGGATCGGGGTCTTTGTCACCGTCGTGTTACTGAGCGGGATGGCGATCCTCCAGATCGTCCGTGCGCTCTATGACGTCGAGAAGTCCGAGTCGAAGCTTCGTTACCAGGCCTCCCATGATGCGCTTACGGGGCTCCCGAATCGTCGATTCATGGAGCAGTACCTCGGGCAGGCGATGGCCACGATGCCAACCGACCAGGCGACGGTAGGTGTGCTCTTTCTCGACCTCGACCGGTTCAAGCTGATCAATGACACCCTCGGCCACGCGCACGGCGACGCGCTGCTCATCCAAGTAGCTCGTCGATTGCAGGCCAACGTCCGTCCGAGCGACCTCGTCACCCGTATCGGTGGTGACGAGTTCTTGATCGTGCTCGGCGAGTCGATCACCGTAGAGATGGCACGGGAGTTCGCGAACCGTCTCCGTCGCAGCCTCCGAACACCGTTCATCGTGAGCAATATCGAGTTTGTGGTCTCGGCGAGCATCGGGCTCGCGTTCGCGCGACCTGGCGACATCATGAATGGGGTTGAGCATTTGATCCGCGATGCCGATACAGCCATGTACCAGGCAAAAGAGGGAGGGCGGGACGCCGTGGCAGTCTTCGAAGACTCGATGAGCCTCAAGGTCAGCGAGCGAGTCGAGCTCGAGCGCGACCTTCGCCACGCCGTCCGCAAGGGCGAACTGTTCGTTGTGTACCAGCCGATCGTCGCGATGAGCGACCAGCAGGTACTCGGTATGGAAGCGCTCGTTCGGTGGCTGCACCCGACGCTTGGCATCATCATGCCGGAGCGCTTCATCCCGATTGCGAGCGAGAGCGACCTGATTAACGAGATCGGCACCTGGGTTCTCGACGAGGCGCTCCATCAGCTCGCTATCTGCCGGAAGATGCCGCACATGAATCACCTGACGGTGAGCGTCAACCTCTCTGTCAACCAGCTCTTCGACGGGCTCTTGGTGCAGCGTGCGGGCCGCATGCTCGCCGCGCACGGCCTTCCTGCCTCGGCGCTTTGCCTGGAACTGACCGAGTCGGAGATCATGAAGGACTCCGAGTCCGCGATCGGCACGCTGATCGGCCTTCGCCGCTTGGGCATCACGCTCGCTATCGATGATTTCGGCACCGAGTACTCCTCGCTCTCTTATCTCCAACGCATGCCCTTTGACGTGTTGAAGATCGACCGGAGTTTCGTCGAGCCCTTAAACGAGAGTGATACCGCGTCGGAGTCGCTCGTCGCGGCGATCGTCGCCATGGCAAATGCGCTCGGCATCCGGACGGTCGCTGAGGGCGTCGAGACGGTAGACCAGGCGAGCAGGTTGCAAAACATCGGCTGTGAGGTAGCCCAGGGCTACATGTACGCCCGACCGACGAGGGTAGATCAGCTGCTTGACGCCCTCAACTTGCTCTCGACGCCGCATCGTCTCGCCCTGCTGCAGCGAGACGCCCGAGAGAGCGCTGAGGTCGAAGAAGTCCTCCCGTTGGCATCGATCACGCGCATCGGCCACATCGCCTGATCGCGCTCCCGGGGACTGCGGCCCTCGGCATCACCTAGGCGCCGCTGCTTCGTCAAAGAGTGACTGCACCGCATCGATAGCCGGTTCGAGCTCGATCTGGCGGAGTGCCTCTTTGATCGCCGAGCCGACGTAGATCAATTCGTGAAGGCTCGAGCCCGCCACGGCGGCCTCGCGTTCGGCGTCTCGTATCGGGCAGTACGCCGGCACGCTTCGCGCGGATCCGAGATAGGACCGCTCATCACCGTAGGCGACGAAGATTCTCCGGAGCTGTGTGCGGATAAGTCGGTAGACCGGGTAGTCCAAGATGGCGACGAGCCACGACACCTCGAAGTGCCTCGCGAGCCGTGCCACCGCTTGGTAGAGGCCGATGTGCATGAGGCCGAGTGCCGCTCCGCTTCGATACTCACGATCAACTGCGAGCGTGGCAAGGTCCCAGGTCTGCTTGGCGTCGAGCAGAACCCCGGAGGCCGCGAGGAGATCCTCTGCCGACTCGCCCCAGGTCGGCTTCACGTCGCGGAGGCTCTTTAAGCCGGGACCGTTTTCGACAGGGACGATGACCCGCATCATCGCCGCGCAGACCATCCGGCGGTGGTCGATGACGCAGACGAAGAAGCTCGCGGGTTCATAGCGCTCATACTCCGCGGCCAAAAGTTCTGTGGTGTTTCCGAAGGCGTCTAGGAAGACTCGACGTTCGAGCGCCCGCGCGATCTCCGCAGCGGGATCAGAGGAGGCGAATACGTAGGTGCCGAAGGGCTCCGTGACCGCGGTGTCGAGCGTGGCTACGACGAGGCTGCGTTGCTCGAGATCCGAAGGAGTGCTCATCTTTGTCGGCGCTCCGATCAAAAGCTCTTCGCCACGACCTCCTCTGCGGCGAAGAATGCGCTCGTGAATTCCGCCACCTTGACGTTGTCGAACTCCGCGCAGGTGTAGATATCAACGCTGAAAAAGAGTAGCGGATCCTCCCAGGCGTAGAGGTGGGCACCGGAGGCTTCCCAGTGCACCCAGCCCGCCCACCCATACCGTGCCGAGCAGTGGGTGACTGGGTCGTTTAGTCGCTTCATTCCACAGACGACCGACAGGACGCGCAGATAGCACTTGATCTGGTCGGCGGTTATCCGCGTTGGCGAGAAGCCCTCGACGACGAGCCGTTGCCGGTGAAGTGCGGGTGCTAGATCAGGAAAAGGCTCAGTTTTGTCGAATAATTTAGCTACACCCACGTAGTCAGCGTACCAGCGAGGTCGCCGCTAGTACTGGGCGCCTCGGTCTCATCACAAGGTAGCTACCGCGGTGGGACGCAGGTCGAGCCAGGAGTAGTCACGCGAGCGGCAGCACGGTTGCTTGTCGCGCGGCGGGCTATTCCGCTCCAGAAATGCGACGCGGCGAGCCGCGGCGAGCGCGTTTTATCGAGCAAAAAATGTCAACGTGCGCAACATTAGCAACAGCAACCCAATAATTGCCCATATCCGTAATATCTTGAGTTGTGATTTAGAAGCCTAAGGTAATCTTCAGCCATGCCAGCGCCGTCGCACTCTCTTGATACTCGACGGCCCACCGCAGGCGCTGGTGTGGAAGAGCCGGGTCCGCGATGAGCGGTTCTCTCGCATCCTCGCCGTCGCACTGGCTTTCCAAGCGCAGCGTTGGTGCTATCTGCGAGGCGATGAAGCTCTCGTTCATCTCAGCACTGGCATCTGACTTTCTCGACGGCTCGGCGTCGTCTCAGACGAGTTTCGTCCTGGCGCTGTTCCAACGTCGGGCGTACTTCGACCTCGAGGCCGCGAGGTACGCGGGCATGGCTGCAGCAGGCGCGACGGTCGTGGTCGGATTTCCAGGTGAGGGAACCAACATGCCTGCCGGCGTTCACGCGGTTGACCTGACTCGCCGCGACGAGCTGCTCGACTCCTGGGTACTCGTCGTGTTGAACGGCTCGCTTTCTGCAGCGATGGTCGCCGTCGACGACCACGGGCTAATCGACGGCAGCGAGTCGATTGAGGACTCGCGCTCGTTCATCGCCAGATGGACGTTTCGGCGGGACGACACCGTAGAAGCCTTCCGTCAGATCTTGCGGCCACTTTCTTCGCAGCTTCCAGCCAGGACGCTGGCACGGGCCGAGCAGGCGCTCCGTCGGGTCGAGGCGACGACGATGAGCCCGGCGGAAGATCGACTAGCTACCGCCGTCGAGGTCCTTGGCGCGGCACTGGAACTCGGTCGTGCGGTGCCGGGATCGTATGCAACGGACTGGGATCTCCTCACCGACGTCTACAACCGTCGATTCTTCGACCGATTCATCCGCTCCAAGGCCCGGGAGTCAGCCGCCGTGGTTGCGGCAACACTGGTCGACGTCGACGACCTCGCGGAGTTCAACTCGCGCTACGGCGAAGATGCGGGGGACCAGGTGCTCATCGCGCTTGCCGACATGCTGCGGCGAGAGCGCCGTCCTGGAGATCTTGTTATCAGATATGGCGATGATGAGTTCTTGTTGCTCGCCCCAGCGATCGACAATGAGAGCGCGCTCAATCGAGCTGAGCGACTGGTGCTCGCTGCCCGGACCCTGCGGCTGCCTGCTCCCTACCACGAGGAGTCGATTTCGATCTCTGCCTCCGTGGTGGTTTCGGACCCGACGCGGATTCCCTTTGATCGACTTGTCGACGGGCTCAATCTTTCAAAGATGCTTGGGAAGAACGTCGCACGCCTCGTCGACTAAGTCCGCGACCCTCCCCGCAGGCTGTCGTGTTGGCTGAGTTCGGCCTTCGTCGCTTAGTTGTTGAAGGTGAGTTCAATCGCGGTCACGAGGTCGAACTCGAAACGAGGTGACGAGCTGTCGCGGGAGTCGAAGTGCCCCGCGAGAAGCCGTGTCACCTCCGCCGCTGCTCCGAAGGTGATGCTGAGCTCGGACGCGAGCTCTTCGATTGGACCCGTCCGGCCCGGTTCGCCGAGTGTGCCGATCGCGTCGAAGTAGAGATGCAGCAGGGTTTGCGACCCCTGAAGGATCGTGCCTGCGATCGGTGACAGGAAGTAGCCACACGACCCGCACCGCCATCGCAGGTGCGCTGTCGTGTCAACGTCTGCTTGGAACTCACGCGTCTGCCCACGCTCGGTGCAGTGCTCCGACCATCTGCGGAGAACCGGCTGCACCAGAGAAACTCCAAGCAGTCGTTGTCGTCTTTGAAGAGCGCGAAGAAGTCCTCGAGTGGAGGGAGCGGCACTCCGATGTCCGAAGCTGCGAGAGCTGAGAGCCCTGCGGTTTGCACGTCGTCGATAACGACGTGCAAGAACCCCCTTTGGAGCGATTTCTCCGTTGTTCGGTATTCGCGCACCTTGGCGCGTGCTTGCAGCGCTTTCTCGTTGAAAATTCGCTTCAGGAGTGCGCTGATTGGTCGATAAAGACTCTGTAGCACCGTTCGCATGCAGGCGCGTACGGCGTAGCTCTCGGAGTTGTAGGGAGCACCGATTCGAGGCCAGCTGCACCCGTAGTGGCTGTCGAGCGCAGGTAAGAGGGGCGGTGCCGTAGATCGTCTGGTCAATCGAGTCAGGAGGAATTGGACGGATCGCTCAAGTAGTTGCCGAGCCTCTCCGTAACTACTGGTGAAGCAACGAGATAGTGGGAGCAAATGCTAGGTCGAGGATCACGAGATAAGTCGAAAGAACCCGATGTCTCGGGCGATGCCGACTCTTCGCTGAGCCCTTCGCGCTCCTCGGTGGCGGTCGCGGACCGGGAGTTCGTTCCGTCGGCTGAGAACGGCGGCGACAGCTCTCGTCCTCGCCTAGGTGAGCTGCTCGTCTCGCGTGGTGTCGCCACGCCTGAGCAGATCGAGGAGGCGCTCAGTCAACAAGAGAGCGGCGCGCTCTTCGGGCAGCTCCTGGTCGACATGGGCACGATCAGCCAGTCGGAGCTCTTGGACACGCTTGCGGCGCAGTTCGGGGTCCAGAGCATCGATCTGAACATTGAGGCGCTCGATCCCGAGGCCGCCGTATTCGTGCCGGAAGACTTCGCCAGAGCTCATCTGGTCGTAGCGGTTTCGTGTGTCGACAAGCACCTCCGCGTCGCGGTCGCAGATCCCTCACAAGAGCTCCGCCGCAACTTGGAGAAGCTCTCCGGATGTTCGGTAGAGATGTTCCTTGCTCCGGTGAATGTCCTGCGCTCGGCGATCGAGACGCAGTACCGGGCACTTGGTGGCGTACGAGATCTCATCCGAGCCTTCGAGGCGGTCGAGGGATCCAGGCGGCAGACCACCGGCAATGACCAGCAAGAATCTCCTGGAGACGACGCGCCGATTGTCCAGGTCGTAAACAGAATTCTTACCCAGGCCCTTCGAGACCGCGCCTCTGACGTGCACATCGAACCGCAGACCGAAGTGGTTCGAGTGCGCTTCCGCATCGACGGCACGCTGAAAGAAGTCCTCGAGCTCCCCGGCGCGATGGGCCTAGGTCTGATCAGTCGAATAAAGATCATGGCGGGCATGAACATCGTCGAGCGTCGGCGACCACAAGACGGCCAGCTGGCTATCGACATCGACGGCAAGCGGGTCGATGTCCGCGTTGCGACCGTCGCGACGATCTCAGGCGAGAAGTGCGTCATGAGAATCCTCGACACGTCACGATCGGTGTTGCGCCTCGCCGACCTCGGCATGCCGACGGACACGCACCACAATTTTTCTGAGCTCTCGCATGCGCCCTTCGGAATGGTCCTTTGTGCAGGGCCGACGGGCAGCGGTAAGACGACGACGCTGTACGCGACGCTCTCTGAGCTGAATGATCCGACCCGGAACATCATGACGATTGAAGACCCGGTCGAGTACGTGTTCCCGTCGATCAACCAGATTCAGACCAACGAGGCAGCTGGCCTCACCTTCGCGACCGGACTGAAGTCGATTCTGCGCCAAGACCCCGACGTGATCCTCGTTGGCGAGATTCGAGACGTCGAGACGGCGCGAATCGCCGTGCAGTCGGCTTTGACGGGGCACTTCGTGCTTTCGTCACTCCACGCCACCGACTCGGTCTCGGCACTTCACCGGTTCTTGGACATGGGAATCGAATCGTTCCTCATCGCGTCTTCCGTGCTGGCGGTGGTTGGCCAGCGACTGGTACGTCGAATCTGCCCGCAGTGCAAGGTTCCATATCAGCCGACCGACGCCGAAATCGCGTTCTATCGGGAGAGTGAGGGACCCGACAAGAACACCTTCTACCACGGGGCCGGCTGCAACTACTGCGCCGGAACCGGATACCACGCGCGCATCGGTGTCTACGAGCTTCTGAAGATGACGCCTGAAATCAAGCGGCTCATCGTCGGATGGGCAACGCAGGAGGAGTTGCGTCGCCTCGCACAACGTCAGGGTATGCGAACGCTACGCGAGGAGACGATCGATCTCGTCGCGCATGACGTCACGACCATCGAAGAGGTAATCCGCAGCATCTACTCGCTTTGAGAAAGATCGGATCATGACGAAGTACAAGTTTGAAGCAGTCGATATCGACGGTAAGACGGTCAGCGGAGTCGAGGAAGCCGTCTCGAGTGGCGCCGCGCGCTTGTCGTTGGCCGCTCGCGGACTCCAGCCGATGTCGGTCGACGAGAAGCCGACGTTACTCAAGCTCGAGCTTACGAAGCGCCGCGTGCCGCGTGACGTCGTGATGGGCTTCTCTCGCCAGCTCTCGGTATTCATCTCGGCAGGTATCCCGATTCTCGAGGCGATGGAGATCATTCTCGACGAGACCTCGGACAAGACCTTCAAGAAGGTGTTGGTTGACATGGTCGAGGGGCTGCAGTCCGGCGACACCTTTTCATCGGCCGCCGCGGCGCATCCAGAGGCGTTTCCGCTTTACTACGTCGGAATCCTCAATTCAGCTGAGCTGACGGGCGCTTTGGACGTCACGTTGTTGCAATTGGCGGAGTACATGCAACGAGATGCCGACGCTAAAAGTCGCGTCGTCTCCGCGCTGGTGTACCCGCTGATCGTGATGGGTATGTCCGTGGTCACCATTGTGGTTCTCGCCACGTTCGTTCTGCCTCGGTTCAGGGTCTTTTTCGCGTCGTTGAATGCCAAGTTGCCGCTCCCAACCCGGATGCTGCTCGCACTTACCGGCATCGTCTCGAAGAACTACCTGATCATCTTTGGTGCCGTGGTGGCTCTCGTAGCCTTTGGCATCTGGAGTTGGCGATCCAAGACGGGTCGCGTTCGGCTCGACGCGGTGATGTTGAAGCTTCCGTTGCTCGGTGACATGATCCAGCACGCGATTCTGGAAAGGATTTGCCGTATTCTCGCATCGATGTTGTCGGCGGGCGTGGCACTTCCGGAGGCGATGTTGGTCACAGCGGATGCCACGAATAATGCCGTGTACAAGCGTGGTCTTGGCGACATCCGCGAAGAGATGCTCGAGGGCCAGGGACTCGCGGCTCCACTTGCGAGGTCGGGGCTTTTCCCGAGCGCCGCTCGTCAGATTTTCCGAGTTGGTGAAGAGACTGGGACCCTGGACGAACAGCTTCGTGTGGCCGCCGGATTCTATGATCGAGAACTCGACATCAAAATAAAGCGATTTACCAGTCTATTTGAGCCCGCAGTCATTATCTTTATGGGTGTCGTGGTTGGATTCGTCGCTGTGGCACTGGTGTCGGCAATGTACGGAATCTACAAGCAGGTATCAGTCACCTGATTCGAGAGTTTTGGCGGGATTAATTCACCAATCGAATGAGCCCAATGGCACGAATATGATTCTGAAAAGCTCCTATTCGTAACTTCGTGAGACGCAGGTCGCGCGCATTACTACTACTCCAGTGATCTGGAGATAGGAGTACCGACGACGGTGTACCTGCCGGCGCACGTCGATGGGCTGCGGCGTCAGCAGCCGGACACAACGGTGCAGCATCTGACCTGATTTGGGGTCGTTGTGGCTGCCCTTGGCTAGCGACCGATGAGCCCAGGGAAGGTCGTCTCGGCTGAAGTCTTGGAACGGCCGCATTCCAAATGATCGCAGTGTCGCGACCTGTAGCTCGTCCGATATCAGCGCCGAATAGTTCCATAAACATACCGCTCGAGTTTCCAATCAAGACAACCGACATTGAGCACCAGCACAGCATTTTCGCAATCCCGAACTAAGGAGAGATGCAGACCATTTACCCGACCAGCTCACTCGCCAGTATCAGTCGGCTATGTAGATATTTGGGCTGATGTTGGGAAGCCATTGTGTGTAGGTTGCTTTCCGTCCGTAACTATATAGAGCAAGGCTCTAGAGGTCACACGAGCGAATCCAAGTCGGGTTTCTCAGTTTCCCCGAAGGTCTCCCATCTAACGAAAGGTAATGCCGTGCTAGCCAATATCCACAGAATTCAGCGCAACCGTGAGCTAAACGGTGAGCGAGGATTCACCCTTATCGAACTTCTTATCGTCATCGTCGTCCTCGGTATCCTTGCCGCGATCGTGGTGTTCGCCCTTGGCGGCGTCACGAGTAGCAGTGCGGCGGCCGCATGTGCGACCGATGCTCAGAGCGTCAACGTCGCAATTGCTGCAGAGCAGGCGCAGTCGCCTACTACTCCGCCCACGGCCGGTGCCACTGGCAACCTCGTTCCGACGTACTTGGCGACGTGGCCGTCCAGCGCTGCCTACACGATCGGCGTGAGCGGTAACAACACCACCGTCACCCTGGCTACGACTGACCCTGGCTACATCGACGCCAGCCACCCTGGGGCGGCGCAGTTCAACGGAGTACTTGGAGCTGCTGCCGGTGATGCGTATCAGTTTGCAGCCACACCAGTGTCGACGTTCTCCGGAAAGGGTATCTGCGCCGGAGCGTAAGCGGCTCAGCGTCAACCAGAAGTTGCAGCAGTTACAAGGTTGACGGGCCCGACGATGGGCGATTTCTAGGGATCGTCTCGACACGGGGTCGATAACTCAAGCAGGTTCCAAAACGCTCGGCTGGGGTCTCCCAGCCGAGCGTTTTGCGTGGATGACGCGGACCGCGACGGCGTCGGCAACCACCTCCGTGCGTTGGTCCGTGCCTTCGAGAAGGTGCCGGCGCAGCAGTTCCGTCGTGCTCTCGTTGCTGCGAGCGCTCCCAGGGGCTCGCGGTGTAAACGTGGAAGAGGTAGGTCGGATCTAGTGGCGTGAGGATTTATGCCGTGCTCGTGCTCGTGCTCGTGCTCGTGCTCGTGCTCGTGCTCGTGCTCGTGCTCGTGCTCGTGCTCGTCCATCTCGCTGCCCAGGTGCCGGGTGATCAAGCGGGACGGGTACGGCGCAAGCGTCATGATCGTCGCGTCGACGCGGCGTTGACCCGCTGGCCGCACACGTCCCGCCGGTGGGTGCGCAGCATCACGCGGCGGGCATGCCGTTCGACGATCGTCGCAATCGCGGATTGGTTGTGAGTTTCGATCGAGAGGGCCTATTGGATCGTCTCGTGGGTCATCTCCGCCGGGACTGGAGCGTCAGGTTGAGTGGCACCTGATCTGTTTCGGGTCCCAGCCTCGCCGAACACGTTCCGCCGGTATACGCGGTAGGGACCGATCCGGGCGACCTGGCACCAACATATCTGGCGACGTTGCCGGCGAACTCAGACCTTTACACGATCAGCTTGAGCGCCGACAACAAGGCCGTCGAGGTAACGCTGGCCGCCAATGACCCAGGAATGACGGTCACCGATGCTCCTACCGGAGCTGCGCTCTATGAGGCGGATGGCACCACTCCGCCGTGGTAGTTCCTCGCTACGGACTTCTCCGGTGCTCAAGGAATCTGCGCAGGGGCGTAAGTAGCAGTAAAGAAATGTCGACGAATAACCGTAACTAGATGTAGCCAAGTGATTTGGGACTCGGCGACTGTGCCGAGGCCCAAGTCATCGAGCGCTGTGGCCACAGTGGCCACAACGGCTAGCGAGGAATTACGCCAATGCAAACAACGAATTTCGAACCGATCGAAGCTCTGCTCCAAGAGCTATGGGACCGCGGCGGCTCGGACCTTCTCATCACGACGAACTCGGCGCCCCGAGTTCGAGTCGACGGAGCCCTCCGCCCCGTGGAGGGCGCGGCGACGACCACCAGCGCAGCAGCCGAGGTGATCTTGGCGGGCTTGCTCGACGAAGAGCTGATGGAGATTTTCGAGAGTCGGAAAGACGTCGACTTCTCCTTTAGCTGGTACGACCGGGCCAGAATCCGTGGGAACGCGTTCTATCAAAAGGGTGACATCGCGATCGCGCTTCGGATGATCCCATCGGCCATTCCGAGCTTTGAGCAGCTCGGCCTGCCGTCGGTTGCCAATCAGCTGGCAGTACTGCCACGAGGATTCGTCCTCGTGACCGGCCCTACCGGCTCAGGTAAGTCAACGACACTTGCCTCGATCATTGATCACATCAACGACAACCGCGATGCGCACGTACTGACCATCGAGGATCCGATCGAGTACGTGCATAATCACAAGAGGTCAGCGATCAACCAGCGCGAGATCGGAACTGACAGCGGTTCCTTCGAACGGGCACTGCGCTCGGCGCTCCGAGAGGACCCTGATGTCCTGCTCATCGGTGAGATGCGCGACCTCGAGTCGATTCAGATCGCCCTGACGATGGCAGAAACCGGTCACCTCGTCTTCGCAACCCTTCACACCAACGACGCCTCGCAGGCGATCGACCGAATCATCGACGTGTTCCCCGCATGGCGCCAGGACCAGATCCGAGTCCAACTTTCGGCATCGCTAGCCGCGGTCGTCGCACAGCGATTGGTCCCAAAGGTTGGCGGCGGCATGGTTGCCACCTTCGAGGTGTTGATCGCAACCAGTGCCAGTCGGAACATGATTCGAGAAGGCAAGTCGAATCAGCTTCGAAACATCATGAGCACCTCTCGAGGCGATGGGATGCAGACACTCGAGATGAGTCTCGCTGATTTGATCCGCAGCGGCACTATCACCTATGAGGACGCCCTCGCCATCACGACATATCCAAAGGAGCTCGCTCGCGAACTCGGACGTACCGGAGTAGCTGCGGCTTAAGCGCCAAAAGGAGACAGTCTTTATGTTGCATCGAGGCGGGCCAGAACTCCCGTATCAAATAATCGCGGGCGCAGTGCCGTGCAACTCCGGGTGGTTGACCGCGAGCTGCAAGATCGCCGGCGTCACGATGAGTATCGAAGAGCCGATGGTTTTCGAGAGCTTTGCAGAGATTCTCGACTACAAACCGGCCTTCGCTGTCATCGGGGTACACGCACCGATCGGTTTTCTCGACGAAGCGACACCGAAAGGTCGCGAGTGCGACCAGTTGGCTCGAGAGATGCTCGGGCCACGTCGAGGCGCGTCGATACGTTCCGCTCCATCTCGGGAACTGCTCCGTGGTGACGTCGACTCCGGAGTCGACGCGGTTACCGGAATCCTTCTCCATCACTACCGCGAGATATGCGACGAGATCGCTCCGTACCGGCAACGAACGGTCTACTCAGTCGAGCCAGAGCTCGCGTTCTATGAGCTGAACCACGACAAGCCTCTCTTGTATTCCAAGCGAAGTGAGTACGGACGAGACGAACGAAAGGCGTTGCTTGTGGGGCGTCTCGATCAGGCCGAACGTATTCTCTGCGCCGATCTGCCGAGGGTGAAGGAGTCTCGACTCATCGATGTCGCTGCCTGTATGTGGAGCGCGCGGCGAATCTTCGCCAAGATCGGTCACAGGATCCCGGAGAACCCCGAATGGGACTCTGAAGGCCTTCGTATGGAGATCATCTACTAGGCCTGCGGGTCCGGCTGGAGAGTGAAAATGAAAGCGCGATCGCGCCGAACTAGCTCGGTGAGCTTCAAAGGAGAGCTGAACTTCTGTGAAATCGATATGGACCGCGCGATGACACCATGCATGTGGCGCAGCGAGTTGTGTCGGCCCGCTTCTGGCCGAGGCTGAGGGCGACATCGTGCGAATACTGGTCGTCGACGACGACGCTGAGATCCGTGACATGTTGCGCCGGCTCCTCGAGGCCGACGAGTATCAGGTCGAGGCCGTGTCCACCGCTCCGGACGCGCTGGCCGCGGTAGTTCGTGAGGAGCCGGACCTCGTGCTGCTCGACGTGGTGCTCGACACCGAGGACGGTCGAGATCTGCTGAAGGAGATGCGCCTCGTCTGTGATGTACCAGTCGTGTTCTTGACTGGACGCGGCAGCGAGATCGACCGGGTTTCGGGTCTGAAGATGGGGGCCGACGACTACATCGTCAAGCCGTTCTCGCCGGGCGAACTCACCGCACGTGTCGCCTCGGTTCTTCGACGAACGAAGCGTCACGTAGCTGCGACCCCTTCCAGCTCAATCATGGATCTCGGGGACTTCGCAATCGACGTGAGCTCGCGCGAGGTGACGTTGCACGGCACGCAGATTGCGTTCACCGCCAAGGAGTTCGACCTTCTTGTGTTCCTGGCCGCCTCGCCTCGCCGAGTCTTTAGCCGCCAACAGCTGCTTGAGTCGGTTTGGGGATCCTCGGGGGAGTGGCAAGACGAGGCAACCGTCACCGAGCACATCCGACGAGTCCGCAGAAAGATCGAGGAAGATCCGGACAATCCGAAGCGCATCAGCACGGTTCGGGGCGTTGGGTATCGCTTCGAACCGATTCAAGCGTCGGAATGGAGTGGGCAGGTGGATCGGCGCGTGACGGGTCAGTAACACCACGCGCCGGCTTGCGGGTGTGGCGGAGTGGTCCGTAAGCGATGGGCTGTGCCGCGTCGCGTTCGATCGAGAGGAATAGGATCCAAGTCGGACAACCGGTCCTCGGACCTCACGATAAGCGGAGATGGGTAGCACGCCGATGAGTGAAGTTGTGAGTCCTACGCCGAGCGAGCCGAGCGACGCTGAGCTGCTACGACGCCTTCGCCGAACGGTAAACGAAACGTATGAGACGCTCGGTCACATGGGCTTTGGAGACCGGGAAGGTCTCGACGAGTATGGCGCGGTCGCAATGACTCACCGTCACTTGAAGAGCAAGTTCGCCAGCGGGAGCTTCACGCGGCTTTGGGAGATGGGCCGTCTCGAGATCAGTGTCGAGGCAATCGTGCTTCGACCGGAGTTCCGGGAGCTCTACTCCGAGGATGAGCTGAAAGTTGCTCGTGAGCGTCTCTCCAACAAGGGATTCAACCCCGACGACTAACCAGACGAGCCGAACCGAGCATCGCTCAGTTCACTCCGTCTTCGACGCGACCACTGGGTCGGGCACGCCGAGTATGGACTCGACTCGATCGACGAGCTCACTTGGCCGAAACGGCTTTGCCATGAACGAGGTCTCGCGCCCGTTCAGGTCCACCATTGATACGCCCGCCGGATCGGTCGAGATGAAGAGCACAGCGGTATCTGGGGACTGTTTCGTCACCGCTTTGGCCAGCTCGGGACCGGTCATACCCGGCATCGTGACGTCGGTGATCAACAAGTCGATCGTGCCGGCGTGTGACTTGGCGAGCTCGAAGGCGAGATCTCCCGCTGGAGCACCCACTACCTGGTAGCCGGCGAGCGTCAGCACCTTTTCGATCATGGATCGAAGCGTGTCGTCATCCTCAGCGATGAGGATCGAAAAGTGTGAGTGACTGATCTTCTTGTCGTCTTTTCGCGCGACTGGAAGCTCCTCGATCGGTGCGCCGACGGATGGGAGGTGAATGGTGAATGACGTGCCGATGCCCGGCACGCTTCGCACCTGGATTGTCCCACCCGACTCAACGACGACACCGCGAACTGCCGCCAGGCCGAGTCCGGTGCCTTTTGATGCCTCCTTGGTGGTGAAGAACGGTTCGAAACAGCGGGCCAGTGTCTCGGCGTCCATGCCGGTCCCGGTATCGCTGATCACGAGCTCGATACTTTCGCCGCGCCGTACCCCAAGCCGTGCAGTATCGGTTGGGCCGATTCGCTCCTTGTCCAACAGAATGCTGAAGGTCCCTCCATTTGGCATCGCGTCTCGCGCGTTGACGGCGAGATTCAAGATGATCTGGTCGAAGTAGCCCGGATCTATCGATACGTGGCCGTCCTCGTCGGTGAACTCGTAGGCGATTTGGATCCCACTGCCGAGAATTTTTCCGAGCACCTCCCGCATCGATCGGAGCGCGGTCGCAGGACTGAGCGTTCGCGGATGAGAGCTCTGGTGGCGACTGATCGTGAGCAGTCGACCGGTGAGCAGCGCCGCCCGATCGGTGACGCCTTGAATATTGCCGACCAGGTCGATGAGCCGCACGTCGCTGCCGACGTGGGCACGCATCAACTCGGTGTAGCCAGATATCAGTGTCAAGAGATTGTTGAAGTCGTGCGCGACGTTGCCGGCCAGCTGTCCGAGCGCTTCCATCCGCTGGGCCTGCTGGAGCTCACCCTCGAGCCTTCGCCGATCGCTGATGTCAGCAACCAGGGTCAAGATGCCCTGGACCTGGTTCTCCGAGGAGAACAGTGGCACTACCGATACGAGGAGGTCGCGTGTCACATCGCCGATTCGGACACCGATGAGCTCGCGGTCGCGGACTTCGGCCCCGGTCGAGGCTCGAAGCCAGAGATTCTCGAGCTGGGTGACGCCGCTTCGTTGGCCGGTCGCGCTGCTCATGTCCCGGCCGATAAGCAAGCTGCTTCTGGCGAAGATCTCCTGTGCCGAGCGATTCGCCCAGCGCACGCTCCCGTGTGGGTCGACCTCCATCACGCCGATTGGTGCCGTCTCGATCAGCGTGCGCCACCGCGCCTCGCTTGCTTGAATCGTTCGGTAGAGCTCGACGCTCGCGAGTGTGGTCGAGCTCGTCTGGGCGAGCAGCGTGAGGACCGTTTCGTCCTCCTTCGAGAACTCCTTGGCGTCGTCGTGCCAGATCGAAAGCGTACCGAGGTGCTCGCCGGTGACCCCGATGATCGGCGTCGCGAGCATTGCGCCGAGGCGTGTCGGGCCCGAGAGCATGTGGAGGTCGGCAGGAAGCTCGACAGTAGACGGGGTGAGCTCGCCGTCGCCGACGCGGACCGACTCATCGCGTTGTGCAAGAGCCCGTAGCTGCGGCTGGCCGATTGGCGTGACGACGACGAGCGCGCCGTTGGCGTCGCAGATGGCGAGCGCGCACTCGGCGATGGCGGCGATCACTGCGCCGTCGTCGGTTAGTCGGGAGAGCTGTAGTGAAGCGTCGAGAAGTGCCTGGAGTTGGTGGGCGACCCGGGTGGAGTGCTCGGCGACCTCTTGTGCCTCGCGGTAGAAGAGCACTCGCTCGATAGAAATAGCTGAGCGTCGTGCGAGGTCCTGCGCGGTGATGACCATGTCGTTGTTCGTCGCCGGTTCCCCGCCGTCGAAGGCGAACGTGATCGCTCCGATCGATCCCGAGCCGATCGTCATTGGTACCGTGATCCACGGAGTTGGGTCGATTACCGGTCGCATCGGTGGGAGATCTCGCTGCATTGACGTAGGTGTCGTGAACGACGCCGAAAGTTGGATGGCGCCCGTTTCTACCGCTCGCGTCGTCATGGCGTCGATCATCGGTACGCGCAGTCTGAGCTCGTCGCTTGCGGCGCTGCTGCGGTCCGTCGCGTGACGAACCGCGAGGCGGCGGAGGTTGCCAGTGTCGTCGCGTAGGTCGATTGCGCACCAGTCGCTAAAGGCTGGCACGACAATGTCGACCAGCGTCGAGAGATTCGGTTGAAAATTGTCGCGAGCAGTCGAGAGGGCGGCGCTCGCAGACGCCAGCACGATCGCGTATCGCTGACTTCGTTGCACATCGAGGCGTGCGCTCCGCTCGGCTTCGTCGAGTCGCTTTCGTTCTATGCCGAGCCCTGAACGGTCGGCGACGAGTTGCATGAGATGCAGCTCTCGTTCGTCGAAGCGCTTCGGAAGCGTCGTGGCGGTCGCGCACACACCGATCAGACGGCCCTCGATGAGAATCGGGCACGCCGCGGCGCTAAGCAGTGGGAGCCCGGTGCGTTCGCGAAGCAGTCTCAGGGCGCGTTCATCGGTGGTGGCTGCAGATGCGGCCGTCACGAACACATCGTCGAGCAGTCCCTCATCGATTGAGAGGTCAATCGTGAGGTCCGTCGCGTCCATGCCGCGGGCAGCAATCGCTTGCAGCTCGCGTCGTGAATCCGAGAGTATGAAGATGATCGCGACTTCACTGTGGAGCACGGTTACGAGGCGTTCGAGGATGCGTTCGAGCAGCTCGGACAGCTCCAGTGAGTTCAGTGACGTCTCCGTGAGTGCCGTGATCGAACTGAGAGCCTCCTCGAGCTGTTCGAGCAGCGTGCGTGTGCGGTGTTTCCCGGACATCTCCAGTCGTGCGATTGCGGCAACAGACATCGCTACTGCTGCGACGAACAGCCACCCTGCGAAGGTCGGAAGTCGGCCTGGGAGAGATCGGCGCGCAACAGTAAGGACGACGATCTCCGCACCGAGCAGCCACGAGGCAGCGATAGCGAAGTAAAAGAGCCACCTCGGCAGCGCGGTACGCGATCGAGATCTCATCGGTGGCCCTGGAGAATCGGGATGTGGCTGACGATGGAAGGGCCGACCAGAACCGCAACGCCGGCGCCGAGCGCGAGGAATACGCCGTAGGGGATCGGCGTGTCCCGATGTGCTTTTTGCAGCGCCAACATCACGAGCGCGCAGACGATTCCGAGAAGGTTGGAAGCGAAGAAGGCGATGAAGACGACGGATACGCCTAGCCAGCCGACAGACAGTCCCAACAGTCCGACGAGCCGGACGTCTCCGAATCCGAGCGCGTCGGGACGAAGAAGATTGAGCACAAAGTACGCCCCGAACCACACCGCGCCACAGGCGGCAGCGACGAGTAACCGTCGCCAATCGTGGTGATCAAGGGTGTCGGCGAGGAGTAGCGCGATCGTGGTCGCAAGTACCGGGTACAGCACACGGATCGGCAGCAGTCGTTGGTAGCCGTCGATCACTGCGAGCGGAATGAGACCCACGAAGAGCACGAGGTAGATCGCGAGATTCCATCCGGCGCCGAAGTGGGCCGCGGTGACGCCGAATACGATCGCGGTTCCGGCTTCGACTAACGGATAGTGCACTGAGATAGGTAGCCCACACGAGCGACAGCGACCGTGCAGAAGAAGCCAGGAAAGCAGCGGGATGTTGTCGCGAGACGAGATCGCGGCATCGCATTGAGGACATCGCGAGCGAGGCCGGACTACTGATTCCCGCTTAGGGACCCTGTCGATGACCACGTTGAGGAACGACCCGATCACGAGCCCATACACTGCAAAAATAAGCGCGATCAGGACCTTCACACCTCCATCATGGTCGACGCTCTGGCGCGAGTCGATGATTGGTGCTTCAGAAATTGCGATGTTCAGCGGCCACGCCGTTCCAAACGAGGTCATAGATCGGCGGTTGCTGCCATCGACGGTTGCGGGACGCCAGGGGCCGGATCCCACGAGCCGCGACTCCTCGCACAGGATTCGAAACGCAACCGGTGTCGCCGTACCCGCGTTCTACGAAGCGCCGCGAGAGATGAGTCCTTCGAGGCTGAAGTCTTCGGCCGAAGGGTCGATTGTCGCCCGAGAGATCCGGACGGTGGCGCCAAACAGCGCCGGTCGAAGCTGCATGCGCTCTTTCAATTCGTTTTCTATCCGTTCGATCACCACGGAGAGCTCGGTCTCTTCGGTGTCAGGAAGGAGGACCGCGAAATCGTCGCCGCGCATGCGAGCAGGAATGTCCGCTCCTCGGAGCGTCTCTCGAAGTACGGCCGCGATCATCAAGAGCGCCGCGTCGCCGGACGCTCGCCCAAATCGCTCGTTGATGCCAGCAAGGCCCTTGACATCGATGAACAACATGCTCATCGCCTGACCATCCCGGCTGACGCGCGGCACGATGTGACTTGCGATCAAGCTCAGCCCGCGCGAGTTCATGAGACCGGTCAGCGGGTCGACGAGCTTGAGCTCGCCAGCGCCGATGTCGTACTCGACGGCAGCGGCCAGATCGCGAAGCGCGGTGCGCTCGAAATCGGTCAATGTACGAGGCACCGAGTCCATGATGCTGAGTGCACCGATGTTGACGCCATTGGACGCCTTGATCGGGGTGCCGGCATAGAAGCGAATCTCGGGGGACTCCCTTACGAGCGGGTTGTCGAAGAAGCGAAGGTCGACTGTCGCGTCCTCGACGATGAAGGTCTCCCGACTCAAGATGGTGTGACTAGCGAAGGAAAGGTCACGAGGTAGTTCGAGAAGGTTGAGTCCGATGCAGGACTTGAACCAGTCCCTTTCAGCGTCGACGAAGCTGATCGCTGCCATCGGGACGGTGAAGAGTCGCTGGGCCATTCGAGCGATCCGGTCGAATTGCTCCTGCGGCGGGCTGTCGAGAATGTCGAGAAAGTACAGCGTCGCCAGTCGTCGAGCTTCGTCGGGAGGCAGTACCGGCGTGATTCGCCTGGCAGATCGCTTGATCGAATTTGTTGGCATGTACGGCACACCCTCTTCTGCAAGTTCCAAAGCCAAGACTCCGGTCTCTCACTCCCGTTCGGAAGTTGTAACGACACGTCTCGACTGGGGTTTGAGAACTTTTCCCTGATTGCTGGGATTTGGGACCGCTGAAGCGGCGGGGTCCCGGAGTAGATCGACACGACCTGATCGGAGTAGATCGACACGGCATGATCAAGCCGGGTGAAAATGCGCGGCGGCGCTCAAGCGATGCCTCTTGGCCCTCTCGGACCAGAGTTGGGCCTAGGAGGCGAGCAATCCGTCGGGTGCCAGAATCACGCCGAGGCCTTGCTCGGCACGCTTGCGTAGTTCGTTGGACGCTGGAATGTAGAGCCGGCCCGCTTTGGCGTCAGCGATATCGTGCAAGATCGTCTCGAGAAGCTCTCCTACGAGATTTCGCGCCTCGAATAGATAGTCCACAAGCGGTAATGGACCACGTCCCGGAATCTCGATGCCGAGGGCGTCGTCCGAGCCGTCCGTCGATGCCATCTCGACCAGCACATCTTGTACGGCGGCATGACGTCGCAGGACGAAAAGCTGCGCGAGGGGCCCCTCGGGGTTCTCCGAGTGCTCTCCGAGCAGTGCAGACGAGATGCTGAGCGTGCTCGCGAGGTCGATGTCGAAGACCTTCGCGGCCGCGGCGAGTTGTGACCAACTGACCAGGTGGCGTGGCGTCCGACGGTCCGACGTGATTCCCGCAGCTTTTTCGATCGATTGCGTCAGAGCGCAGATCATGACTTCGAACGCGGCACATAGCGAGTGGATAACGCCTTCCACAGCCATCTCGACGCCGAGCACTCGGTCGATTCGCCCCTGTTGTAGCGACATCGCGAGGAGGGTGTCGAGATACCAGTCCGCGGCTTCCATCTTGTACTTCGCCCAGGCCTTGAGCTTTTTCGCCTTGATTGGTTGGTCAAAGCCCGGACCTGTTGGCCAGACGATGGCCGATGTTCGCGGTTCACTGTTCGGTGCCATTGCTTCACCGCCGCCGCCGCCGTCCTCCGACGGTGATTGGACGGCAAATCTCGAAATAACCCGAGCAAGTACCTCGGCCTCGTTTGCTAACTGCAGCGTCTCGTCGTCGAGCGCAGCCACCGCCTCGGCAAGCCGGTCGCGGTCGCGCGTAGTTTCTGCGATGCGCCGCTCAACGGCCGCCAGCAGCTCAGCGGTATCCATTTAGTGCAGTATACCGCTGGCCCTTTTTCGGGCTTCCAGGCCAGCTGAAGCAGGTTTGGATCTCAGGTGGTCGGAGTTTTGTGCAGGACCATGAGCACCTTGGAGCCGAGGTCGGCTTGCCTGGCGCCGAAGCGAGTGAGTCGGGACTAGACCTTCCATGAGGTGATCGTCAAGACATTTTTGCTTGAGATCGCCATGCCGATTTGCATTGCATAAGAGGAGCCGCCGATCCGAACGTCATCTCGAATGATGACGCCGCGGATGGAGAGGTTGCTGGCTTCAATGTAGACATTCACGGCGCTGGTATATCCACCGATGGTGTGGCCAATCAACGCGCTCGGAGGTGACACATGTGGAGCGAATTGTTTCCACCAATCCAGGTGGCCCTCAGCAAGAGTTTTGATACCGCCGAAGTACGCCACGAGCGCAGCATCCTGGGCAAGCAGCGCCGCGGGGGACTGTACGTATCGTGAATCCGGGGTACCGAGAATTGTAAGCGTGCCCATCGGCGCGTAGTCGGTAGCGAGCGTGAGCCCTTGCGCGGCTAGCTGAGGCGGTACTGGGACGGTCGGCTGGCGGGCATCGAGCGTCGGCACGTTGTGGTCCGAGATCGACAGCGGGTGCCAAGTCTTGGTGACGCTCGCCTTGACCAAGCTGAGTGACACGACGAGGCGTTGATTGGTATAGAAGAGTGCGTTCGACGGGTAACAAGTAACGAGATCGATCGTCGATCCTGGAGAGTTGTAGATCGTCGTGCCCGCGAGCACGACTTTGCTCGTGCTCACCTTGTAGGTGTAGCTCGCGCAGGGGGAGACGTAACTCACGATGTCGTTTTGCTTGAGATGACCAATGTTGACGAAGTAGGTCACATCGTGCGAGAGAAAGACCGCGGTGCCGTTGGTTCCCGGCCAGACTGAGGATGGATCATGGCCAACGGCAACGGCGAGAACCGAGTCGGTGGACCCCTGTTCGATCGGAGCCACGACGCCGAGCTCTGGGAACTTGAGCAGGCCTTGTGGTCCACTTGTCGGACGCTGCGCGCAGGACGAGACTGCCGAGCCACTTCCTTTCGAAGCGCTATCGAGACTCGGCGTAGCGGTTGATCCGCTCGGTGCCGAATTCGAGGAGCCAGCTGTTCCCGCTACCGAGCCGTCGAGTCGAGCTGCTGCGATTCGACTCTCCTCTTGCTGAGTCAGTGAGCTGCCTACTCGGTGGTAGTTAGACATCCATAGCGACTCCCGAAGTTGCCACACCCCGGCGCCGGCCAAGAAAACGAGCCCGACGGTGATCAGGATCCAGGGGACCAAACCGCCGCGCGGGCGACTGAGGTGAAAGGAGCTGCTCATCGCGTACGTAGAGCAGGAGCGACGTTCGCGAGATGTCCCACTTCCCAATCGTAGCCAGCTTGCCGGTTGTATTACCTCCGCCATCGCCTCGCCCGATATTCGCGCGCGCGATCAGAGAGACGAATCCGAGGTTCCTGGTATTTCTCACTGATGGCCGACGGAGAATGCTCTCCATTCGGCAACCATGGAGAGCTCAACCTTTGGTGTTACGTCTAAAATCGCTCCATGTAGGACCGATAGATACACCGATCGAACAGGGCCAGCTGTCAGCGAGATACGTCGTCTGCTCGCGTAGGCATTCGAGCGTCCTTGGATCGTACGCACAAGGGACCGACGGCCTGTAGGTCGCGTTCGGAACTGGGCACGTGGCGACTGGCGCTCAATTCATAAGATGCAACCGGAAATTGTCTGGCCGCCGGGTCGTGTCGGCTTACGTTGAAGAGGAGGTATCGATGGTCGATCAGAACGAGCGCAATCGCTTGCTGGCTGAGGAGTTTCGAGCCCACGGTGGTCAGGTGGACGAGGAGAATTTCCGAGGCGCCGCGCTCTTGTTGCTGACTACGAAAGGACGCAAGAGCGGGAAGACCTTCACGAACCCGATGCGGTTCTTGCCAGACGGTGATCGCTTCATTGTTTTCGCGTCGCATCAGGGTGCGGACACGGATCCAGATTGGTGCAAGAACTTGCTGGCCGCTGGCGTGGCCACGGTTGAGGTCGGAGAGGATCATTTCGAGGCGACTGCTCACGTTCTCGAGGGGGACGAACGCGACCAGCTGTACCGGCGTCAGGCGGCTTTGCATCCAGTTTTCGATGACTACGAGAATCGGACCTCGAGGCGGATTCCAGTCATCGCCCTCGAGCGAATCGCAGTGGGGTAGCAGAGCTACGTCGAGCGCGTGTCAGACGTGGATATGTCAGGAGAGCCAACGCCTGGCGCGCTCTTGACGGCCGTCGTTTCGCACCTCGTCGGAGTCGCCGGTTGATCACCGAAATCTCCGCGATTGTCTGCTCTCGACCTCCGCGCGGCGATCAATCGCAGCGGCCCGGACTGGCCTTTTTCCTTGTCGAGCCGCCCCGGCGCAAGAGCTTCACCCTGTCTGTAGTGGGGTTATGTGAGGCCGCCAGATTGACAATTCACCGACGGTGGTTACTATCGCCTGCAGGGAGGCATTGAACCGCGGGCGCTAATTGGTCGCTTGTCCGCGTGGAGCCACAGCGAAACCGGCCCTAGCAGTACGGGATGGACGGATTTTCAGGTCGGAACGCCTCGGGCGAACTGCTGTGGGTGCTGACTTTCATCGAGATGGTGGCTGACGGTCTGATCACCCACTCTCGGTTCGCGGGCGCATACAGTCGGAGAACGTCAGGTCCATAACCGACACGACCAGAGACTCTGGGTGACCAGCCTCTGGTGGACTAGGAGTTCTGCATGCGACATCACGTTTACGGGCCGCGACTGCGACCGACGGGACGAGATTCTCGGAGGTCGCACAGCGCCAGTTTTCGGATTTCGCACTGCTTGTCGAGCTTTCGGATAGGCGGCCTCGCAGGGCTTTTCTTCATCTCGGTGGCGCTTTTTTCGATCCCAGCTCTCACGGAGGCAGCAGGCGCCTCGCCGGCTGGGTCGACGGTGAAAGTCGCCGATAACTCCCTTGGTGATCAAGCTGGGCAAACGATCACGTTCACGGCCACGGTCACGGCGAACAATCCCGCGGCAGGAATCCCTACGGGTGAAGTGACCTGGAGCGTCGCTGATCCCTTCGGCAACTCGGTGCCGTGTGAGTCCACGACGCACCTCTCCAACGGGCAAGCGAGCTGCACGATCGACAAGGCCGACGCCGGGAGCTACAGCGCTACTGCGAACTATGGCGGAGATGGTAACTGTTCGGCCGGCTCTGGCCATGATCGAAGTCATCAACTTGGGCAGGCCGACACCGAGACTTCTGTCTCAAGTAACGCTGGTGGGACCGTCGTTGGGAGCAGTTTTTCCTTTACCGCGACAGTCACGGGACCAGGCGTCTCACCTACTGGAGTTGTGAGCTGGACCGTCTCGGGGCCGAACGGTCAGCCGGTCAGCTGCGCTTCATCCACGCTGAACTCCGCCGGCCAGGCGACGTGCACGATCATGCATTCGCTCGCCGGGAATTACTTCGCGACGGCGTCGTACAACGGCGACTCGAACTGCGCTTCGAGCTGGGGTAAGGGCAAGGCCACCGTTGGGCCGGCGGACCTCGTAATCGAGGCCTCGAGCACCTCGATGGTCTACGGCTCGACAGTGCCGACGATCACGCCGAGCTACTCAGGATTCGTCAACGGTGACACTCCAGCGTCGCTTGCGACCCCACCGGTGTGCACCACCACGGCGACGTCGTGGAGCTCCGTTGGTCACTACGTAACGAGCTGTTCGGGGGCCGTTGACTCCAACTACGTGATTACCTATCTTCCAGGCGTCCTGGCCGTAATTCCGGCGCCACTCACGATTACCGCGTCGAGCCCTCAGGTCAATGTCAATGCGCCGGTGCCGACGATCACGCCGAGCTACTCAGGTTTCGTAAACGGTGACACTCCCGCGTCGCTCGCTACTCCACCGTCGTGCGCCACTGCCTACACCGAGGGCGCTCCTGCAAGCGCGGGCCCGTGGGTCACGTACTGCCAGGGAGCGGTCGATAGTAACTACTCGATCAGCTACGTGAACGGCGCGGTGACAATCTGCGGGTCGCACATCCTCGTCATCATCCCGTCGAGCACGTCGGTGACCTACGGCTCTGCTCCGCCGACGATCACCTACACGACGGCTCCGACCGTGACGCTTGCGACACCGCCCGTGTGTACTTCGAGCTACACCCAGGGTGCACCCGTGACAGGGACCTATACGACGAGCTGCTCCGGTGCTGTAGCGCCTGGGTACACGATCGTCTATTGGACGGGCACCGTGAGCGTGACGCCAGCTCCACTCGTCATCACCGCCTCGAGTGGTTCAATTCCTTATGGCTCGCCGGTGCCGACGATTACGCCGAGTTACTCCGGGTTCGTAAACGGCGACACGCCTGCGTCGCTAACGACGTCGCCCAAGTGTGTCACGACGTATGCCCAGGGCGCTCCGCCGTACTCGACTTACCCGACAAGCTGTAGCGGAGCGGTCGATACGAATTACTCGATCTCGTATGTCCCTGGCGTCTTGTGCGTCACGCCAGCGCCACTCGTCATCACCGCGCCAAGCCTTTCGGTTCCGTACGGATCCCCCGTGCCCGCGATCACTCCGAGCTATTCAGGATTCGTCAACAGCGACACGCCCGCGTCGCTCACGACACCGCCGACGTGTGTGACCACCTACACCGAGGGTGCCCCCGCTGGCGGCTCCTATCCGACGAGCTGTAGCGGTGCGAGTGACCACAACTACGTCATCACGTACGTTCCGGGCATCTTGACAGTGGCGCCAGCACCGCTGACGATCACTGCCTCGAGTGCCACGGTGCCGTATCTGGCGTCGGTTCCGGTCATAACCCCGAGCTACTCCGGCTTCGTGAACGGTGACACTCCCTCGTCGCTGACGACCGTCCCTATGTGCACGACGAACTACACCCAGGGCGCTCCGGTCGTGGGGGCATACCCGACCGTCTGTAGTGGGGCGAGCGACACGAACTACGCCATCTCCTACGTGCCAGGCGCCGTCACGGTGACCCCACTGCCGCTCGTCGTAACCGCATCGAGCAGCACTGTCCCCTACGGCACGACGCCGACCGTCACACCGAGCTACACCCTTCCGGTTGGGGGAAGCTCGTTGACCGGCGTCCCGACGTGTTCGACCACGGCGACGTCCACGAGTCCAGTCGGTTCGTATCCCTCAACGTGCATGAGCGCCGTCGGACCGAATTACACGATCAGCTACGTGCCCGGCACGGTGCACATCACGCAGGCGCTGACGCCGCTCACGGTGACTTCGTCGAGTTCGACATTCCCGCAGGGAAGTACGCCACCACCGGTCACCTACACGGTGACTGGCTACGTCGGCAGTGACAAGACGCTGACCACGCCGCCAGTTTGTTCGACGACGGCAACCGGAGCCTCGCCGGGGACGTTTCCGACCTCGTGCACCGGTGCCGCTGATACCAACTACTCAGGCATCAAGTACGTCCCTGGGACCGACACCGTGACCTCTGCTAGCCATCCGATCGCGTTGGCAGGCAAGACCGCTGTGAAGAAGCCGACGACGAAGCCTCAGGCGGGCACCGGGACGACTTCGACTACGACTACAACTCCGCCGACCCCCGTTGCGGCGGCTACCACCGTGCATACGGGCGAGCCCTGGGGCGGTAGTGGTCCCTTGGTGCTTGCAGCCGTGGGAGTTGGCATCGTGATGATGGCCCTTGGTGCGGAGTTGCTCCGCAGGCGACGTCATAGCTGAGTCTTAATCGGCCGTAGGGTCTAACTCAATCGGCCGAGGATGGTGCTGCGCGCGGAAACCCCGCGCGCAGCATCGCGTAAGGGGTTGTTGCAACGATCTCTGGACTTGTGCGTCAGAAGCGCGTCCGCCTACTGAAGGCGAGTCGATGGCGTAGGTGATCCGTCGCCGTGAGCGTCGCCAAGATCTGGGCGAGCTAGAGGAACAGGCGCCCGGATCTAGCCGAACGCGCGGTGCCCGGAGTTCATGTCATCTCGAAGGAGGTGGCGCAACGCGTTGATCGCGGAGCTCTCGATCTGAGAGACGCGCGAGTTGCTGACGCTAAGCACGGCACCAATTTCGTCTTGCGTAAGGCCACCGAGGAAGTGGAGCGTGATGACCGTGCGCTGTCGTTCCGGGAGTTTTGTTATGGCTGCTCGAAGACTGTCGATTCGTTCAGTCTCGAGTAGGTGGAGTTCTGGCTGATCGGCGGCGTTCGACACGAGCTGGTCGATCGATCGGTACGAAGCTGCCCAATCGTCTTCACCGGTGCTCTGCTGAAAGTGCGTCAGTTGTGCGGACTGCACTTGTTGCATGAGGTCATTCTCAGAACCGGCGTCGACGCCCATCTCTTTCATGACCTCGGAGCGGTCGGGCATTCTGCCGAGCTCACTCGAGAGATCATCGACGGCAACGCGGTAGGTGATCACGCGGCGACGGATCGTACGCGGAAGCCAGTCAAGCCGTCGGAGCTCGTCGTAGATAGCACCCCGAATTCGCTGCTGTGCATAGGCCGGGAATACTGAGATCTGCGAGCCCTCTTCGAACCGGTCCACTGCCTCAATGAGCCCGAGCACCCCGGAGCTTTTTAGGTCGTCGAGACTCCAGTTCGATCGCACGTTTGCAGGTAGTCGCGAGGCGACAGTGTGGACGATGCCGTTGTAGTTGACGACCAGTTGGTTTCGGAGTTCGCTATCGCGGCGACTCCAAAACTGCACCCAGAGGCGCTCAAGAGCGGCGATATCGACAACTGCTTCTGACTCTGAGCGCCTGCTGTCGCGGTCGACGTATGGCGTCGTCCTAGCGCCCAGCGGTTGAGTCATAGCACTTAAGTTATCGGCATGGACGGCAAAACTGCAAATAAAGAATATTCCTCATGTAGAGGTTCAGCACCCGTCAGTGCCTCGAATAACTCTCTAGTTGATCCTTATCTTTACCACCAGCCTCGGGTTTTGCTGTGCCCGGCCGATCCAGGCTCGGCGCTTAAGTCGTTGCGATGCCAAGAATCTGCCTTGCCTCGGACCAGGTGAAGACGGTATCGCTTGGAGGTCCGCCGCACTCTTGAACGATGATCTCGGCCTCTGAGGGGCCGTACTCTGCAGTGGTTGCGGTTGCTGTGCCCATGACCATCTGCGGGACAGCCCGATCACTACAGGTTCCCGAGATGGGTGCCAGGATGTTGTCCTCGTGCTGCCAGCATCCGCTCTGATTGGTCGGCGTGCAGTCGATGTTGTAGCCCTCGCCGTCTGAGTACAGCCAGAAATAGTCGGAGCCGACCGTATTGAGGCCGCCAGCCCAGTTGCTGTCCCAAGCGATCGCGCCCTTTCCGCCGGTCAGGTTCCACCCGCTCAACGCTGGGTCCGTCATCTGGACGGCCCCCTTTGCAGAGACGGTGTCGAGCTGTGCGGTCAACGCCATTACCGGAGGAAGGCCACGCGTCACTCGCTCGAGATCGGTAAGTACGAACATCTGGTCAGCGGGGCTGAGTTGGCTGAACGCGTCGATGTTGATTGGTATTGGCTGCAGCCCTTCTTGGGTCTGCGCGTTGTACACGGCCTCGATCTCCTCGGTGATGCAGTTGATGGAGTCGTCGGTCGGCAGACACGTGGTGACGAAGTTGGGGTCAGGCGAGATGTTCGCGTCGGTCCCTAACGTGTCCGAGGCGCGCGGGACGACGGCTGCGGGCGTCGTCGGGGTGGCTGCGTGTTTCTTCGTCTTGTGCGTGTGCGCGAGCAGCTTGGCACGGGCCGCTTCTCGCTTACGCCGCGCTGCCACCTCGCGTCGGTGCCGCGCCGCTGCCTTTCGGCGGAGTTCGGCGGCACGCTTCTCGGCCGCGGTTAGGTGATGGGTGTTGTGGTTGGGCGTCGTCGCTGTGGTGAGTGCGACCGGGCCTATCGGCCTGGTCGCTGCGGTCGCCGGCATTGTGGCCTCGATCGAGGTAGTCGTAAAAAGCATGCCGATTAGCGGGAACGAGACGAGGGCCGCGATCGCGATGAAGCGCTTTCGTGCCGGACACCTCTTTGGCAGCCGCTGCCCCGGCGAAGCTGTAGCGGTGGAGTCGCTGCCCCGGGTGTGTTCCATCGGGGGATCTAACGACCCAGTCTCCCGGTCGCTTTAGGGATTATTCTCCGGTATATGTCCTGGTTGCGTGGGTATCAGCACCGAGTCCGCCAGACTCGTCGCTGTTTACGCGGGAACCGCCCGGCGCGCTCGTTGCCACCGCTATATTGCGCCCTCGCCTGCCCGACATCGCCGCGCGAGAGACGCCGAAGGAAACGGGATTCGCTCTCCCGAATGTGCAGCCACACGGCCGCCGTGATCTCGCTTGAGTCTTTGACGCGAGCGTGGTGTACGCGACGACGTACATTCGTGGCATGCCGATCACGCCGGATTCCAAGGACTGGACGTGGGTACTCGAGCGACCATGTCGTGAGTGCGGATTCGACGCGGAGAGTTTCCCCCGGGAGGAGATGGGGCGCCGCCTGCGGGCGAACGCGACGATCTGGCGTCCGGAGCTCGCGACCGCAGATGCTCGCATTCGCCCGAATCCCGAGCGCTGGTCGGTGCTTGAGTACGCGTGCCACGTCCGCGATGTGTTCCGAATCTTCGACTGGCGCGTCTCGTTGATGCAAAGCGAAGAGAATCCGCAATTCCCCAACTGGGATCAAGACGAGACAGCTGTCGTTGAGCGTTACGACCTCCAGGAGTCGTACTCCGTGGCGCTCGAGTTGGAGGGTGCCGCCGCCACGCTCGCCGACCGCTTCGACGCGCTTCGAGCCGAGGAGTGGACGAGACCAGGGGTCCGGTCGAACGGAAGTGTCTTTACCATCGAGTCGATCGGTCGTTATCTGCTTCATGACTGTGTCCATCACGCCTGGGACATCGAGTCGCAGTAGCCGAGTCGCGTTATGGTGAGAACTCGGCCTCGACCGCTACGACAGCAACCGCCGAGCACGGGGCGGCGTCGTGGAGTCAGGACTTCTCGTCGGTGTACCGATGGCTGTGCAGCTCCTCTGCAACCGAGATGTCATACCAAGAGTAGAACTCGTCCCTGCCGCGCCGTTGCGCGAGCAGATGCTCAGCATTCTGTGCCTACGCTTGCTCGCTCGCGAGATCCGCGAAGCGAGCGATGGTAACTCGTTCGCCGTCGGGTGACTCATAGAACCTCTCGTCGATGAACCCGTCAGTCAACCGTACGAGACGGCTCATCTCGGCGGCCACCTCACGGTACGCAGTTTCTACGCCTGGGCGAAGGCGGCTTCGAAACACGGTCACAACTGCCATGGTCAATGGTTACATATTGTCGGGCATCGCCAAGTCGACGCTTGGATGCGCAGTCGCGAGCGGCAAGCGGCCGTGGATGTCAGCTTTCCCACGCTCAGTTCCTGGCGCGGAGAACTGCATCGTGTTGAAAATTATCGGTGTTGTAGAAGGGTTGTACAAACCTCGCGGCAGCGTTCCACAACGTCAGGTATCCAGCTGAAATCGGTACACATTGGTGTCGCGGCGGTCGAATCCGAGCCGTTGGTAGAGAAGGTTCGCCTCGGCACGTTCGGGTCTACTGGTGAGGTCGACGCTTCGTGCTCCTGCATCTCTGGCAAGGCGTACCGCCGCTTCGACGAGTGCCGATCCGATGCCCTGCCCACGGGCGCTTTCGTCAACGACGACATCTTCGATCCAAGAACGCACGCCCGTCGGAATGCAAAACGTCACGAGGGCACACATGCCAACGACCTGACCGCCCTGGCGCGCGATGAGCAGCGTGGTCGCCGAGGACGTTACGACACGTGCCAGCGTCTTTTCGTCGGCGTCGGCAGTCCTCGACAGCTGCGGCAAGAGCCGTTCGTAGGCTTTTACGAGCTCGTCGGTAACGGCGGTGACCTGCTCAATCGCCGCCTCGGTGCCCACGGCGACACGATAGCTGAGGTGCTTTATGCCAGTCTGAATCCACGTGGCCCGGTAACATTTGGACGATAAGGAGGATGCGATGAACATCCGGTCAAACGGCGGTAGTTCTGGAGGCAGGCGGGAGCTCTCACAGCTTCCGTTCGTGCGTCGAAGCCAGAGCCCGAGGATGCTTTCGGACGCCGACGCCCCAAAGCTGAGGAACCCGATTCTGATCGCCGCCTTCGAGGGCTGGAATGATGCCGGCGAAGCAGCGTCGTACGCCGCTGGCTACCTCGCGCGGCAGTGGGAGGCGCTCCCGTTCGCCGAGATCGATCCGGACGAGTTCTTTGATTTCACGGAGGTTCGTCCCGAGGTCTCCTTGATCGATGGCACGACTCGCCGCATCTTGTGGCCCGCAACGAGTTTCTCGATCGCGCGATCGACCACCGGCGGACCTGACGTTGTGATCGTTCGCGGCCCTGAACCGCACCTTCGTTGGCGGACCTACACCGACGCGATGGTCGAGCTTGTTGAACTACTCGGGATCGAGCTCGTCATCACGCTCGGTGCCTACCTCAGCGAAGTCACGCACGGGCGTCCTGTCCCGGTGAACGCGACCTCGTCGGATCCGAGGCTCGCTGAGCACCACGGTCTCTCGCCGTCGCTCTACGAGGGACCGACGGGCATTGTCGGGGTGTTGTCCGCGGCGCTCGGTGAGGCGGGCATCCCCTCAATGTCGGTATGGGCGAGCGTCCCGTGCTACTCGCTTCCTACGTCGCCGAAGGCGGCGCTCGCGCTTGTGCGCGTCGCTGCGAGGCTCGTCGAGCGCGACATCGACGAAGAGGAGATCTCGGCGGAGGCAGCCGAGTACGAGGAGCGGATGGACGAGCTCGTCGCAGAGGACGACAACGTTGCAGAGTACGTTGCACGCATCGAGGAGATGGAAGAGGTCATCGGAGCAGAGCTCTCGACCGAAGGCTTGACCGAGGAGATCGAGCGCTTTCTCCGCGACGGCCGACAGCTCTAGCCCCAACAGAACTGAGGCTGCATCATGGCGGTGCGTGATGACTGTCGTCACTACGTGATGCAGACGACGATCACTGCCGAGCGAGTTGAGCGATGCAAGCTCGACGTGAACGAACACGTTCCCTTTGCGTGTCCCGAAGGCTGTCTGTTCTACGAGCCGAGGTCGACATCCTCGGCTGGCTGGAAGGGCGTCGGCGGTCCACCGCCAACGCGTTGAGCGTTTATCGTCGCGCTTCTTAGTCCCGACGTGCTGCGTCGAGAGCTGTGCGGACGAGGTTGCCCGAACGAAGGCCCTCAAGGTCGAGCGTCACGTAGCGATAGCCAACTGCTCGGAGCTGTTCGACGATCTCGGCTCGCGACTCGAGGGCGTGGCTGAGCTCATCGTCGGCTAGCTCGACTCGGCAGGTGTCGCCGTAGTGGCGAACGCGCAGCTCGCGAAAGCCGATCTGGCGCAGTCGCTGCTCGGCCCGGTCCACTTTGCTCAGTAGCCCGATGGTGACCGGAGTGCCCTGTGGGATTCTCGACGAGAGACAGGCATTTGCCGGCTTGTCCCACGTGCGAAGTCCGAGTGCTCGAGAGAGCGACCGCACCGCCACCTTCGTTAGGCCTGCGTCGAGCAACGGGAAGATCGCGCCGGCCTCCCTGGCAGCCGCTTGTCCAGGTCGGTAGTCACCGAGATCATCGACGTTGACGCCTAGGGCGATCGAAGCGGACTCGCTCGCAGCGATGGGGCCAAGTGCATCCATCAGCGCGGCTTTGCAGAAATAGCAGCGATCAAGCCCATTGGCCTGATAGTCCGGGTTCTCGAGTTCGTCGGTGTTCACCGGGTGGTACCGAAGGCCCCACTCGGTCGCGAGGACCTCGGTTTCTCGCCGATCATCCTCGGCGAGTGACGGCGAGATCGCCGTTGCACAAAGGACCTGATCGGTCCCGAGCACCGCTGTCGCCGCGTACGCGAGCAGCGCTGAGTCGGCGCCGCCTGAGAACGCGACGACGAGCCGGTCATGCTTGCGAAGCTCCTCTTGCAGCCGAGAGGAGGAGACCGCGTCCTCGCCGGATAGCTCGTGGTCTTGCCAGATGGTGGTCATCCGCGGGCCCCTAGTGAACGCAGGAGATGCTCCGGGTTACCGACAGCTCCGACGTAGAAGGGGCCGAACTCCGCGAAACGCGCCGACGCCTCGTCGAATCGCATCTGGTAGACGCACTCTTTCACGTCCTCGAGCGTGCGCCCAAAGAGGGTGACGCCCCACTCATAATCGTCGAGCCCTGCAGATCCGGTGACGAGTTGCAAGATCCGTCCCCGAAACTCTCGGCCCGTGGTTCCGTGTTCGATCATCAACTTGGTTCGTTCCTCGAAGGGGAGTTGGTACCAGTTGTCGCCCTGGACCCGGCGTTTGGACATCGGGTAGAAGCAGTATGCCTCCAGGCTGTCTGGTGGAAGCTGCGGGCGGAGGCGGGCAAGGAGCGTCGCCCGCGGCGCCCCCATCGCGTATTCGGAGACCTCGGTGAGCGAGACGTACGACGACACGAGGTCAAGGCCTGCGCCGACGAGCCCGGTCTGGAGATGGCGCAGCTCGGCAAAGGAGTCACCGAGCGCGGTGACGGCGAAGTCAGCTTTGTGGCCGTAGATCTCAGCTGCGACCACCTGGTTGCCTGCAGTTACGCACTCGGTGATCGCGATCGTCGCGGGGCCGACGTCGACCGTTTCGCGGACCTTAAAGAAGAGATGGAGTACCGCTAGTCCTGGGAGCTTTGCTACATCGACGTCGTCGCCCTCGGTTGTCACGAGGGCAGTCTAGAAGGTGGCGCCATGGTGCTTGCTTGGGATAGCGACGCGAAAAAGCGGCAGGGCGTCTCCACCCTGCCGCTTGGTCGCAGTTCGTATGTCGGCTGGGGACTAGAAGTCCTCCATGCCTCCGCCGCCTGGCATTCCGCCCGCACCGTGCGGCTCCGGCTTGTCCACGACGAGCGCTTCGGTAGTGAGGAAGAGCGCGGCGATGGATGCCGCGTTCTGCAAAGCAGAGCGCGTGACCTTCGCGGCGTCGATGACCCCAGAGTCGAAGAGGTTCTCGTAGTTGCCGGTGGCGGCGTTGAGGCCCTCGCCTGGATCGGTGAGGTTGCGCACCTTCTCGATCACAACACCGCCTTCGAGGCCGGCGTTGATCGCGATCTGCTTTAACGGCTCCTCAACGGCGCGAGCGACGATGCGGGCACCGGTGGCCACGTCGCCGTCAAGGGAGTCCGCGAGCTCCAAGATCGCCTTCTGCGCACGGATGAGTGCGACACCGCCGCCAGGGACGACGCCTTCTTCGATGGCTGCCTTGGTTGTCGACACCGCATCTTCGATACGGTGCTTCTTCTCTTTCAGCTCGACCTCGGTGGCAGCTCCGACCTTGATGATCGCGACGCCGCCCGAGAGCTTGGCGAGTCGCTCCTGGAGCTTCTCTCGGTCGTAGTCGGAGTCGGTGTTGTCGATCTCGGTCTTGATCTGGCTGATCCGACCTTTGATGTCGCTGTCGTCACCCGCGCCCTCGACAACGGTCGTCTCGTCCTTGGTGATCACGACCTTGCGAGCCTTGCCGAGAAGGTCAAGGGTGACGTTCTCGAGCTTCAAGCCGACGTCTTCGGTGATGACCTGGCCGCCGGTCAAGATCGCGATGTCTTGCAACATGGCCTTACGCCGCTCACCGAATCCGGGGGCCTTCACCGACACGGAGCGGAACGTGCCACGGATCTTGTTGACGACGAGGGTGGCAAGTGCCTCCCCTTCGATGTCTTCGGCGATGATCACCAACGGCTTGCCCGTCTGCATGATCTTCTCAAGGACCGGCAACACGTCGCGCACCGCAGAGATCTTCGAACCGAAGAGCAAGATGTACGGGTCTTCGAGGACCGCCTCCATCCGCTCGGAGTCGGTCACGAAGTACGGCGAGATGTAGCCCTTGTCGAAGCGCATGCCTTCGACAAGATCCATCTCCATGCCGAAGGTCTGTGACTCCTCGACGGTGATGACGCCGTCCTTGCCAACCTTGTCGATCGCCTCGGCGATCATCGCGCCGATCTCTGGGTCCGCAGCCGAGATGGCGGCAACCTGGGAGATCTGCTCTTTCGAGTCGGTCTCGCGGGAGATGGCCTTGATCGCGCCGATTGCCGCCTCAACGGCTGCCTCGATGCCACGCTTTAGGTCCATAGGGTTCGCGCCAGCAGCGACGTTGCGAAGTCCTTCGCGAACGAGTGCGCCGGCGAGCACGGTCGCTGTCGTCGTGCCGTCACCGGCGACGTCGTCAGTCTTTTTTGCAACTTCTTTCACGAGCTCCGCGCCGACCCGCTCGTAGGGGTCTTCGAGTTCGATCTCTTTGGCGATCGAAACGCCGTCGTTGGTGATGGTGGGGGCTCCCCACTTCTTCTCCAGAACGACGTTGCGGCCCTTTGGTCCGAGCGTCACTTTGACGGCATCTACCAACTGATTCATTCCAGACTCGAGGGCCCGACGGGCCTGCTCATCGAAGGCGATCAACTTCGCCATATTCGGTCCTCCCTTGCGGTGCGCCTGCACCGGTGAATTAGCACTCTCGGTCATCGAGTGCTAACAGCAAATCACGATGCGGCGCAGTTCGCAAGCGCGGGACCTCGGTAGGTCCCGAGAAATCAGCCTCCTGCGACGGCGGGCACCACAGAAAGCGTCTGACCAGCAGTGATAGGAGTGTCGAGTCCTTCGAGGAAGCGTACGTCCTCCTCGGCCAAGAACAGGTTCACGAAGCGCCGCAGGTTTCCGGAGTCGTCAAGGAGTCGCTCCCCGATGCCCGGATGCGCGCTGTTGAGCTGATCGATTGCCTCGCGGACGGTGTCGGCTTCAACCGTGATCTCACCCTGACCGCTCGTTAGCTCACGGAGCTGGGTGGGGATCCTGACGGTGACGCTCATATGTTGATCTCCTCGGATGTGAGAGCGTTGAAAGCCTCAAGCGTTGGTTTAATCGTGGCGGAGGGTCCGACGGTATCGCCGAGCGCCTCGACGGTCTTTAGGCCGCTGCCGGTGATGTAGGCCACGACGACTTCGTCCCGCCTGACGATGCCTTTGGCCGCGAGGCGGCAAAGCGTGGCGATCGTGACGCCGCCGGCAGTCTCCGCGAAAATCCCCTCGGTTCGCGCGAGCAGTCGAATGCCGTCGATCACCTCTGGGTCCGAGACGCCTTCGATGGCGCCCCCGGAGGTGCGGACGATCTCGAGGGCATACCAGCCATCTGCAGGGTTCCCGATCGCGAGAGACTTGGCGATCGTGTTGGCACGAACCGGCCGGATCGAGTCGGCACCGGTCTCGAAGGCTGTCGCGACCGGTCCACATCCAGCGGCTTGTGCGCCAGAGACCCGGACCGAGTCGCCGTCCTCGATCAGGCCCAGGAGACCGAGCTCATGAAAACCCTTGTGGATCTTCGTGAGCTGGCTACCCGAAGCGATCGGAACGACCACGTGGTCGGGTGCTCTCCAACCGAGCTGTTCGGCTACCTCGAATGCGAGCGTGCGCGAGCCTTCGGAGTAGTACGGGCGCACGTTGACGTTGACAAAGGCCCAGTCCGGTCGTTCGCTAGCTAACTCTGCGCACAGCCGATTCACGTCGTCATAGGAGCCATCGACGGCGATCAGGTTGCCGTCGAACACCGCAGTCATCGCGATCTTGGTGGCCTCGAGGTCGCGGGGGATAAAGACGACGCTCGCCATCCCCGCTCTTGCCGCGTGAGCCGCCACCGAGTTCGCGAGGTTCCCAGTCGAGGCGCACGCGGCAACCTTGAAGCCGAGCTCGAGCGCCTTGCTAAGTGCGACGGCAACGACGCGATCCTTGAAGCTGCCAGTTGGGTTCCGGGTGTCATCTTTTAGGTACAAGTTGTCGAGCCCGAGATGCTGACCTAGGCGTGTCGCTCGTACGAGCGGCGTGAAGCCTGGGGAGAGATCGATCACGGATGGGAGATGGATCGGCAGCATCTCCGCGTAGCGCCACATATTCGGCGGTCCAGCAGCTATCGACTCTTTGGAGACCAATGCTCGCATCTTGTCGTAGTCGTAGGCGACCTCGAGCGGTCCGAAACAGAAGTCGCAGACATGGCGAGCTTCCACTGGGTAGGTGCGGCCGCATTCACGGCAACGCAGGCTTTCCACGGCGGTCATGTACTTCCTCCTCATCGACCGGGCATTGGCACCTGCAAAGCTCTTGAACTTGGCTTCGCTGGTTGCCGCGGCGTCGACGGGCCCGTCCCTCAACCGCTCTGGATGATGTAATCAGTGTGTACGAAGAGTGGCCCCACGTCAAAGCGCGATTTGCGTGACGTCGCTACGCGTACTGAACTTCGCAGCTTGGCGCCCGAGATTGTGCCCCTGAGCAGGCAAGAGAGGAAATGGGACGACGTGAGTCAAGCGGGAGCGGTGCGGGCCAGGGCGTCGAAGGTATGACGACGAGCGGTCTCGTAGTTGCTGCGAACCGAGCCCCCGGGACGATTCGCCGCCTCGAAGACGGAGGTTTTGCCGTCGGCCACGGCGCGGGCGGACTCGCTCCAAGCCTCGCGCGCGCTCTCGAAGGTCGCGGCGCGCTGTGGGTCGCCGCGGCACTCTCTGATGCAGAGCGAATGGTGGCAAGTGGATCGCCCGTCTCCAACAGCGGCATGGACATCGATCTCGACTTCGTCGATCTTCCGGCGGAGGTTGTTGCGGCCGCCTACAACGTCGTTGCTAATACGACGCTTTGGTACCTGCATCACGGACTTTTCGACCGGATTCGTCGACCGATCTTCGATCGCCATTGGCACGATGCATGGCGTTCCTACGTGGCCTACAACACCGCGTTCGCCGAGCGGATCGCTCGCGGTGCTGCGCCGGGCGCGACGGTGGTGGTGAACGACTACCACCTATCGCTCGTCGGCAGCGATCTGGCCAGGCTTCGTCCTGATCTCAACACGGTGCATTTCACGCACACACCCTTCGCAACGCCGGAGGAGCTGAGCGTGCTGCCTTCCGAGGCCGCACGAGCGTTGATGGACGGCATGTGCTCTTTCGGGGCAGTCGGATTCCACACCGCTTTGTGGCGCGACCGCTTTCTGGCGTCGGCGTCGGTGTGGTCTGCGACAGTTCCTGTCGCCTTCGTGGCGCCACTCGGCTCTGACGCCGAGCAGTTGCGAGCTAGCGCGGCGGCAACAGAGGTTGCCGAAGCCCGCGAAGCGCTTCGTACTCGCACAGCTGGCAAGCGACTGATCGTGCGAAGTGATCGCATCGAGCCGTCGAAGAACATCGTGCGCGGAGTGCTGGCCTTTCAAGAGCTGCTCGACTCGGCGCCAGAGCTCATTAGCGAGGTTCGTCTTGTCATGCGTCTTTACGCCAGCCGAACCGGACTCGCGGACTACCTTGCCTACGGCGCAGAGATCGATCGCGTGACAGAGCGTGTCAATGAACGCTTCACTCGCGACGCGGGCGAGCCCGTCATCGAGCTCGATCGAGGTGACAACTTCGCGGCAAGCCTCGCTGCGCTCTCGATCTATGACGTGTTGCTCGTCAACCCGATTCGAGATGGCATGAACCTCGTCGCGAAAGAAGGACCGCTCGTCAACATTACGGAGGGAGCCTTGGCACTCTCGGATCAAGCAGGAGCTTTTGCGGAGCTTGGGACGTACTCGACTCGAATCGAGCCTTTCGACGTGACCGGCACGGCGGCCGCTCTTGCCGATGCGCTGGCGCTCGATCCCGCGGAGCGCGCGCACCGATCGGTCAAGTTGGCTGAGGCCGCAGCGTTACTGCCGCCGGCGAAGTGGCTCGACGAGGTCATTCGCTACGCGCGGCCCGCAACTCTGGCGAGCTAGCGCGAAGCGGTAACCACCGCGAGGTCGCTCAAGAACTCCGCCGCCTCGCCTGGGTCGGCCAATACGAGGTCCGCCCGCTCGGCTAGAGCTGAAGGCATCTCCGCGGAGCCAACCGCGATCCTCACCGCGGTGCCGCCGGCTGCCTCGAAGGCGTCGAGCGCGTCGAAGGCGTCGAGATCACCGACGTCGTCTCCGAGAAAGCATCCTCGCCGAGCTCCAGCCGAGAGCAGCAAAGCCAGCGTCGTGCCCTTTGTCGGAGCGCCGGGAAGGACGAGATCAACCATCTGTCTGCCAGGTCGCACCTCCAGTCCAGAAGCTGCCTTGCTCTGTGAGAGTTCGAGAAGTCGTTCCGCGACACCCGGGGACTCGCGCCAGTGGAGGGCCAGGCTGCCCTGCTTGTCTTCAACCCGGACACCTGGTGCGACGAGTCTGGCCTCCTCGGCAATCGCCGCGAACTGGCGTCTGACGCTCGCCGTCACGTCCGGCGCGCTGACCGAACCGTCACGCTCGAGGCGTTCGGCCCCGTAGCGACCAAAGAGATGGACAACCGAAGCGACCTCGTTGCCGAGCGTCGTCTGCAAGAAGCCAGCCGGCCTACCCGAGATCACCGCGACGCTTTGGAAACGTGACGCCAGCGATATGAGTGAGCGAAGTGCCTCTGGTGTTGCTTGTGCCATCTGCGGATCGTCGATGATGTCGGCGATCGTGCCATCGAAGTCGCAGCAGAGCACCGTTGTGGCGGGCTCGAGTGAGAGCGTCTCCACCTCGGACGCCCACCGCTCTGTCACGGGCTGCGGTGGAGTGGCTCGCTGCCGTGGAACTTCGCGCGCCGCCGTTCTGCTTTTCGACGGCGAAGCCGCGCGATGACGAGTGGATGTGATCTTGCGGCCGCGGCAGCGTCGACGAGATCGCCGAGCGCCGTATAGAACGAGGTCGGGCTAAGGCCCAGTTCTTCGCGGATGGCCTCGCGCTTTCGTCGCTTGCCGACGAGCGTCCACCACCGCTCTTCGAAGTTCAGAATCGCGATGTCGCGTGCCGAGAGACTGCCGACGTTCTTGTTCATGTGCTCTGACAATGCCAATGCGCGCGCGCCAAAGCAAGCATTGTCGCCTTCTGGCCTACGGTGTGCGTGTTGGTCGGGGTCCCACCGGGATGCTCGAGGAAGCGCTATCGGGGCGACTTTATAGAGGAGGGCGAGAGCGGCTATGGCTGACGTCGGCTACGTCGTGGCCTTTGGCGGTGGTGTCGCGTCGTTCGTCTCGCCGTGTGTGTTGCCCGTAGTACCGGCATATCTCTCGGTAGTGACCGGCGTCGACTTGACCGATGCCGAGGTGAACACTCGTCAGCTCGCGAGAGTTGCGCGGGAGACGTCGCTGTTTATTCTCGGCTTCGGTGCCGTATTTGTTGCGCTCGGGGTTACGGCGACTGCCGTCGGTGCCGCCGCAGTTCGAAATCGTGTTGAGCTCGCCCGCTTCTCTGGCGGAGTGATCATCGCGATGGCGATCTTCGTGCTCGCCGCGGCGCTCGTGCAGTTGCCAGCGTTTAATCGTGAGGTTCGCTGGCACCCTCGGCTCGACCGGTTCGGTCCGTTCGCGGCGCCGATCGCCGGCGCGGCCTTTGGATTTGGATGGACACCGTGCATTGGCCCGGTGCTGTCGTCGGTGCTGGCACTCGCCGGTGGCGAGCGGGGGGTTGGGGGTGGCGCGTTCCTCCTCGCCACGTACGCCCTCGGACTCGGCGTCCCCTTTATGATCGTCGGCCTCGGATTCGGTCGACTGTCCGGAGCGCTATCACTGCTGCGCCGGCACCTTCGCTCACTCAACATCGGGGCGGCGATCGTCCTTGGCGGGTTCGGCGTGCTCCTTGTGATGAATGATCTGTCGATCGTTACGGTCTTCCTTGAGCGAGTGCTCCGAGACGTAGGCCTCGGAGCACTCGTGACGGTGGGCTGAGCCTGCCAGCGCCGCTGGCGCGAGTTCCGGCCTTTTACACCCCCGCCTGGGCCAATCGGCGCACCACGTAGTGCAAGATGCCGCCGTTTTGCAGGTACTCAGCCTCGGTAAGGGTGTCGATCCGCAGCGTCACGTGGAAGTGCTTCCCGTCGGCGTCGACGTGAATCTGCTTTCCGATGAGCTCCTCGGCGGTCGAGCCTTCGATCCCGTGGATCGTGAAGACCTCTCTGCCGGTGAGCCCGAGCGACTCTGCCCCCTCGCCCGGGAGGAACTCAAGTGGTGCGATCCCCATTCCGATGAGGTTGGACCGGTGGATGCGCTCGTAGCTTTCGGCGATCGCCGCGCGCACGCCGAGCAGCAAAGGACCCTTCGCCGCCCAGTCGCGCGAAGAGCCGGATCCGTACTCCTTGCCGGCAATCAAGATGAGCGGCGTCTTCTCTTCGACGTAGCGCATCGCGACGTCAAAAAGCGTGCCTTCAGTCCCGTCGGGTAGATGTACCGACCAGCTGCCTTCTTTCGAGGCGAGCGCGTTCTTCAGGCGAGCATTCGCGAACGTGCCGCGGACCATTACTTCGTGATTCCCACGCCTCGCGCCGAACGAGCTGAAGTCCGCCTCGGCGACACCGTGTTCGATGAGGTACTTCCCCGCTGGGCTCTCCGGGCGGAAACCCTGAGCCGGTGAGATGTGATCCGTCGTTACGGAGTTGCCAAGGAGGGCGAGGCAGCGTGCGCCGATTACATCGGTCAACGGTTCGGGAGTCAGGCTCATCCCGTCGAAGTACGGCGGTTTTTGTACGTAAGTCGAGTCATCCCACGCGTAGTGCTCCCCGGTCGGGAACTTCAGTCCCTGCCAACGTTCGTCACCGGTGAAAGCGTTCGCGTAGCTCGAGGTGAAGCCGTCGGGCTGCACCGCCTGTCGGGCTGTCTCGAGCACTTCTTCTGTTGAGGGCCACAGGTCTCGCAAGAAGACCTCCTCCCCGCTCGCGTCAACGCCGAGTGGCTCGTTGTAGACGTCGATGTCCATGGTGCCGGCGATGGCGTAGGCGACCACGAGTGGCGGTGAAGCGAGATAGTTCATGCGCACATCGGCGTGGATACGACCCTCGAAGTTGCGGTTGCCAGATAGGACTGCGACCGCCGCGAGGTTACCCTCGCCGATCGCCGCCGAGATCTCCTCCGCAAGTGGCCCCGAGTTGCCGATGCAGGTCGTACAGCCAAAGCCGACCAGTCCGAATCCGAGCTTCTCGAGGTAGGGCGTAAGGCCTGCCCGCTCGTAGTACTCCATTACGGCGCGAGATCCAGGTGCGAGTGAGGTCTTGACCCACGGCTTGACGGTCACGCCGCGCTCGACCGCAGCCTTGGCGAGGAGGCCCGCGGCGAGCATCACCTGTGGATTCGAGGTGTTGGTGCAACT
>DATCDR010000114.1:0-6056 GCA_036510575.1 Acidimicrobiales bacterium | reverse complement strand
CCAAGGGTCATCGGTCGCTCCTCTGGGAGAGTTTCACCGATGTAATTATCCCTCATCGCTGCTCAGATCGCGAATCCGAAGGGACGCGAAAGACAGCAGCCACCTAGGTACGTGGGTCTAGGCACGATCAAAGCACCGTTGTATGCGGCCAGTCCCGAACTCGGCTTTGCCAGCGGCCGGCAACTCCGGCGGACCCTCATGGTCTCGATTGGAGTTTGTCCGCTTCGAACGTGTCTCCGACCCGGGCCACCTCTTCATGGCCGAACGCCTCCGATGCTTGAGAGCTTCGGGATGATCTCAGTGGCGAGCCTCTCGGCGAACGCCACGGGGTCATCGCCCATCGGCACAATCTCGATGAGGCTGACGCCGAGTGCGGCGTAACGCTCCATTTGCGTGAGGAACGCGTCGACATCGGTCAGTGGATCCTCAAGGCTCATGAGTGTCGTTTGGATTTCCGAAGGATCCCGGCCGACATTGGCGCAGTGCGAGCCGAGTACGTCGAGTTTGTGCGCTACTTGCTCTGGACTTGAGGCGATGAGGTTGCAAGTATCCGCGTACTTAGCGACGAGACGAAGCGTCTTTCGCTCTCCACCTCCGCCGATGAGGATGCTCGGCCGCGGCTGTTGGATGGGTGCCGGAACGCAGATGGTCTCCGCAAGCTGGTAGTGGCGCCCGTCGTAGGGACCGTCGTCTGCACTCCACATCTGCTCGATGATTTGGAGCGCCTCCTCGAGCCGCTCGAAGCGCTCAGAGATCGGCGGGAACGGAACTCCGAGGCCGAGATGTTCCCGCTCGTACCACGCGGCACCGATGCCAAGCATCGCTCGTCCCCGAAAGAATATCGAGGGTGGTCACGATCTTCGCGAGCAGATCTGGGTGGCGATACGTGACACCGGTCACGAGGAGGCCGAGCTGCATCTGCTCGGTCTTTGCGGCGAGAAATCCGAGCGAGGTGTAGCCCTCGAGCATCGGGTCCTGAGCGGTCGCGAAGTTCTCCATCTGGAACCAGTGGTCCATGAGTGTAAAGACCGAGCACCCTCCTTGCTCCGCGACAACCGCCGTCTCTCCAAGCGTGTCGCGAAGCGAGGCCGGCCCTCCTGGCAGCGTGAAGTTCGCGAAGTGGATTCCGAGGTTCATGGATGAGCTCCTAAATCTGGTGTCCGCCGTACCTGCCGTCGCTCGTGACGTAGGCGATCACCTCGGTCTACCGCATTTTCCATAAAGCTTCGAGAATTGCTCTAAAGATGAGGCGAGCCTGATTCGATTCGCCTCAACGCGCGAACTGCTGTGCAGAGCGCCAGACCCGGATCTTGGCGTTGGTCTCCCAGCCCTCTCGCAATCTCCCAGTCGAGGAGGGTCGCTAGATGTCTCTACTCGATAGCTCTGGGGAGCCGGCATGAAGAATCCCGGCTGAGTCCTGCCGCTTGATCAGCTTGCTAATGCGCGCAGGCGGTCCTGCGTTCGGTTCGTACCGGCTAAGAATGTCGGGTCGCGTCGGCTAAGAACGCGGTCGGTCCGGGGGATGGAGGACTTCATGACGTCGCTGCCGAGCTACGACGAGCTTTCGCGCACGGCCGAGGGCGCACCGAGTGCCTGGGGGTGTTCGGCGAGACCGACAACGTCGGTCTTTTCAACCTGATTACTCCGGGCGAGGTGAAGCGTGCTGCGGGACTCGTCCGGCGGGGAGCCGTCTTCCCGCTCGATGCTGCCGTGAATGCCTTTTCGCCGGCCTTTTTTCCGTCGCGCGGCGTGCCGCGGCACCGGGTGCTTCATGGAGAACATTCGCCGATGTTCGATGACGTGATCGACAACTTCTATCCGCAGGCCTCGAGTCAGTGGGACTCGCTCGGTCACATGGGCTACTCCGCGGATGAGTTCTACAACGGCGCGACGGCCGCGGACGTCGCCGCCGGGCGGCGCAACACCATTGAGCATTGGGCCCAGCGCGGGATTGTCGGACGGGCGGTCTTGCTCGACGTCGCACGGACGCTTGCGGATGACGGCCGGCCCCTCGACCCTGCTTCGGCGACCGGCATTGAGGTCGCGGACCTCGAGCTCGCCTGGGAACGCGCTGGCGTCGAGTTCGCGCCGGGCGACGTCGTGATGATTCGTACGGGTTTCGCCGAGTGGTACCTCGAGCAGCCTCTCGAGGTACGAACCGGACTTCCCGGAAACTTCGCAGCCGCCGGTCTCGCGCAGAACGAAGAGATGTGTCGCTACATCTGGGATCACCACGTCTCCGCCTTGGTCGCTGACAACGTCGGGCTCGAAGTTTGGCCGCCACAGGGTGAACCTGGACCGTTCCGTTTCCTACACAACGTCCTTATCGGCCAGTTTGGGCTTGCGATCGGGGAGTTGTGGTGGCTGCGAGATCTCGCTGCTGATTGTGCGACCGACGGTGTCTACGAGATGTTTCTCTGCAGTAGTCCGATACATCTGCCCGGCGGCATCGGTTCGCCGGCGAACGCCATCGCCATTAAGTAGCCGATACGCCCGATTGGCGGCAGCCGCCGGAGCCACCTCGTGACGCCTGCGAGGTCACTTCAGCTTCTCGCGCCATCCAGCCGCCCTCTGGTGCTCACGCTGTCAGCCAGTCGAACGCGCGAGCCGGGCTGGTGCTCGGCTCGTACTCAAGGGCTATCTGGCGGTCGTAGCCGTTGCGCTCAAGCGCGTCGAGCCATCGTCGGATTGGTAACAAGCCGGTTCCTGGCTCATGGCGCCCCGGAGCGTCCGCGATCTGCACGTGGGCAATCGCGTTCGGTCGCTCGAGGAGCGCGTCGACGTCCTCGCCGTTTCGTCCGAGGTGATACAGGTCCGCGAGCAGTCCGATCCGCTCGTAGGCGCCACCGCTCAGGGAGGACATCACGGCGTCCACATCTGATACCGACGTAATCGGATAGTCCGCTATACCGCTCATCGGCTCGAGGAGGATCGTCGCGTCGAGACTGGACGCGAACTCGGCCAGTCGCTCGAGGTGCTGCCTTGCAGTCGCGTGCTGCTCTTCAGCCGGTCGGCGGGCGTCGAGTCGGCCGTATGGTGCGTTGAACATGCGACAGCCGAGTCGCTTTGCGATTTCGCCAAGCGATCCGATCGCGTCGTCGAACTCGTTCTCACGATCCTCCGCCACGAGGATCCCGCGATCATCGCTCGAGCCGCTAAAGAAATTCTGGGCAACAAGTTGGACGCCGGAAGACTCGACAGCGTTTACCCAAGCATTGACCGCGCTCGAATCGGGGCTAGCCGTGGAGAACGGCCACCAAGACTCGATCATCTCAAAGCCTGCGTCTCGCGCGGCCACGGGTCGCTCCAGCACTGGGGAGTCAGCGAAGAGAATCGAGCAGTTGGCCACGAACCTCGACCGCGGCCGACTCTTCGATTCGGCAAATTCCTCGTCGCGCACTTCCGCAGGCTCGCGCAGCCGCGGCGCGGAGACAAGTGCGGGCTCGCGACGTCGATCCGAGAACCTTCACGAGCTCGTCAGCTTCATCGGGAACGTCGACGTCGCTCCGCACTCATGAGTCGTGGCGCGTTCCTCCGAACGTCGCTCCGAGGCTGCTTATCTCGGCCGGATGCTGTTTGAGCTACTGACCACCGATAGAGGCGCGCAGCTCCTCCTCGGAGTGCTGAACGAATGCCGCACGCGCTGGAGCGGTGACCTCGAACCAGTTCTCCCGGTCTGCATCGTCGACAATGAGGCCGCCTGATCGCTGGTGGTACACCGATGGCTCGTCGACACCCGGAGGCACCACACCCTTCTCGCGAAAGGCCAGCGCCGCAGAGATCAACCTGTTCCTCGTGCGGATGATCATCGCGTCGCTCGTTCCGAGGTGCTCGATCGTGCGGTCGAGCACCGGCCCCATGCTCTCGGTTACCGCGTGGTCCTCCATGGTGACGCTTGGGAGGCCCGTGAAGCTATCGAGTCGCTTGGCCGCGTCACGGTCCAAGTCGTAGTCCCGGTCGACGGGATTGTTCGTCTTGAAGCGTCCGTACCAGTCGGTCGAATTCGGTAGCACGTTCTCGCCAGCGCGTCGGACCGGAGGAGCGGCGTTCGGGGACCGACCAGCAAGGCTCTTACCTGGAGCCGTCTGGTTGGCACCGATCGTGGACGCCGGCTCGCTCATCGAGAACCAGATCGTGTGTGTGTCGTCCATCGGAACCCAGGCACGGAACATCCGGTTCTCCATCACGGCCCCTTGGGGGATCATCGTGTAGCAGGGGAACAAGAAGTGGGCCATGCGGAGATAGCTCTTGTCGTTCCCGGCGGAGATGAATGCCCCGTATGTCGTACCCCACTCCGTGTCGACGACTCCGAACTTCGGGTGTCGGTCCTCGGTCTGATACCGCAAGAAGTCGCTCGCGGTGTCTTCTGGCTGGAGGTGGCCAACATGGAGCCACGAGAAGTGCACGGTGTCGATGTCGCCCTCAAGTGCCTGCATCCAGTTGCAGTCACGCGTCATCGCCGTTCTGCACTCTCGTCCTTCGAGCATGTTCGCCTCGAGCTCGGGAAGCGGCGGAGGAGTCTCACGCGGACCCATGTAGCTCCAGACAAGTCCGTTTCGTTCCACGCACGGATAGGCAGTCAGGTGGATGCGATCCTTGAAGTTGCTCTCGGCCGGCTCGCTCGGCATGTCCACGCACTTGCCGGCCTTGTCGTATTTCCACCCGTGGTACACGCAGCGAATGCCACCCTCTTCGTTGCGGGCGTAAAACAGGCTGGCGCCGCGGTGCGGACAGAGATTGGCGACGAGGCCAACGTCGCCGTCAGAGTCGCGAAACGCGATGAGTTCCTCGCCGAGCAGCTTCACGCGCACCTGGGCACCGTCTGGCTCTGGTAGCTCTGACGAGAGCATGGCGGGGAGCCAGTACTGGCGGAACAGGTCGCCCATGACCGTTCCGGGTCCCACCTGGCACAACAGATCGTTTTCTTCGACAGAAAGCACAGCTCCCCCTCTTTTCACGCGGGACACTCCCCAAGTGACCAAGATGAGTATGACATGTAGCCGATTTCGCTGTCATCGCATGGTGTCTCGTTCGGATCGGTCGCGAGATGAAGTTGCTCGTCACAAGCAACCAAGCGCGTGGGCCTAACCGCGGCCGAAGGCGTATGGCCGACGAATCGCGGTGCTGAGGACTACTCGCCCAAAACCGCGTTCGCTTCAGGGACCTCGTGGTGGGTGCTTGCTTGGTAGCCCGGCAAGGCTTCAGGCAGATCGGCGCGACGAGCTACCACCTCGTCGCTGTCGCCTCGGAACAGCTTTCGGTACGGCGTCGCGTAGATCGCCGGCAGATCGGTCACCGACGCGTAGTAGTACATCGCGGTCTCGCGTCGTGCGAAGCGCCACTCGCCATCCTCACGGATGTAGTCGTCGTAGTAACGGATCGCGGTGACATAGATCTTGCCGTCCATCGCCATCTCGGCCCAGCCGTTAACGATGCCCTTCCCGTCGCTTTCGTTGAGCTCGGTGATTCGATGATTCAACGGGTAGTGACGAGAGAGGCCCCACTGGGTGAAACGCCACGCCATCCAGTCACGAACGGCCTGCCGCCCGACTCGGGTGTTGCCACCTTCGAACTGGCAGAGTTCGACGTGCTCTGCCATCAGGCTCGCGTACTTGTCGATGTCACGATCGTCGATGGCGTTGCTGTAATCCTTTACAAGGTCGTAGATCGCTTCCCGATCCTCAAGTGCCATAATCCGCTTCTTGAGCGCATCATCTTCCTTGGCCACCCTTGTTCCCCCGCCCCGGTAGTACCTTGCGGCGATTGTAGGCAGCTCCGCGATTCACCTGGACTCCCCAAGATGTCGGTCAGCGGCTGGGAATAGGTACCGGGCAACCGCATCGGACCGTCCTGGCCTGTTGCCTCACGTCAAATCCTCCGGCAACGCCGATTCGTTGACTCATATAAAAACCTCCGCCTAGCGGAGGTTTCCGGGCTAGCGATTTGAGGCCCGTTTTGTCGGTCTCGAAAGTTTCTTCGAAATAGGCCGCTGACCAGCGCGTTCTCCCTGGTCAAAGAGTCGCGATCTTCTGCCACAGGGTGTATTACCTATACAT
>DATCDR010000113.1:0-25445 GCA_036510575.1 Acidimicrobiales bacterium | reverse complement strand
GGAGAGCGCGCGGAGCTCCTCGGGGGTGAACGCCCGCCCGAGCGGGTTGTAGGGATTGCAGAGGATCAGTGTGCCTGCGCCGGCGCGAAAGGCCTCCTCGATGCCGTCGAGATCAAGCACGAATCGCCCGGCGTCGGTGGCCATCGGAACCTCGATGAGGGGCCTACCGAGCACCCTCACCACCTCGAAGAACGGCATGTACGCCGGGGTAGGGAGAACGACCGGTGATCCTGGTGGCGAAAAGGCTTCGATCGCGAGTTCGATGCCCCTAAGCACGTCGGGGAGCAGATGCACGCGGCTTGGATCGATCTCCCACCCGTAGCGGCTCGCCGACCACGCAGCGGTCGCTTCGGGAAGCGCGGTTTCAGAGTCGACCGGCGAGTATCCGAACTGCTCGCGTTCGACAGCGTCGCTGATAGCGGCCTTTACCGTAGGGGCGGTGGGGAAGTCCATCTCGGCGACCCAGAGTGGGAGCACGTCATCGTCGAAGCGATTCCACTTCACGGTGCCTCGACGTCGAAGCGCGTCCGGCCCGAGTGCGTCATACGGCGAGCTCTGCAGATTGTCGCCGAGGAAATCTTGGTCAGGTGCTGCCAACTTGCGTCCCTTTCGCGTTTCTTCGCGTGGTCGTTTCCCCGCCATGTGATCACGCCTTACCACCTCGTTGGAGTCGAGGTCGGGCGCGGATGCTCGTTGACGCGGAGCGATCTGCTCCTCTCTGCCGACGCTACCTCGGCGCCGGCTTTCTCGCGACCGACCGCGGTCCCACGTTGCCTGCCGGACTCGGAGCGTTGCCAGAGCGCACCCGGAAGAGGACATGTGGACGAAGGAGGTGGTTTTCAGCCACGCCTGGATGGTCGAAGTCCTCGAGAGGGTCCCGCGTCATGCCGAGCCGCATCATCACGCGCTGTGAACGCAGGTTCACGGCCGAAGTGAAGGAAACGATCTCCTCCAGTCCGATAAAGCCGAAGCCGAAATCGAGTGCTGCTACTCCAGCCTCAGTGGCGTAGCCGTTTCCCCAGAACGGTCGGGCGAGCCTCCATCCGATCTCGATCGCCGGGGAAAACGGCAACTCCGAAGGAACTTCGTGGAGCCCGACGAATCCGATGAAGACTGAGGCGTGCATGGTCTCTACGGCCCACGGGCAGAATCCGACGCGAGCGATCTCATCTTTGAATCGCTCGATGAGCGCGTCGCTCGCCGCCGCATCGAGCATCGTCGGAAAGAACTTCATGACAGTGGGATCAGCGTTCATCTCCGCGAATGGAGCCCGATCGCGCTCGCGCCACTCTCGGAGCACCAAGCGACGCGTCCGGAGCTCGAACTCGCTCACATCCTCAAGGGTATCCTTCGCCAAGTGTCTTCTCGAAGGAGTCGGACCCTCCAACCAGGGATACGCCATCCGTGGCATCTCGAGTTAGAAGTGATCCTTGATGAACCTGGCGACATCGGCGAGTTCGTCTTCGGTTATCGAATGGGCGACGTCGTAGGTTCGCTCCTCAAGTGTGCTGTGCGTGGGCAGCCACTCCGACGTCTGTCCGATTCGAATAGTCGGAATCACCGTGTCGCGAATGCCGCGTCCCCAAAACACGGGCGGGCGGAGAGTCTCGAGCTCGACGTCACCGCTTCGCTCGCCGTCGATGACGAATCCCGACAACACGATCGCAAAGGCGAAGCCGCGCGGTCGTTTCCTCAGCAGCTCGAGTGCCATCGCTCCGCCCTGGGAGAAACCGAGCAGGCCGATGGAAGGGGAATGTGGCTGTGCGTCGATCCATTCGAGCACGGCCCGGATCGCTGTCTCCACATCGGCTGAGAACGCGGTCGCTCGCTCAGGTGTGCTCATCGGATACCACGAATATCCACGGCCGTCGGCAATCGGAGCACGCAACGAGGCGATAACGGGCTCGCGTGGCAAAAACGGGACGATGCCCGCGAGATCGGCCTCATTCGCGCCGCGTCCGTGCAAGAGAACGAGAAGCGGACGATCCGGGACGATGGGCTCCGACCAGAGGACGGCCCGCGGATCGATACTCGGAGATGGTTGCACCGATCAATTATGTAGTAGATCCCGCCCTTGCCCCGCGCCTGGTCGCGCTAGACCGAGGTTGTTCGAGCTGTGGGCGCGGGACGCGTCGAGCGAATCGGTGCCGTGCACGTCCGCTAGGTAGGGCTGGACGCGTATGTTGAGAGTGCCGTCAATCTCGGGCTGGTGACTGTCGCGGAGTGGTGGCAGTTGGAGACGTCATGGGCTAGATCAGCGCATCGACGGCCTAGACTCCGGCGACTTGCTTGCAACGCGCGGTTGTACGCCTCGGCGTGCAGATAAGCGCAAGGAACCAGCTGGCGGGCATCATCTCCTCGGTCGAGGACGGAGCGGTGATGTCGATCGTGGTAATTCGACTGTCGGGCGGCGAAGAGGTAGTGGCCTCGATCACAAAGGGGTCGGTCGACCGCCTCCACCTCGAGGTTGGGCAGGCGGCGACCGCGATAATTAAATCGACCGATGTCATAATCGCGATTGAGTAGCGCGCATTCAATTCGAGCGGGTGCTCCGCGCCGACGTCGCTACCACCGACAGATGCGTGACGCGCATCCGGCTCTACGGTGTTGGCGTCGCAACTAGTCTCAACTTGACTATTCGGCCGCTGCTCGCGTCAGCCTCGGTGAGCGACGAGGTGCGCGGATCGACGACGCAGATTTCGGCGTAAGAGAGGAAAATGAGCGATGGAGTATCGATTTCTGGGTCGTACGGGTCTTCGGGTGAGCCCGATCTGCCTCGGCACGATGAACTTCGGTCCACGGACCGACGAGGCTGAAGCCTTCGCGATCATGGACCGCGCGCTCGAAGAGGGAATTAACTTCTTCGATACTGCGAATGTGTACGGCAGCGGTGAGACCGAGACGATTCTCGGGCGCTGGTTCGCCCAAGGAGGCGAGCGGCGCGAGCGCGTCGTCCTCGCGACGAAGGTTTACAACGGTCGCAATCCCTGGCCGAATACCTCGCGGCTGTCGGCACTTCACATTCGGGAGGCGTGCGAGGCGAGCCTGAGAAGGCTCCAGACCGATCACCTCGATCTCTATCAGATGCACCACATCGATCGCGATACGCCGTGGGACGAGATCTGGCAGGCGATGGAGTTGCTCGTCGCGCAGGGCAAGGTCGTCTACGTAGGTTCGTCCAACTTCGCCGGGTGGCACCTCGCGCAGGCGAACGAGGCAGCTCGGCGGCGGAATTTCCTCGGTCTCGTCTCCGAACAGAGTCTCTACAACCTGGCGGAGCGCACGGCGGAGCTCGAGGTCATTCCCTCGGCACAGCACTACGGACTTGGGATCTTGCCATGGAGCCCACTTGGTGGTGGGTTGCTCGCAGGGGTCCTCGACGGACAGACCGGAGAGCGGCGAGGAAGTGAGAGTGTGATCGCTACGATCGAGCGCATGCGACCACAGCTCGAGGCGTGGGAGAAGCTCTGCGCCGATCTCGGTGAGCAACCAGCTGACGTTGCTATCGCGTGGCTGCTCGCCAACCCGGCGGTCACGGCTCCGATCATCGGACCACGAACCATCGAGCAGTTCGTCGGCAGTCTGCGGACCCTTGAGATCTCCCTCACCCCCGAGATCCTCACCAAGCTTGATGAGATCTTCCCCGGACCTGGCGGACCTGCTCCCGAGGCGTACGCCTGGTAAATCCGGACTCGGCGTGACGGTGATGCCGTTACGCCGCGCACGCAAACGACCTAGCTTTGAGACGGTGTCACCCGTGGCGTGAGCTGGCCGTGTCTGCACATGTCGAACGAGGTCCGCGCCGCGGTGTCGCGTCGTCGTTCCCGGGCCTAGCCTGGCGGACATGTGCCGAAATATCACGATTCTTCGTGGCCTTGAACCCGCCGCGACCCGTACCGAGATCGAGGCTGCCGCTCGGCAGTACGTTCGGAAGGTCGGTGGCCTCCGGACAACATCGCGTCACACCGAGGACGCTTTCGAACGAGCTGCCCGAAAGGTTGCCGATGCGACCGCGGAGCTGTTAGCCGCGCTGCCGCCTCGCCAGCAACCCCCGCGAAGCGATCCTCCGCTTCGACGCCTGAAGGCGAGAGACGTGGTGCCGTCGGCGTGAGCCGGCTCGTCTACCGCCGTGGGACTGCTCGCTTCGTAGGCGCTGCGGCCCGATCAGCGGGTCACGCGATGCTCGCGCAGTGGATGCATGTATTCGTCCATGGCAGCGCAAGGAGTCGCTCCGTTGCGATTGGACCGCCGCAGCTGTCACACGCGCCGTAGCGCCCGTCGCGCACCTTCGCGATCGCGGTCTCTATGGCGGCGAGTGTGACGCGGGCGTCGTCAAGGAGTGACGCGAGCTTCGCTCGCTCGAAGGCAACGGTCGCGCCTTCGGGGTCGTGCTCGTCATCGCCGTTCGCGTCCGCCGCGCTCGCGATGAGCGAGTCGAAGTCCGCGCCGATGGCGTCGATGCTTGCTAGGGCCCCCGCGCGCTCTCGATCGAGCTGCAGTTGGATCTCGGAGGTTTCCATGGCGGAGATCGCCCCCGGTTGCTCGTTTGTCACCATGCTGCGTGGTAGCGCTCAGTCGTCGAGACGGTAGAAGCGAACAGCCGTGTCGTGGAAGAGTGCCGCCTTTTCCGATGAACTCGCGTCGGCCGCGATGATCTTGAAGGCGTTCCAGAGCACCGCGTAGCTACATGACACCTTGTCGACGGGAAAGTTGGATTCGAACATCGCTCGCTCCACGCCGAACTCCTCGATGCACCAGCGGATATCGTCGCCCCACCTGTTCGCAATATCGGCCGAAGTCGTGCTGTCGGGGTGCTCGTGCCAGTCCATGCCGAACATCGGCATGCCGATACCGCCGAGCTTGATCGTGACATTCGGACAGGTCGCGAGTTCGCTGAGCGAAGCCCGCCACGTCGCGTGGACGTCGGCTTGGTGGTCGCGGTACGGGCCTACGCCGACCATTCCCCCAAGGTGGTCGAGCAAGATCGGCACTTCTGGAAATGCGCGCGCGACCTCGGTGAGTTCTGGAATCTGGGGGTGGTAGAGCCAGGCCTCGAAGCTGAGACCGTTACGACCGAGACCTGGGAAGCCCCGCTTGAAGTCCGCGTCGCCGAGCAGGTGGGCAGGGATGGTGCTGCCTGCGCGCTGGACGTCAGGACTCGCGTCCCAGGCATTGATCTGACGGATACCTCGGAAGCGACCCTGTCCGGCTTCAATTTGTGCCTTCAACACGTCGTCTACCTCGGGCAGCCGGAGGTCGGCGTGGCCGATAATTCCGGCAATCGTGTCGCCTGGATCCGCAGCGAGGACGAACTCGGTCTCTCCGACCGGACGGAAGGCCTCTGGACCGTCTGTTCGGTAGCCTGACCTGCACTCGATGAAGACCGTGCGCTCGATGCGGTGGCCGCTTTCGAGGTCAGCCATCAACTCCTCGGTCATATACCGGTCGCCTGGCCGGTCCCACAGATGGTGATGCGGGTCGCAGATCAACAACTCCGGTTCGAGTATCTCTTCCATGGCCCCATTATGGGTGCTCGAAGCCGGATAGGAAACCTTGCCCTGTTCCGACGTGACCTGGCCGGTAGTTCGCTCGCCGCGACCTTGGAAGTGCAGATCGAGAGCTAGAGAACTCGAAGGCGTTCCTCGAGAAATCCACGCTCTGATTCGTTGCTGGTATTCGCCAGTGCGGCGAGGTATTCGACTCGAGCCTCGTCGCTTCGGCCAAGTCGACGGAGCAGATCGGCTCGCGTCGCATGGTAGGGGTGGTACCCGTCGAGCCTGAGCGCGCTCACGAGTTGGAGTGCTGCCCCGGGCCCGTCAACTTCGGCGACGGCAACGCTCCGGTTGAGTGCGACTACTGGCGTGGGAGCTAGCGCGAGCAGCTGGTCGTAGAGCTGCAGGATCTGGATCCAGTCTGTCGACTCGGCACTTCGCGCGTCACAGTGGACAGCGTTGATCGCGGCTTGGATCTGATACGGACCCGGCCGATTTCGGCGAAGACAGTCGCGGACAAGCTCGAGGCCTTCGGCGATGAGGGAGGTGTCCCAGCGGGATCGGTCTTGCGCCGCGAGCACGACGAGCGAGCCGTCGCGTGTCGTTCGGGCAGGGCGACGCGCGTCGATGAGTAGCAGGAGGGCGAGAAGACCGGTCACCTCGAGCTCGTCTGGCATGAGGGCAGCGAGCAGGCGGGCGAGGCGGACTGCCTCCTCGCAGAGCTCGGATCGTACGAGATCGTCTCCGTGAGATGCGGCGTAGCCTTCGTTGAAAATCAGGTACACGACGGCAAGCACCGGGGGGATCCGGCTTGGGAGTTCGGATGCCTGTGGCACTCGATAGGGAATCCCGGCGTCTCGAATCTTGTGTTTGGCACGAACAAGACGTTGGGCCATCGTCGCCTCGGGGACCAGAAAAGCTCGAGCGATCTCGGTCGTCTGCAGGCCTGCCAGAAGCCGGAGCGTCAGCGCGATCTGAGTCTCCGGCGCGAGTGCAGGATGGCAGCAGGTGAAAATGAGGCGCAGACGGTCGTCTTCCACACTGCCTCGATCCTCTGGGGCTTGGTCGGTGTTGTCGTGCAATAACAGCGCCGCGACGTGGCGGTCACCTCGAGTCGACTCGCGTCGGATTCGATCAAGGGCCTTGTTCTTCGCAGTCGTTACGATCCAGCCGCCTGGATTCATCGGGATGCCCATCTCGCGCCAGCGCGACGTGGCGGTCACGAACGCCTCTTGGACCGCCTCCTCGGCGATGTCGATATCACCGAAAAGGCGGGTCAAGGTCGCGACGGCGCGGCCGGACTCCCTCCGAAAGATCAGTTCGACCGCGCCATCATCCGTCTTTGGGACCACCTAGGCCGGCAACTCCTGGAATGGGCGTACCTCGACCGGGGCTCCGCAAGAAGCGGAGGCCTTCCCGGCCCAGGTGAGCGCGGCGTCAAGGTCCGAGGCCTCGATGATCCAGACTCCACCGAGCTGCTCCTTGGTCTCGGCAAAAGGACCGTCAGTGGTGACGACCTCGCCGTCACGGGCGTGGACGACGGTCGCGCTAGATGGTGGGTACAGTCCGCCGGCGAAGACCCAGCCGCCTGCTGCTTGTAGCTCGGCGTTGAAGGCATCGACTGACGCATACATCGCTCCGAGCTCTTCTTCGGATGGCATGGGAGCGTCTGCAGGCGTGTGCACGGAAAGTAGGTACTGCTTCATTGGAAAGCTCCTGTTCTGAGGCGGCACGGTAGCGAATCCTCGATACTTCTACGAATTCTGACGCCTGAGATCGACAGGCTTACTGAGAAAATTTCCAGCCGATCTCGTCACGTTGCCGAAGCGACGTATGAAAGCTCGCCGAGCAGCTCCGATGTTGGTGGCCAAGGCCGATGAACGCACCGTTCAGCTCCGCGGAGCTGCAATCTGGCATCTACCATCACGCTTCGTTGGAAGTTAGCCGAGCGAATTCGAGATCTACCCCAGCTCCTGAGAGGAGGAAGCGTGCCTGCCTATGTTATCTACCAGGCAGACGTCGCCGACGAAGCGCGCTATGCGGACTACAGGGCGCAGGCAGGTCCAAGCGTCGTGGCCGCCGGTGGAAAGTATCTCGTGCGAGGTGGCGACGGCGAGGCGATGGAGGGTGATCTTCCTGCGAGCCGTACCGTCGTCATCGAGTTTCCTACCAGAGCCGCAGCGCGAGCGTGGTATCAGAGCGCCGAGTACGCCGAGATTCGAAAGCTGCGGGCGGGAATAGCCACGGCGACGCTCTACGTCGTCGATGGCGTCGACCTATAGGCGAGACGCTTGAGGCGTCCTGTCAGGTGTTGGACGAACGATGCCGTGACGGCAGACGAAGGGCTTGCGCCCACACCGTCCGTCACCTCGTGAACGAAGATGCATGATGGTTACGTGAGCGCAGCGGTGATCTTCGACCTCTTTGGAACGCTCACCGGATTCGAGTCACAGCGTGACGTGCAGGCAGCGAGCCTCGCCGACTTGCTCGGTGTCCCTGTCGACGCCCTCACGGGAAGGCTTCGCGAGACCTACGACGAGCGCGCGCGAGGCGGTCTTGGTGATATCCGCGATCAGGTTGCGATGCTTGCCCGACAGAGCGGATCTTCCCCGTCGGCCCTCGAGTTGGATCGAGCCGTCGAGCTTCGTATGGAGGGACAGTGGGCCGTATTGCAACCGAGACCCGGAGCAGTCGAAGTGCTCGCTCAGTTGCGCGCCCGCGGGCTGAAAATCGGCGTGCTCTCTGACTGCACGGACGAGATCCCGATACTTTGGCCCGCCTCGGCATACGCGGATCTTGTCGATGTCGCAGTGTTCTCGTGCGTGCTCGGCGTTAGAAAGCCCGATCAGCGGACCTACGCCGCAGTACTTACCGAGCTTCGCGTGGAGGCCGACCACTGTTTCTATGTTGGCGACGGAGGCAGTTCGGAGCTCTCCGGTGCCAAGACCGCAGGCCTTCGGCCGATCTTGTTGAAGGTCGTCGGCGAAGACCACTTCCGCTATGACGCAGAACTTGACTGGAGCGGAGAAACCGTGGGATCACTCGGCGAAGTACTCAGCCTCGTCGACGCCTCGGGGCTCCTCGACCGTTAAGTTCGAAGCCTCGGTTGTGTGATTGCCCGGCGGTCAGAGGGTCGCGTCCGGGATCGCCGTCGCTTGGAAGGCAATCATCTGCCATGCACCTTCGCGCTTGGCCCACACCTGGATGGCTCGACCAACGAGTCTGCGTTCGGGTGTGCCGTCCGGCAGCGGCGCCATCGTCGCCTCGAAGCCACCGTTCATCACCGCGACGTCGCCGAAGGTACGGACCTTGAGGTCCGACCGCTTGTATGAGCGGGAGGTTGCCTTCATCGCGGCGAGGTTCTCGTCCTTGTTCTCGAACTTCCCGTTCATGTGGGTGTAGGTCAGATCGCTCCCTAGGTACTCGGCCAGTCGCTCCCAGTCGGCCGCATGGACCGCCGCAATTCGGCCTTCCTCGGCGGCAAGCACCTCGGCGATAATGGTCTCGTCTGATGAAGTAGTCATGATCGTCTCCCTCTTCTCGACCAAGACACTACGAAATCGGAGCTAGCGCGTCGATCTCGGCGATCTCGGTAGCCGAGAGTTTCCACGAAGCTGTCGCCGCGTTGGAATGCACCTGCTCGGCCGTTACCGCTCCCGCGATGACAGAGGCAAGAGAAGGGTTTGCGAGCAATCGGGCGAATGTCAGGTCCAACAGGGTGTGACCTCGGGCCTCCGCGTAGGTGGCGAGTGACTCAATGATGTCGAGATTGTGCTCGGAAAAGACGCTCGCCTTGCGTTCGTCGGAGGCGTCTAGAAAGCGTGAATCCTCGGGCCACGGCGCGCCTCTCCGATAGCCACCAGCTAGCAGCCCGTTGAAGAGCGGAAAGAACGGCAAGAACGCGAGCCCAGTCGCTTCGCATTCGGGCAGCACCTCTAACTCAGCCTCGCGGTATAACAGGCTGTACTGATTCTGGACGCTGACGAATCGCGCCTTTCCCTCCTTTACGACGCTGCTCGCCTCGCGCATCTGCTCTACCGTGAAGTTCGAGCACCCGATCTCGATTACCTTGCCATCGTCGACGAGCTCCGCAAGTGCCCCGAGTGTGTCGGCAATCGGCGTCTCGGGATCGGGCTGATGGAACTGGTAGAGGTCGACGTAGTCCGTGTCCAACCGACGGAGACTTTCCTCGATGCTCCGGCGGATGTATTCAGGCCTACCGCCGCCGAGGTGCTCGTCGTCGTAGGGCAGGCCAAATTTCGTGGCGAGGATGATCTCCTCGCGGTGACCCTTTAATGCCCTTCCCATGAACTCCTCGCTCTTCGTTGAGAGCCCAGGAGGTATCACCGGGTAGTCATCGGCGGTGTCAAAGAAGTTCACGCCTGCGTCCAGGGCGGCGTGAACTACTTCATGAGTCCGCGCTTCATCGATTCGACCTCCGAAATTGTCGCAACCGATGCCCACCACGGTTACCTCGAGTGAGCCAATCCTGCGCTTTTCCAAAGTCTCTCCTCCGTCCCTACGAATCCATAGTCGTGCGACATGCTCTTGGCCACGTGGTCGTCTGGTCTCGAGTCGCCTCGGTCCAGGTAACCAAGTTCGTAAGCCGCCCCGTAGCCGATCTCTCCGATCAACCCTCGCGGAGAACCGGACGCATGCGGCTGATCATCAGCTCCGAAGGGGTAACCCAGCAGAAGTTATCCCAGAGTCCGTGAGGCATGCTCGCCGAAGGAAGACCAAACGGAGGTCGTTGGATTCTCGGTCTCGGAAACAGTCGTCGGTCAAGATCTGCCTAGCGCTTGAAGCTTGCTTACGCCATCTTGAGCCCGTGAGGGTGTTGGCGAATAGGGATTAGGCGACGCGGCGGAGGCGGGTTCGCATCTTCTTGGTAAACACCCTGTCGGACGACCGCGTCTTCTGCGCCATCTCGAGGTACGAAGCTGTCATACCCCCGAGGGGACGCTGGCAGCAGTTACTGCCGGATCGACGATGATGCCTTGCAAGCGGCGAGCCGCATCGAGGTGGTCGCTCGTCCAGATCATTCTCACGGCCGTCGAGGTGGCTCTGCCGTCCTCTCCCCGGAGATCGTGGCCTACTGCCTCGAGCATCCTGGTGTCGGCCGCAAGGTCGCGGATGAGCGGAGTCGGCACCGCGCCGTGCTGAGCGAGACTGGCGGCGAACGCGTCGTACCATTCGGCGATCCGCTCTGCGTTAGTCACGATCTCGCGACGCGCGCCCGCTCGGTCTCCCTCATCGGCGTGATCTCGCTGCCACAGGTCGAGCACAGCGTCACCGGCGAGTCGAAGCGCGGTTGGTCCGGCGATGAGTCGGGTCACCTCGGCGAGTGGTGTCGGCTTGGAGCCACGTTCGGCGAGATAACTGCGGAAGGTATCGTCTAGCCGCCGTGACGCCGACGCAGCGCGCACGGCCTCAGTTGTCGGGGCCCCGCGCCGAGGCGAGCCGATATCGCAGCGGCCCATTCCGAATTCAACGGCGCTGGCGAGATAGTGCGCGCTCTCCTGGTAGGACGTCGACAACGCCGTGCGGAGCGCAGCGACCGCGCCTCGCGGCCAAAAGAGCAGGCCGACGCCGAGGCTGATCGCGCAACCGAGCGCTATGTCTTCGATCCGAAGTAGTCCGATGCGCCATCCCGCCGGTTCGATGATGTTGTAAAGGATCACCAGCGTGACGGTGAATGCCGCCTGGCCTGCAGCGAAGGAAACCGCCGCTGGCGCGAATCCGGCAATCAGAATCGCGACGGGCAGCAAGAACCACAGCAGCGTGGTGTCGGTCCCGATCGCTTCGAGCAGTGCGCCACCGATCACGAAGCCGGCAACTGTCCCGAGGATTCCCCTGACGATGTTCTCGCCGGTGTTCAGCGCGTTCGACCTGAGGACCGAGAGTGTGCCGAGCGCGACCCAGAACGAATGCTCGACACCAGTGAACCTCGCGACCAAGACGGCTCCGGCGAGAGCGATAGCGCCCCGCAGGCTGTTGTGGAGTGAGACCGAGTGGCGCTCAAAGTGCGACGCCGCACGCTCATGGGCAGCGGTCAAGGTACGAGATAGCCCTTGCGGTTGGCGGCCGAGAAGCCGGTCTATCCAGCTCCGACACTCAGCCGCAGACGCGAGCGCGACATTTGCGCCTACTTGGGAGGTAGCAAAGGTCAGTTCCTGGGCGCGGAAACTCGGATCGAGCGCGGTGATGAAGTCCTCGACGCGCTGATCGTGGTCGGATGCTTCAGAGAACTCCACGAACTCTCCGATCGGAAGCTCGGCGGTGGCACGAACCTCCATGTCGTAGAGCACACTGTGCAGATCCTCGAGAGCGTCATCCAGCTTTTTCGATCCTCGGGTTGGAGCATCGAGTACATCTGCGCATCGTTCGAGGACGACGGCTGCCGCCAAGCGGACCGGGCAAGCGATGGGATTAGCGCTGGCGCCCGTGGGCCGAGGTGGTATCAACCCGACGATCGCATGGAGCCACTTCAATTCGTCTACGAGGCGGACAACGCTTCGAGCCGCAGTTCCAAGCCCGGTCGGTCGATACGGCGTGGCGAGGAAGGTCTGATTCAACGAAACGACGGCGGCATTGCTTTTCTCGATGACGTCGTTGTGTTCGGCCACCGAGAGGTGTTCGGGTCCGTCGACGAGGAACGCGACGTCTGCGCGAAGGCGCTCCGCAAGCGCCCGGCACGCGGCAGTCGCACTCGCGCGCAGCGGGTCACGCGTCGGAGCAGGCCAGAGCAGCGCTATGGCGACGAGCGAGGCCGCCGAGGCCATACCCCACCCTGCAAGGCGCGCTGGGATCGACGAGATCGGTCCTGCGAAGGTGACCGGGAGGATGAAAGCGAGCAACATCGACGTCGTAGCTCCCGCGATCACCGAGCTCACCACCGCTGCGAAGAGCACGAGAAATGCCACTGCTGCCATCGCGGCCGTCGAAAGCCACGTGGCGCGTTCGGCCAGCGTCCCCAGGCAGACGAGAACGCCGCCGACTGCCGCCAACGCCGTTTGTGCTCGCAGGCGATCGCGCATCGTGCCCGTGAAGTCCACAAGTAAAAGGAGGGCGAACGATCCAAAGGCGGCGAAGGTGGCGATTACCGCGTTGCCGATGACCTTGTCGCCAATCGCAAACATCGATGGCATGACGATCGCCGTCCTGCACGCGCGGCGAAGTGCGGCGTAGCCCCGGTCGTGCTCGCTCACCCACTGCAACAACGCCATCGCTCGCGGCCACCTCGTGTTCGTCTCGTCGACCCGGGCAGCTTGTAAACCTATCGGTGACCGGACGTGGATCGAGCCGTGACGCTGCCGACATTGCGGATGGAGACTGTTCGCCCTCGAGCGACTGTTTGCCCGCACCTGCGTCACAAAGAACGCCCGGACTGGGCTCCAGCCGCGTCGGTCGTCGGAGTCTCCCGGCTCGGCAGGGTATCTGAACGTTCGGATCCTTTCTCACGTAGTCCGCGGTTTTGGCCGTTGTCATGGGTAGCTAGCAAGTGAACGCGGCGTACGCCGTTGGAGCCGCCAGGAGCGCGCCGCTCGTTCAGGCTGCGCCGAGCAATCGACAATGTGCTCGTTGCGTCTGTGACAGGTAGGTTCGACGACCGTGGCTGACGATTCTGATGCCCGGAGAGTAGGCAACACCGGCTCGCCGCAACCCGCTGGCGTAACAGAGCCCGATCCCGCTCTGAGCTCTGGCACGCCGGCGGACGAGACCGAGCCGACCCGCCGGATCGCGATTTTTGTGGTCGTCGCGATGGCCTTGTTAATGAGCTCGCTCGACGGCACGATCGTTGCAACCGCGCTGCACGCTATCCAAAAGGGGCTGCACGCGTCGATCAACTGGACGAGCTGGACCATCACGGGCTATTCGGTCGGCATGGTCTTGGCACTATCGCTCGCCGGCAAGCTAAGCGAGAGATACGGGCGAAGGCGATTCTTCGTCATCTCGGTGGTGGTGTTCGCTACCGCCTCGCTGTGTTGTGGTCTAGCGACCAACGTCTACGAACTCATTGCGCTACGTGCCGTACAAGCGGCGGGGGGTGCCGGCTTCACTCCATCGGCGACCAGCATTGTTGTCGAAAATTTCGGCGCTTCTCGCGACAAGGCGGTCGGGCTTTTTGGCAGCATCTTCCCAATCGGTTCGATGATTGGCCCGATCTTCGGTGGAATTTTTGTGACCTACTGGTCCTGGCGGGGCATCTTCTTCGTGAACGTTCCGATCGGCGTTCTGCTGATCGTGCTGTGCTTGAAGTACGTTCCCCGAGATCCAGAGCGCCACGCCCAGGCGCGCCGCCCGATCGACTTAGGAGGTATGGCCTACCTCGGAGTCGGGATCTTGTCCTTGATGTTGGCCATTAGTGACCTCGGTCAGGGAGGCACAAGCCTCTGGTCGCCACTGTTCATTAGCTCCGGAATCGTCGCGGTTCTCGGACTTGGCCAATTCGCGCGCCACATCCGACGAGTACCCAACCCCTTCATTGCTCCACATCTGATCGCGGGACGTGGGTTCGGTGCCGTCAACGTCATCAATGTCTGGTACGGAGGGGCGGTGACCGGGCTCATGGCCCTTGTCCCGCTCTATGCGGTCAATAGGTACCGGATCAATGCTCTTGGCTCGGGAACGCTTCTCACGGCCGAGGCGATAGCCGCAATTGTGATGTCAACCCTCGGCGCTATGGCGCTTCGCCGCACTGGCTACCGACAGCCGCTGTACGTCGGCTCCGTAGTGGTCGCCGTTGGAATGATGGCGCTCGCGTTCCGTCCATCTGGAGTTTCGGCCTACCTTTGGCTCGCCAGCGCATCGTGTCTGGTCGGCATCGGCGCCGGTTTCTCCTCCCCTGCCAGCCGAAACGCGGGACTTCAGCTTGCCCCCGATCAGTCCGCGTCGCTGGCTGCCTTGCGTTCGACGGGTCGACAAGCCGGAGGGATCGCTTCGATCTCGATCACGACCGCCATTCTGGCCCAGGCCGCTAATCCGGGTGCCGTTCAGGCGAAGGTGTTCGTCGTGTTCGCTGTGCTTTTGATCGCCGCGCTCCCGGTCATAGCGCGGATCCCCGAGCACCGAGGATCGTGGTGACTTTCCGCTTCGCGGCTCGAGATCGTCGTGCTGACTGTTGTCGCAAGGGGGCTCAAAGGTCGGCTCACACGAAGTGCAGTTCTCGATGCTGGAAGCGCCACTCGCCGTTGACTTTCACGAGCCTGTCCTCGTAGCGGCCGACTCGCAGCGTCCATGGCGCATCCGCGCCAATGCGGTCGAACATGCACAAGTCGCTATTTGAGGTCGCCGTGTCGCCGGCGACAGCGATCGTGATGTTTACGATCGCGTGCTTGCGAGCGAGCTCCGGGATCGTGTTCAGCTCGCCGACGAGGATCATGTCCCGAATCGCCGCGCGTCCCGCGCGCTCGTTGAACGAGCCATCTTCGACCCAGAGCATCCACCAGGACTCAAATTCGCGGTCGTCGAGGTGTTGTGCGAAGCGTGCAATGAGCTGGCGGATCTGTTCCTCGTCGGTCATCGGGCCTCCTTCGGCTCTGTTGCCTCTTTCGTCATCACCGTTGACGCCTGCCGCTTCGCGACCGACGGTACTCGTGAGCGCCGCGGCGCCATGGCTCAGGACTTCGCGATCTTGATCAAGAGCTCGGCAAGCTCGGCGGGCTGGGCGAGGAAGGGCGAGTGGCCGCCAGGGATGAGAATGGCTTCGATGCCGAGCAGGTCTCGGCAGGTCTGCTGGTACTGGTCGAGCTGCCAGATGTCCTCGGTGCCGACGATGGCTGCGACGGGCAGTTCGGGCCACGGCGTCTCCGGTCCGGGCTCGCGGATTACTTTCGGGCTCTGCGGGCGCAGCATCGAGACTGCCCATTCGGCGAGCGAGGGCTCGACGTCGGGGTAGAACTGCTCGATCGCCGAGTCGTGGTCTGCTACGAGCCGGCCTTGTTCGTCAATGGTGCTGGTGAGCGGCTCACCAGCAAGCTTGGACGCGATCATCTGCCCGGGTGGGCGGATCGCGCCCGAGAGGTAGATGAGCTGCTGTATGGGCCGGAGCTCGGGAACGAGCGGGATCACAAGGCCGCCCATCGAGTGACCGAGAAGAATGATGTCGTCGTTGACGTCCGCGAGTGCGTCGGCGACGACCTTCGCATAGTCAGGCGCGCCAAGGTCCGGGTCGTCGATCGGCAGGTCCATCGACAGCGTCGACTCGCCGCGCTGTTGCAGCTCTTGCTCGAGCAGTTCGAAACACCAGGCGCCGTGCCAGGCTCCGTGAACGAGGGCAAAGGGCATCGGGTTCCTATCAGTTAGTGGAGTCGTATCGAGTAGTGATCGCCCCGAGGGCAGCAGGGAAGTCGCAGATGGACCCGACGATCGGCGCCGTACCGAGCTTGCTCAAGTCCACCACCCGAGCACGGTCTCGGCGGTTCTCCCGAGGATCCACGTCCTAGCGTCCTCGTCGAGAAAGGGGAGTGTTGAGATGTGCTCAAGGCACTGCGCGTACGTCGCGTTGCGTAGCCGGGTTGCATCCGAGCCCCACATCAACCGTTTTGGCCCGAACTCCTCGACCACCCGCTCGAGGTTGGCCGTCAGATCCGGGTGCGGATACGGGGTGTGCGAGTAGGTCGGCAGGCATGACATCTTGGCGTAGACGTTCGGGTACTGGCCGAGGGCGAGCAGATCGTCGAAGTCCTCGAAAGGGTCCTGATCGGGGTTCGCGGCTCCGATGATGTGCAGCCCGAGGTGGTCGACGATGAGTCGGAGGTCGGGGTAGCGCTCGGCGATCGCCTGGACGGGCTTCGCGCCCTGCGCCAGCAGCATCAACGGTATGCCGAGTCGTTGCGCGGCGGACCAGAACCAGGCGAAGGCGTTGACGTCTTGTAGCCACTCTGGTCCATGCTCGCGGGGGTAACTCATGCGGATCCCGAGCATGCCGGGTTGGTCGAGCCAGTGCTCGAGTCGTTCCCTGTCGGAGTCCCATAGATCGAAGCGGCCCATGATCGCCAGGCGGTTCGGGTACTGCTCGCTCCACTCGATGGCGGTCTTGTTGTTGTCGCCCGCCCAGATCGGCGGGACGATGATCGCCCGGTCGACCCCTGCGTCGTCCATCAGTCCGAGAATCTCCTCGGCGTGGCAGGGCTCGGCGCGCTGCACGCGCTCGTTCGGCCGATCCTTCGGCCAAGGGTGCTCCGGTGAATCGCCTCGCCATAGGTGGACCTGGGTGTCGACGATCACGGATTGCTCTCTTTCGCGAAGGGGTAGGTGGCGTCGTGGCGCGCGGAGCTACTCCTCACCGGGTGTGTAGGAGTGCACGCGGTTGTAGACGAGGCGCCAGGGCGTCGAATGCTCCTGCCAGACGACCGGACCGACCGAGAGGGACCGGGGGCCGCTCGGCGGGTTGGTCTCGAGCTCCTTGCCCGTCATGTCATCGGCCTCGTAGTTAGCGAGGTAGCGCGGGCAGCCGGGATCGGGGTGGAGAAATGCGCGCGACTGCTCCCAACGGGTGCCGCGCCCGTAGTTCGACGCGGCCATCACCTCACCGACGTGCACGTTCGTGTAGAACTCGTTGAACTCGTCGAGGTCAGCCTCGCTCGCGCCGGTCGGCGGATTGATGCCGACGAGGAAGAGCGAATACGGCGGCTCTGCTAGCGATCCTGCTTCGGCGATCTGGTGCCAGATGATCCTCCATCGCGTCTTCGCGTTCTCGCGCCAGACGTCGGGCACAGGGGTGTAGGTCGGCCGACCCTTGGGCGGCCCGTCGTTTCGCGCGCTGTAGGTCGCTGCCGCCAGCTGGTCGGCCATCTCGTAGACCGCGAGCCAGCGCGGGCCGAAGTCGCCCCTGGGATCGGGCTTGGCGAGCTCGTAGCGGTGTGCCCTTACGAATCCAGGGTTCATCGCCACAACCTCGTGCATGTGAACGTCGTTGTAGAAGCGGTTGAACTCCTCGAGCTGGGTGTCACTCGCTCCGTCGGTGTCCATACCGACCCAGTACATGTACGGGCTCGTGAAGGTTGCGTCCATCGCGGTCAGCCTTTCCGCCCCATTCGGGCGTCCCCCCGGCTTCCGCCGAGTTCCGTAGTCACGACACGCCCGGCCACTCCCCCGCCGCCATGTCGTCGCGGCGCTCACACTAGCGAGGTGGCAGACGAGTTGCCGCGCTGTCGCTGCGGGATCGGCTTGGTCGCCAGGGGGCTGGACGCATCACTGTTCGGGGAGCTCTTCAGCATCGATTTGCCCGGGCAATCTGTTTCCTACTTTTCGTTGAAGTGGCAAGGGCATCGTCGCTGATGCGGGGTCTGGCCTTGACGGCGTAGATTCGTCCTACGTGACAGACCGAGTAGCGGAGATCTTGCTCGGGGAGTACTCCGTGGCGAGCCCGTGGCCGATCGACTCGAGCTAACGCGGCAGAGCTAGCCGATCGTCAGCCTCAGATGGTCGAACGGTGACTACCGCGGGTGGTCGGTCTGCCACGATGCCACTTAGGAAAGGGCGACAGCGATGAGTGACACGGTTTTGTGGAACGTCGAGGGGCCTTTGGCGATCGTGACTTTGAATCGGCCTGACGCACGAAATGCGATCAGCGATGAGCTGCGCGAGGCGCTGCGCTCCCTGCTCGAGCAGCTTTCGGCCGATCCGGCCGTGCGCGTGATTGCGCTTACCGGGGCAGGCAGCGCGTTCTGTGCGGGCGGCGACGTGCGCGCAATGCGCGATCGCCTCGAAGCGCCACCTGGGAGCGTCGGGTTCGAGGGCTGGCGTCGCCAACAGCGCACCTTCGGGCTCGCCGCCACCATCCACCACCTCGATCAGGTCACGATCGCCGCGGTCAACGGTCCCGCCGTTGGACTCGGCTTCGACTTGGCGCTCGCGTGTGACTTCATCGTCGCCGCACCCGAGGCGATGTTCTCGGCGAGCTTCATCGCTCGAGGTCTTGTCTCTGATGGCGGGGGCCTGTATCACCTGCCGCGGCGAGTCGGCATGCAGCGGGCCAAGGAGTTGTTGTTCTCGGGCCGCCGCGTCGGCGCGTCCGAGGCGGCCACGCTCGGTATCGCCGACGTGCTCGCCTCCGAACGCGGCCTCCTAGACGAGGTCCGGATCTTCGCCGAACCGTTCTCCAAGCAGCCCCGCGCCGCTTTGTCGCTGATGAAATCGATCCTTAATCGAAGCTTCGAGCAGACCCTCGAGGGGATCGGTGCCCTTGGCTCAGAGGCCCAGGCGATCTGCTATTCGACCGATGACCATCGGGCCTCCGTCGAGGCCTTTCTCGCGCCGAAGCACTGATCAGTTGCTGGCTTCGACTCGTACCAGCGCGTCAACGGCAAAAACGCCGGCTCCGGGTTCGAGGACGACGAGTGGGTTGATCTCTGCCTCGATCAGCGTGCCGCCCTGATCTATCACGAATCGGCTGAAGGCGACGATCACCGCGGCGAGGGCGTCGACGTCCTTTGGTGGCAGGCCGCGTGCCCCTTCGAGCAGTGGCGCGAGTCGGAGACGACCGATGAGCGCTCGTGCCTCATCGTGGCTAAGGGGCGGCAGCGCGAGCGCCGTATCCCCCAGCAGTTCCGCGGCTATCCCTCCGCTGCCAAGGAGAATCGTCTGTCCGAGCGCTGGGTCGCGCACCATCCCGAGGATCATCTCGGTCCCGCTGCACATCTCCTCGACGAGTATGCCCGTGAGCACCACGCTCGGCACCGCCTCGCGGACGCGTGCGACGATCGTTGCGGCGACGGATCTGACGTCGCCAGACGAAACGCCGAGAGCGACGCCGCCGACGTCGCTCTTGTGGGCGATCCCTTCGGCGAGCACCTTTACGACGAGGGGAGCATCGAGCGCTCCCGCGACAACGCTGGCCGCCTCGGGTGTCTCGGCTACCGCGCGCCGTGGGCTCGCGATTCCGTAGGACGCAAGCAGCCCTTTCGCCTCGTCTTCTCGGAGCAGTCGTCCCCGCGTCGCTACCAACGGATCCGGTGCGATCTCACGGGTCGCCGGCAGTGTGGCTCGCGCTTCGACGAGCGCATCGAGCGCTGCGGCGCAGGCCTCCGGCGCCTCGAATGCAGGCACACCTTCGCGGTTCAGCCGAGCGAGTACCTCGGGGATGTGCGGGCTTACGTACGCGAAGATCGGCTTGGCTCCGGGTCGCGCGGCGCAGGCGATGAGGGGATCGGCGACGAGCCGAGGTTGCGCGACACCCGAGGCGCCAACGACGACGACGATCGCGTCGAAGTCGTCGTTTGCGATCAGTGTCTCGATGACGGGGACCATGACCTCTTCGCGGATACCCGCGAGAGTGAGGTCGATCGGGTTGTGTGCGAGATCGAGCTCGATGTCGGGAAGGACGGCGGTCAGCCGCTCGACCACAGCTGCACTCGGCTGCGGCAGCTCGAAGCCGAGTGCTCCGAGAGCGTCAGCCACCAGCGTGCCGGCTCCGCCGGTGGTCGTGAGGATACCGATCCGCCGGCCTGGCATCGTTTTGTTCGTGGCGAGCGCAGCCGGGACCTCGAGTAGCTCGGAGAAGCGAGTCACTCGTAGGATCCCGGCCCGTTCGAAGAATGCGTCGAAGACTCGGTCGCTGCCAGCGAGCGCGCCGGTATGCGAGGTCGCCGCGAGCGCGCCGGCGACCGACCGGCCGACCTTGTAGCACACCAGTCGCTTCCCTCGACGAGCCGCGTGCAGTGCGGCGGCGAGGAAGCGGTCGGGGTCGCGCAATGTCTCGAGATAGAGCGCGACGACGCTTGTCTCTTCGTCCTCGGCGAAGTACTCGACGCAGTCGGAGACCTCGATGTCGGCTTCATTGCCCGTCGCGAACAGCTTCGAGAAGCCGACACCAGCACCCGCGGCCCGCGAGAGCAACGATGCCATGATGCCGCCGCTTTGGGACGCGACTCCGATCCGACCGGACTCGAGGCCGGGGGTTTCGAGCGCGTCGCTAGCGGAGAGGTAGACGCCGTCGGAGAGGTTGATCACGCCGAGCGTGTTCGGGCCGACGATGCGCATTGGGCCGGCGGCGTCGAGGAGCGCCTGCTGCAAAGCAACTCCTTCGGCGCCAGTCTCGGCGTAGCCCGAGGCCAGGACGATCGCTACCGGAGTTCCGATCGCCGAGAGCTCCTTTACCGCGCCGACGGCGGCCCTCGCCCCAGTTGCTACGAACGCGACCTCCGGCGGGTGCGGCAACTCTTCGACGCTCGCGACGCTGGTGAATCCTTCGACTACTGGTGTGTTGGGATTGACGAGGTAGGCCTCTCCGGTGAAGCGCCCGCGTCGGAGGAACTTAACGGGGCGGCCGGCAATGCGGGAGGGGTCCGCCGATCCTCCGACAATTGCCACGCTACGTGGGCGCGTCGCGCGATCGAGCGCCGCGATTCCAGATACGCGGACGCTCTCGCTCACCGGTGAACGCCGGGCGATTGGGAGTCGGAGTTCCCTCTTGAGGCTCGGAGGCCCCGACAAGCGGAGTTCCTGATTGGGAGCAGCGAAGACCGCGGACTGCGGGCGAGCACGTCGGTTCGATTGGAAAGCGTAGAAGTCATACCTGGTCGAACGTTGGGACGGCGGTCAAGCTCACGACGCTCCCTCCCGAGTCTCGGGCACCCAACTTAACAGGCGTCGCAGCCGTTGCCAGGGGATCGAGAGTCGCGTCAGCGCAGTTCAGAGGGCGATTCTGGCGGCGATGGTGGCCGTCCGCGCCGCCGCCAGATGCGGCATCCACGACGAGTGACTGCTGCACTCCGACCCTTCCTGCCCTCGAGTCGCGCCTACCTGTCTCGAACACCATCACTCGCGAGAGCATCGAGTCTTTGCATCGCGTCGCTACTTAGGGAGAAGCCGAAGATGTCGAAGTTCTCTCGAATGCGCCCCTCGTGCACGCTCTTTGGGATCACGACGATGCCGTGCTGAACGTGCCATCGAAGCACGACCTGAGCGGTACTTGCGCCGATGCTCGAGGCGATCTCCTCAAGTGCGGGGTCGTCGAGTCGGCTCGTCTTGAGGGGGCTGTATCCCTCGAGGACTACGCCCCGGAGGGTGAGATCGCGCGCGCGAGCTTCGTCGTAGAGGTAGGGACTCCAAGGAATTTGATTTACCTCAGGCGTATCCGCCGTCGCTGTTGTCAGCAGATCGATCTCTTTGATGCTGTAGTTGCTCACACCGATCGCGCGAGTGAGCCCTTCGTCGCGGAGCGTGAGCATCGACTCATACAGCGCTCGCGACGAATTGCCCGTTGGTCCATAGGACTCTGCCGGGGGCCAATGGATGAGCCACAAGTCGACGTAGTCGACGCCGAGGTCCGTCAGGCTCTGCTCGATCGTGGCCCTGACGTTTTTCGCGTTGCCGGGGAGCTTGGTAGTGATGAACAGCTCGTCACGGTCAATCTCGCCGTCCTTGAGCGCCTGGCCAATTTGGCGCTCATTTCCGTAGACCGTCGCGGTGTCGATGTGGCGATAACCGGCCTCTAAGCCAATCAATACCGCTTGGCGTGCGGCATCGCCTTGAATCTGCCAGGTCCCGAATCCGACGATCGGCATCAGAGCGCCTCGTCGCATCGTGACGCTGCTGGTGCCATCGTGCTCGGGCGTCTCCATGACGCGCACGCTACCTCGACGTCGTTGTAATTGTGGCGTAGCTGAACGGCAGGCTCCACATCAGGGGTGCCTCGAGACCGACCGAGTCGCGAAACGATGATTCGCGAGCAGGGGAGCAGTTGCGCGGGCAAACTTGAGGCATCGGCGAACAGGGGGGATCAGGATGAAAATCGGATTTATCGGGCTCGGGACTATGGGCCGGCACATGGCTCGGCACCTGCAGGAGGCGGGCTATGAGCTCGTCGTCAACGACGTGAGAAAAGACGCGGCGGACGAGCACCTCGGTCGCGGAGCGACCTTCGCGGCTACGCCGGCCGAGATCATGGCGGAGTGCGACGTGGTGTTCACCTCGTTGCCGATGCCACGAGACGTTGAGGAGGTCGCGCTTGGACCGGCCGGTCTCATCGAGGCCGCCACCCCGGGGAAGGTGTTCGTCGACCTGTCGACCAACGCGCCAGGCGTGGTGAAGCGCCTGCACGCGATTTTCGCCGAGAAGGGGGTCGAGGTGATCGACTCGCCTATCTCCGGTGGCGAGGCCGGAGCAGAGAGCGGGAAGCTCGTCTTCATGGTCGGTGGTAACGAGGCCACGTTCGAATCGATCCGGCCCTATCTCGCGGCGATGGGCGATCAGCAGGTCTACGTCGGTGAGATTGGTGCCGGCACGATCGCGAAGCTTGTGCATAACCTTGCCGGCCAGTCGATGGCAATGGCATTCGCCGAAGCTTTCTCGATCGGCGTCGCGGCAGGCGTCGAACCGCTCATTCTCTGGAAGGCGATCCGCCAGGGTGCCGGTGGGCGATCACGACGCCCGTTCGACGCAGTGCGCTTTCTAACCGGCGACGTTGACAAGGCTGGATTTCGTGTTGCACTCGCCCACAAGGACATCAGTCTGGCCACCCAGCTCGCGAGGGAGCTGCACGTCCCGGTTCACATCTCCCAGCTCGCGAACGACGACCTCGGTGAGGCGATGCTGAAGGGATGGGGAAACAAGGACATGACTGCGCTCACCGAGCTCCAAAAGGAGCGGGCGAATGTCACCATCCGGGTGCCCCTCTTCGAGATCGAAGCGGAGATAGCCAAGGGCTGATCTCTGGCGTGAACGATCAGAATTGCCCACGTCGTAACTGAATATTCCGGTGAGCCCTGTTCGCTGCGCGTCGAGTCCTCGAGGCACGAGCGACTGGCGTTCAGTTACGAGTGGGACCAATCAGTGAACGACCGCGTGCACATCGGGAAGTAATTGATCGGCGACAGGGATCGGGATCAGCATCTCGCTGAACTTGGTCCCGTAGCCGGTCTCATTCCGATGAAGATGATCGAGTTGACCGGCTTTAGTCATCGGTCGTCTTGCTGTTTCATCACGAGGCCGGCCCGTTCGTCGGGCATGATTACCCCATGGGCTCAGACGACGATAAGCCACGTAGGCCGAGACACCCCCTTCGCAAGGTGCCGAAGTACGAGGAGCCGAACACACTTTCGCTCCCGGGCCTCACCGGCGAGAGCGGGTTTGGTCAGTCGTCCGGCCGGTTCGGTCATGGCTCGGACGGCAAAGAGCATCATCGACCCGGACTGGCCGGCAGAGCCTTTCTAAAGGTGCTGGGCATGCGCCAACGCCATCCAGAAGATGACCAGCCCGTTACGCGCGAGCATGAGGACGAGACGCCGAGCTGACGAGCGCGCGATTTGAAGCGGTTGGGCCGAACCTGCCGGTACGGTGCACGTCTGTCGACCCAGTGCCGAGCACCACCGTTGGTGCGCTGCGCCAGTTTCAGGGCGCGAGAGCGATCGATGTCGTTGCCGCGGCACGGAGCCGATTAAATGCACCGGGGGATCTTTTGCGACTGCCCCTGCAACACAGTCCGACATGTTCGCTCCGACAGAAGGAGAAAATCCGTGCCCACTCGCACCGCACAGACCGCTTGGACCGGAACGCTTCAAGAAGGAGGAGGGGTCGTCGCGCTCATGAGCTCTGGTGTCGCCAGCTTCGACGTGTCATTTCCGCGCCGTGCGGCGGACGACGCGGAAGGGGTGACGAGTCCCGAGGAACTCATCGCAGCCGCCCACAGCGCGTGCTACGCGATGGCACTTTCGGCTGAGGTCGCGGGCGCCGGTGGAACTCCCCGAGACCTCGACGTTCGAGCCGACGTGAGCCTCGGCTCCGATCCTGCAGGTGGCTTTCGACTGAGCGGTATCGTGCTCACAGTTCGAGGCAGTGTGGATGGACTCGACGATGCGGGATTCGTCGCAGCCGCTCAACGTGCGAAAGAGGGCTGCCCGGTAAGCAAGGCCCTTACCGGCGTCGAGATCAGCCTCGACGCTGCACTCGCGTAGTTATTTCGATCAGGTTTGGCCGAGTCGTCGGATTGTCCGAGACCGAAGGATCGTCTGTCTACTCCGACCGGATGATGCTTGCTGAGCAACTCGGGCTTTTGGGAACCGCTGTCGGCAGCCACTAAGTCGTCAAGGACCACGGCGGCGTCGAACCTAAGCACTCGATCCCGGCGGTCGTTCGGTTAACGAGGGCCCGGAGCCCTTCGTCTGGCACTGCAGTGCGGCCGAGAGCTGAGTCGACCGGCGCGCTATCGGCTGGTAGTCGCCGAGCACACCCGCGCGTCACTCTGACGGGTCACTAATGGTCTTGGTTCTCGGCTGTCCGCAGCGTCGATGTGGTCGAGCGCCGTGTCGTAGGAACGCTTGAAGAGCGCAGCGTCAAAGGGTGCGATCTCGACAAGCGCCCCGTCGTCCGGGGAGCCGGTCGCGGCGACCCACGGTGGCCACCAAGGTCAGGAGTTGAGCCCGCCAAGGGCCCACGCGGCGAGCACCCATAGGTGAGCTGGTGCGCACTCGTTGGGACCTTACGTCCCACGAGACAGACAGTCCGGTGGCGGGACGATCTCTTTGTTTCCTCGCGTCGTGAGAAGTGAAACATGTGACGTTCGCCCCTAGAACTTCTTGGTCCACCAGTCTCTGGATTCTGTGACAAGTTTCAAGCTGCTGCCCCGAGACGGGCGTTCGTGACGTAGTCCCCCATCACGCGTTCAACCGTCGCAAGGGCGCGCCGGAGCTCGAGAGGTGCTGGGGGCTTGTCGGCTTCGAGGAGTGGTCGCAACAGCCGGGCCTCGAGCTTGGAGTAGAAGACGGCGACGCGGATGCCCTCGGCAGTAACGGTGTAGGAGTTCGTGCCCGGTGTTCGGGCGATCAGCCCGTGGAGTCGCAGGCGGCGGAGGTCATAGCTCATCTGCGAGGAGCTGTAGTCCCTGCCGAGGAGTCCGGCCACCTGCCCGCGAAGGCTCTTGTTGGTGAAGCCGGTGACGGCGTGGACGACGAGGCAGAGTGCACCGGCCAGGGCCATGGCGCGTTGATCCCCGAAGCGGAACGCTCCGGT
>DATCDR010000112.1:0-37184 GCA_036510575.1 Acidimicrobiales bacterium | reverse complement strand
AACCACTTCCGCCTGCGCTGGACCCGTCGAGGCTTCACCGAGAAGGAGCTCTACGACTACAAGTTCGGTGGGTTCGTCTTCCCGCTGCACGAGCCGGGCACGTACCTCGCGAAGCAGCGGAAGGACAACGATTACGGCCACGACCCGGTGCTGCAGCGCCAATTCAACTACTCAGGTGTGGTGCCCTTCCCGACCCAGGACCTGATGATGATCGAGCACCAGTGGGGAGCGATCGCGAAGCGAGAGCGCGAGCACCTGGTTGCTTCTGACCGCGAGATCATCGGAGTCCGTCGGAGACTGCTGAAGATGGCGAAGAACCTCGCTACTGGCATCGAGCCAGAAGAGCCGTTCTTGATGAAGGAAATCCGTCAGGAGTTCCCGGACACGCTCGTCGTGCCGAAGGCAGGTCGTCTTGACGGCGCGTCGGTCGATCAGATCATCTCCTCACTCAATACGACCCGCCTTTCCAAGGAAGGTGTTGAGGATGAGGTGATGTGGACTCCGTCGGTGGAAGTGGACGATTCAGGGATGACCACTTCGGTCTAAGTAATGCGCCAATGAAGGCTGGGCACATAGCACTGAGTCACTCGCACGATCCGCGTCGGATCGTGCGGGAGAATTCGATGCATCGATTCGGCGCCTGGGACCTTGTCGGCCAGCGAAGACCTCCCGCGACGCGGGTGCATCGCATTGCCGCCTTCGTCCCGGTGCGGCGCCTCCGCTCTAGCGTCATCGGCAGATCCAAGAGGGTGCGCTTTGTATAGCGTCGACTAGCTGGAATCGGTCGAGTTGTATTGCAGTAGTCAGATTGCGTGGCTCGTGACATCGGTGGATTGCTGGTGTCGTAGGTTGAGTGGGGAGAGAGTGTGGGAACGCCAAGATCGGACTTCGACGAAGCTGTCGCTTTTTACGTACAGGTGGTATCCGAGGTCACCTCGGACCAATGGTCCTTGCCGGCCCGTGGCACCCAGAGCGTGCTGGCAGTCGCCGCCCAGGGCAGCCGTCCGCTGACGACTACTCGAGATTTCCTCGCCGCAGGAGCTGAAGTAGAGGAGATACACAACACGGTTGGCTACTTCGTCCGGAGCAAGCCGGTGGACGCAGAAACTGCTGCTGGGATTCAGCGCCGAGGCGCCGAGGCACTCGAGCGACTGCAAAGTGGTGACCCGGCGAGCATCGTGGCGGATCTGGCAGCCCAGGTTCTCGCACCTGTGCATGCAGCACCTGACGATGCGCTGGTTGGTACCCAATTCGGCGGCATGCGCCTTCTGCCCTACCTACCGACCCGGACGCTTGAGTTGATGACGTGCGGCGTTGAGATCGCGCATGCGATCGGCTCTTCGACGGTCCCACCGGAGGGACCGATAGAAGCGGTCGCTCATCTGCTGTCAGAGGTCGCCATCGCGAACCACAAGGGCGCGCTGCTCGTACGGGTCTTGTGGACGCAGGTGCAGCTCGCCTAAGTGCGCTCGTGGCTGTGTAGCCGCGACGTGGTCGAATCGCGAGAGCCCGAGGCGAGGCTGCAAACAGGTGCCAACTGCCCCGCTCACGTACGAGAGGCGAAGAAATTCCCGGCAAGTTATGCGGTCTTCGCAGTGCGCACGCGGTCGGCTAACGGGTTGACTTAGCGTCCCGGGATGACGCCTCTGTTTGAGCCCGCACCCGTTTGAATCTTTTGAAGAGGCACATATCCAGCCGACCCGAGGGCCCTCTACCTGGCGGCACTCTCTCGCTTGGAGCTCCTCATGGCCGCTGCCGGTGCAGGGTTCGCAGCCGTGGCACTCGGCGTCGGATGGCGCGAGGGCTAGCCCTTGGCGCCGATGCTCGAGGACGCCGTCAGCTCAGCGGAGGTGCCACGAAAGCGTGGGTCGAACCGCGCGAGCCGAGGTACGACGAGGCCGGGTACTCGCCGCAAGCTCTCAGGAAGCTCTCACACGATTCACAACAAGTGCCGGTTAAATGGCTCTGTAGGCCTGAACGAACTGGAGCTGGCCATGGATATGAACGCAGACGACGAAGACACCTCCTGGATACCCGAACAGAGTTGGTGGGTCCCGACGACAGTAGAGAACCAGGTGGACGGATCCGGGGTAACTGCTGCGCAGTGGGCTCCGGGGTCCCCCGAGCGACCCACGGCCGGCGGGGAGCCGGCGTCGCGTTCGCGCGCATCGCGGCGTCGAGTCCCGATACTGCTCAGCGCAGTCAGCCTGCTGGCTGCGGCGGGCGCCGGCATCGGCATCGGCATCGCTGTGGAAGGCGCTACGTCAACGGTTACGACAACGGCTAACGGTGGCGTCCCTTCAGGCGGTGTCAGCACGCCGAGCTCAGGAGGTCCGACGAATGGCGGTACTAGCAACCCGTTTGGCGGCGGATTCGGTCCGGGCTCGGGAGGTTCTTTTGGATCAGGCAGCTCGTCGAGTGGATCGGGCTCGGCCTTGCCGACTGCAGGCAGCGGAGCCCCCTCCAACGTGAGCGCAATCGGCGCGAAGGTCACCCCTGGGATTGTCGACGTCAACTCGACGTTCAGCTATCAGCATGCAGCAGGCGCGGGCACAGGGATCGTGCTCACCTCCACCGGTGAGGTGCTCACCAACAACCACGTAGTCAACGGCGCGACGTCGATCACGGTCACGGACCTTGGAAACGGAAAGAAGTACACAGCCACGGTTCTTGGCTACGACGACAGTGCTGACGTCGCCCTCATCCAGTTGCAGAACGCGTCGGGCCTAGCGACTGCGTCGATCGGCAACTCCTCGAACGCCACCGTCGGTGAGGCGATCGTGGCGGTCGGAAATGCCGGAGGAACGGGGGGCACGCCGACGAGCGCGGGTGGCTCGATCACGGGCCTCAACCAGTCGGTGAATGCATCGGACGCACTAGATGGCATAAGTGAGCAGCTCACTGGCCTAATCGGTGTCAACGCCGATGTCCAGCCGGGTGACTCGGGCGGTCCGCTTGTGGACAGCTCTGGTCAGGTACTCGGCATCGATACGGCAGGCTCGAACGGATCCACGTTCGAGTTTTCAGGGCAGTCACAACCCACGGAGGCGTTCGCGATACCGATCAACAAGGCGGAGAGTATCGCCAAGCAGATCGAATCGGGTCAGGGTACGAGCACGATTCACGTCGGTGCGACGGCGTTTCTCGGAGTGATGGTGGGGTCGCCTGCGTCAGACGCGGGTGGCATCGGCGGCTACTTCGGGGGCTCGGGTGGATCGACCACCTCAGGGGCCACGATCTCCGGCGTTGTAGCCGGTGGGACTGCAGCGAACGCAGGGTTGGTCGCTGGAGACGTGATCACTTCCTTCGACGGCCAGACCGTCGACTCCCAAACGACGCTCACCCACCTGCTCGTGCCGCTGCACCCTGGCGACAAGGTTGAACTGGGCTGGACGGACAGCTCGGGGACGAGTCACACCACGACGGTCGTGCTGCAGTCGGGACCGCCCGGTTAGCCATTCACGTCTCGCTCAGATGCCGAATCGACGTCGCCTTGGAGGGGCCATGGTGGCTCCTCCAAGTCGAGCATCCGCTGGCCGCAGCAATTCCCCACTCGCGGCCGTTTCCCGAGTGCTGTACTTTGGCACTGGAACGAGTAAGGAGTGACTATGCCGAGTCGTGACGCCGCACCGATTGGATCTCCGTGTTGGGCGGACCTCTGGACGTCTGACGTGGAAGGGAGCCGGAAGTTCTACAGCGAGCTCTTTGGATGGGAAGCGCTTGAGGCCTCGCCGGAGTTCGGCGGCTACTTCATGTTCGCTCGCCAAGGCGCTCCGGTAGCTGGTGGCATGGGTGACATGGGCGACGTGCCAGCGGACAACACCTGGAAGATCTACTTAGCGACCGACGACATCGGCAAGACGTTGCAAGGCGCCGAGGCCGCTGGTGCTCAGGTGGTTCAGCCGGCTATGGAGGTCGCCGATCTCGGTGTGCAGGCGACGCTCATTGATCCGACGGGAGTACCGATCGGGGTCTGGGAGCCGCACGCATTTGCGGGTTTCTCCGTCCTCGAAGAGCCCGGAGCGCCGAGTTGGTTCGAAATGATGACCTCTAGCTTCGCAACTGCTGTGGACTTCTACCGTTCGACGTTCCGTTTGGACTCGAACGTGATGGGTGACAGCGATGAGTTCCGATACTCCACCTTGGTACCAACTGACCAGACGGCGGAGGTGGCAGGAATCATGGACGCCTCGGCATTTCTTCCCGAGGGCTCGCCGGGGCAGTGGTCGGTCTACTGGGACGTCGAGGACGTCGCTGCAGCAGTCGCCAAGGTGACGGCGCTCGGTGGCTCGGTCGTCGACGAGGCCCAAGACACGCCCTACGGCCAGCTGGCGACCGTCGCCGATCCGACCGGTGCGATCTTCAAGCTCCGAAAGGCGCCGCAATAGCGCCGCAATAGCGCCGCAGTAGCAAGGTAGGAGGGCGCCCGCCGCGCACAGCCACGCCCGCCTTGGTTCTCTCAAGTGAGCGTGTTCTCTGTTCTCGGTCTGCCCGGTTCGGGATCGAAGGGTTGGGTAACTCGAAGCGTGGCCGTCGTGGCATTCTCGAACGCGACTTGTCGAGGATGAGTCAGCTTCGACCGTTCTGTTGCCAAAGCGGGCTGCTCGTCGTGATGCGCTCCAACGAGCTCGCAACGGATCCGAACCGGTCATCGGCTTGCTCCCACGAACGGAACGCGGCATCGACCTCTTCGTGCGTCCGGGCCACGAAGTTCCACCACATAAGGATCTGTTCTTCGAACGGGGTTCCGCCTATCAGCATCGCCCGCGTGAACGCCGTGACGTTGATCGCCACCTCGCCACGTCCGGCGCGGAGGTAGCCGAGCTGGCCACCCGAGAGCGCCACGTTGTCGACGCGCAGACCTCCTTCCATGACGAGAAGCGCGTACTCGAATTCCTCGCGAAGCGGAACGGTGGTGCGGTGGTCAAGCGCAAGCTCGATGCCGACCAACTCGGTGTCGTGGCGCGCGTTGCTTTTCGCGCTCTCGAGGGACCCGATGAGCACGGTTGCGACGCCGCCGTCGAGGTCGAGGGTCAGAAGTTCGTCGTAGTGCTCGAAAGTTGGAGCGGTATGACGCGTCGCATCAGGCTGTGCGATCCAGAGCTGAACGCCGTGCAGCGGTCCCTGGTAGTGGCCGGTCGACTCCTCGGCATGGGCTATGCCCTGGCCTGCGGTCATCAAATTGAGCTGCCCAGGCCTGATGATTTGTTCCGAGCCGAGGCTGTCGCGGTGGAGTAGCTCACCTTCGACCAGCCAGGTGACGGTCTGTAGGCCGATGTGGGGGTGAGGTCCGACGTCGAGACCGTGGTGGTCGGTTGTCTGCATCGGCCCGATGTGATCGGCGAAACACCACGCGCCTACGGTGCGGCGCCCGCGTTGTGGGAGTGCCCGACGGACCGGCGCTCCTCCCACATCGACGTTCCGGCTCGCGGTGACGGCGAGAGCCCGCGAGTCGACGCCACCACCGTCATCTCGGTCCGGTGCCGCGTCCACTCCGCCGTCTGCTGCACTCACGTCGCGCGCCTCGTTCGCGGGAGCGCGCGTCCGCGAAGCAGCCAAGCCTGGCTGAGCGCGCCCATCGCGCCAGGAAGTCGGTGACGGCTCGCGACCTGCCGTCGTTCGGCACGCGCGAGCGAAGCGGACGAGTTTCGTCGACTGAGCACGGTCAGTGTTGGCTGTCTGTGGCACCTGGCGGCCGACGTTCGCCGCTTGGGTTTTGAGGTGTGCGGTTGACGAACCACCCGGGTCCAATTGCGGCCGTATCGAATTGGCGAGGTCCTGACCAGAGTGACGGGACGGCGTCGAGGTTCCACGCGATGAGGTACGTAGGGGTCTCGTAGTTGACGCGCCACCCTCGGAATTGCGGCCATGATGAGGGTCACGACGACGCTCATCCACACCGAGAGCACGATCAGAACCCCGAGGACGGCTCCCGCGATGCGCATGTCGGAGCGATGTTACCGGGCCACAAGTTGCCTGCATGGTGCCGCTGAGCCATCTCCGGGCGGACCTCTTGTCCAGCCTTCACGGTTCTTCTTAGCTGGTCTGACTCGTCGTTTGGTTTCGAAGCGCTCAGCGGCGTCCTGGCGTTCCTCGATGCGAGTTCTGGCCAGCTATTCGGCGAGGTTGCCAAGCGCGGTTTCGATCGCTCGATGAAACGTCGGGTAGGCGTAGATCATGTGGCGGAGGCGATGCGTCGGAATCTCGGCGTAGACCGCGAGTGTCAACAGGCCGAGCACTTCCCCACCCCAGGGCCCTGCTGAGGTAGCGCCGACCAAGATCCCACGCTCGGCGTCCTCGACCAGTTTGACGAAGCCCTCGTTACCAGTCTTGTGGATCCATCCACGAGCTGACTCTGGTATCGGTGCGGAGCCGACGCGCACAACGAGTCCCTCCGAACGCGCATCACGTTCGCTCAGGCCTACCGAGCCGATCTCTGGATCGGTGAAGGTGACTCTCGGGACCGCCCGGTAGTCGGCAGGGACGACCTCGCCGCCGAGTATGTCATTGACGACGATGTCGGCCTGGTACATCGACATGTGCGTGAAGGCACCCTTCCCGGTGATGTCGCCGAGTGCCCACACACGGTCGACTCCGTGCACGCGTAAGTGGTCGTCGACGGGGAGGCTTCGAGCGCTCTCGTCGATCCCAATCGAGGAGGAATTCAGCCGGGAAAGATCGACTCGCCTGCCCACCGCGACGAGCAGCTTTTCGACATCGACAACTCTTCCGGATCCGAGCGTGATCGTGAAACGCTCGCCGTCATGGGAAACCGCTGTGACCGCGCAGTCGGTGAGGACTTCGATACCTTCCGCGGCGAACACCTCGGCGAGCATCGATCCTGCCTCGGGTTCTTCCAGACCGACAAGTGAGTGCGCCGCCTCGATGACGATGACGTTCGCACCAAATCGTGAGAACGCCTGCGCGAGCTCGACCCCGATCGCGCCGCCACCGAGCACTGCGAGCGAGCTGGGCACTTCCTCGGCCTCGATCGCTTCCCGGTTGGTCCAGTAGGGCGTCTCGGCCAAGCCGGCTATCGGTGGGATCCACGGCCTGGTCCCAGTCGCGACTACGACGGCACGGCTCGCTTCGAAGGTGCGATCACCGACGACGACCCGGGTCCCGCCGTCGAGGCGCGCCCAGCCGCGAACCAATCGGCCTCCCGCATCCTCGAACCGCTTCACCGCTACGGCGTCATCCCAGTTGTCCGTCGCCTCCTCGCGGATGCGTGCAGCAACCGGTGTCCAGTCGGGGTGAGCTTCGGCGGTGCCTGCCATGCCGGGGATCCGGCCTGCCTCGGCGAGGAGGTTCGTTGCCCGGATGATCATCTTGGAAGGGATGCACCCCCAGTATGGGCACTCGCCACCGACAAGTTCGGCGTCGATGCCGATGACGTCAAGTCCAGCCTTGGCGAGGCGTCCCGCGGCGTCCTCCCCGCCGGGACCCATGCCCACCACGACCACTTCAGCGCTCTCGCTCACGTCCGCCCCCTTGATCGGTGACCTCTTTGCGGGCCAAGTCTGCACCGTTGCGCCAGATCTCGCCGCGAGTCTGCCCGCTGTGGTTTAGCCACGCCATTGCTCGGATACTTGGATCTACCCGGCCTTGAGTACAGAACTTGCGCTTTGTCGCCCGTGATGGGCCGGTCGCGCCGCACGACTAGCTGGCGCCCCGTCAGGCCTCGCGAGTAGGAAGGTCTCAATCTCGAGATGAGGAAGTACTCAAGTTCCCCCGCCTACGTGTCGTTGGAGATGGTGTGGAGCGCTCACCTGGTTTGATACCCGCGGCGCCTGCGCCAAAGAAGGTCTGGAGTGCCGGCATTCGTCCTGACATGAAACGTCGTACGGAGCAGATGTGAGCAGCGATCGCGCACTTATCGGATATCTGTACCGGCGCGCGGGATTCGGCGCGACGAGCGCTCAGCTAGATGCAGGGTCCGCCGCCGGCTACGAGCACACCGTTGAGGAGCTGCTTGCAGGTCTGACCGCGCCGGACCCGAACACGCCCGTCCTTCCGCATCTCTCAAGCGCCGAGGCGCTCAACACGGGCCATGGCGGAGACACCTACGACGAGTACGTGAATCTCGTTGCGTGGTGGGTCGAGAAGATGGCGACGACACCGACGCCGCTTCGCGAGAAGCTGACGCTGCTTTTGCACGGTCAGTTCCCGACCGCGATTTCAAAGGTCGGCATGCCGATCTACATGCACACGCAGAACCAGATACTCCGCACCAAAGGCCCTGGGCCATTCGATGAGCTCGCGCTCGCGCTCTCGCTCGATCCCGCGATGCTGACTTGGCTCGACCTCAGCTCCAACCAGCGTCAGTCGCCGAATGAGAACTTCGGCAGGGAGCTGATGGAGCGGTTCACGATGGGAATCGGCAACTACTCCCAGCGAGACGTCCGCGAGGCCTCTCGTGCGCTTACTGGCTGGTCGATCGCGTATCCGAGCGGACGATTCCAGTTCAACACCTGGGCACACGACTTTGGAGAAAAGACGCTGCTTGGGCACCGCGGGAACCTTGCGGGACAAGACGTCGTTCGTATCGTGACCCATACCGAGGCCTCGCACCGCTGGGTCCCTGCTCGGATGTGGAGTTTTCTGGCGTACCCGGTGAAGCCGAGCGACCCGGTCGTGAGCGACCTCGCGCCTGGATACGCGTCGGACCTGAACATGACCAATCTCTTGCGGGCGATCTTCATGCACCCGAACTTCACCTCGGTTCGGGCCCAGCAGGGTCTCGTGAAGCAGCCGGTCGAATGGGTAGCCGGGATCATGCGGGGACTGAATCTCCGGACCGAGTCCTTCAAGAGCAAAGGGGGCGCGGGCTACCTGCTCTGGGTGCTCACGAACCTCGGGCAGATCCCCTTCAACCCGCCGACGGTGGGTGGCTGGGGGAACAACGAGTACTGGCTCTCGACCGCCGCGAGCCTTGCGCAGTTGAACTTCGTCCAGACCGTCAGCGAGGTCGCGCACGTCTCGTCGATCCAAGAGACCGCTGGAGGATCACGCGTCGCCGTGCTCGGCGAGATGCTCGGTATTCAAAACTGGACGCCCCGGACCAATGCGCTGTTACAGCACGTCCGTGACGACTTCACCCGTCTCGTCCCGCTGGCGCTGACCGCGCCAGAGAACATTACGAACTGAGTGGGAGCCATGCCCCGAGAGATAGATCGACGGACGTTCTTGGCAGGGGCGCTCACGGTCAGCGCCGCGACCGCCATGCCGCGCGCCCTCCGTCCCACTACGACACGACCTCGCACACAGGCCAAGGGTGCCGAGGCGGCTGCCGCGAGCGCAGCCGGCGAGGGAACATTGGTGCTCCTCACTCTCTACGGTGGAAACGATGGGCTGAACACGGTGATTCCGATCGGCGATTCGGCCTACGCATCCCAACGCGGCTCGGTGGCGATCGCGCCCGACAAGGTACTCTCGCTCGGCAACGGCTTCGGTCTCAATCCATCGCTCACCGCTCTCAAGGCGGTGTGGGATGCGGGCCAGCTGGCGATCGTACGTGGCGTCAGCTACCCCAACGCGAGCCTCAGCCACTTTCAGTCGATGGACATCTGGCAGAGTGGATCGATCAGCGAGGATGTCTCCTCGGGATGGCTCGGCAGGTGGCTGGACCGTACCGGCAACGACGTGCTCCAGGCTTGCTCGATCGGGCCGACGGTGTTGCCGGCGATGGCAGGTGACCGCCGCACTGCTGCGGCGCTTCAGGACACGACCCAGCCGCAGGGGCAGCTGCCCCAGGCCGACGCACGCTTCCTCGCCTACTACCACGAGCTCCAGCGCCCAGCGCCGCGCGTGAGTGCACTCGACAATGCGGCAGCCCAGGCGGGCGTCAACATGCTCAAGGTCTCAAAGGACGCCGCCGACGCGATGCGCACGGAAGCGCCACCTACCTACTCCTCAGACGTCGGCGACGTCGGGACACAGCTCGCTATCGTGTCCGAGCTGATCCGGGCAGGGTCGCCAACCACCGCGTATGCCGTGAACCAGGGAGGCTACGACACGCACTCTGGCGAGTTGACGACGCAGAATCAGAACCTCGCGCAACTTGACGGGGCACTGAGCGGCTTCATGGCCTCAATTGCCGGATCACCCCGAGGCCGAAACACGACCGTCGTCATCTACTCCGAGTTCGGCCGGCGCGTGCAGCCAAATGCAAGTAATGGGACCGATCACGGGACGGCGAGCAACGTGCTCGTACTCGGACCCACGGTTCACGGGGGTCTCTACGGAGAGGCCCCGAGCATCACGAATCTCGACGACAACGGGAATCTGATCTACACGACCGACTACCGGTCCGTATACGCGACCGTGCTCGAAGGGGTGCTGAACTTCGAGTCGAAGGCAGTGCTCGGGAAGAGTTACCCGACGCTCGGGTTCGTATGAGCACCTACCCGCTACGGCTTCCGGCGACGTTTCGTTCACGTCGTCGAGCCTTCGTCGTGCTCGTCGCACTCGGCGCGATGGTCTTTACCGCGTTGCCGTCCTCGGTCTGGGCGAGCCAGACGCGGCTCTCTGGTTTCGGCGACACCATGCACCAGTGGGCCCGTTCGTTTCCAGCAGATACCAACGGCTGCGCAGCCCCGAACTGTTACGGACCAGCGGTCAGAAATTCGACGGCGAACTTCGAGTTCACCTACATCACGACTGCCAAGGGCAGGGTGGACGGTTTCGATGTCGCACTCCGACGAGGCACGCCGTTTGTGCGCGCGGAACTGCGAGTTGCTGAGCTCTTTCCTGGTGACATCCAGATGAGCTCGCTCGACATCATCCATCGCGACTTGTTCGGCAACGCGTGTGCCGTTTACAACCTGTCCTCGAAGACGATCGCACACGTCTTTGGGGACAAAGCGTTCGGCGACTCCCACGGCACGGTCGGTGTTGAGCTCGCGACGGTCCTGCCGAGCGGCGAGACGGCCTACGAGCCGGGTAATGTCGATCTCGTGCTCGTCGTGCCGAGCTACCTCGGCTCGAACGCCGACTGCTGATGGGGCCAAGGCCCCGGCGAGCAGCAATGCGACGACGCCTCGGGGGGTGGTGTGGCGGTGTTGGCTGCCGTCGGGTCGATCGCCGCAGTGCCCATCGCGAACAGCGCGGCGACCGCGACGTCGCCAGCTGCCGGTACGCGGGTTCCTGGCGCTCCAGGGTGCCCGATGTTTCCGAGCGACAACGTCTGGAATACCCCGATCACGAACCTACCGGTGAACGCGATGAGCGCGCAGTGGCTGTCGTCGATGTCGTCGTCCTCGACAAACCTCCATCCCGATTTCGGGCCCTCAGGTGATCCGAGCACCCCGTACGGGATTCCGTTCGTGGTCGTCAACCCGAAGCACCCGCTGGTGCACGTCACCTTCGACTACGCCGACGAGAGCAATAAAGGGCCGTATCCTATCGGTGCCTCCACGCCGATCGAAGGAGGCTCCGCCTCGACGGGCGACCGTCACGCGATCATGGTGAACCCGAAGACGTGCACGCTCTTCGAGCTCTACGACGCGACGTATTCCCGCTCGGGCTCGACCGCCGGATCCGGGGCCGTCTGGAAACTGCGATCGAACGCACTTCGTCCTGCCAGCTGGACGTCCGCGGACGCCGCAGGGCTGCCGATTCTGCCCGGGCTGCTCACCTACAGCGAGGTGAAGTCTGGCAAGGTCACCCACGCGATCCGGATGACCGCTGAGATGTCCGACAAGGCCTACATCTGGCCTGCCCGTCACGAGGCCGGCTCGAGCAACGACCCGTCCCTGCCGCCGATGGGGGCGCGATTTCGTCTTAGCGCCAGTTTCGACATCGCCAAGTACTCGACCCAGGCCCAGGTAGTGCTCCGGGCGATGCAGCAGTACGGGCTGATACTCGCCGACAACGGCAGCAACTGGTACTTCCAAGGAGCAGCGAGCAACAAGTGGCCGGATGCATTGATCGCGGAGCTAAAGACGATCCCCGCGAGCGCGTTCCAGGCGGTGGATGAGTCCAGTCTGCAGATCAGTCCGAACTCCGGCGCGGCGCGCCAGTCCTGACTGACGACCCTCGATTAGTGGCCATAACTCCTGGTTAGGACGCCGGTGCAGAAGGACTTAACCTGGATAGTGAGTAACCACTATCTTATTCGCATGGCGCAAACTCGGATGACCGCGAAGGACCGACGCGAACAGGTCCTCGGAGCAGCGATGGCGGTTTTCGCGCGTGACGGCTACGAGGGCACCTCGACAGAGGACGTGGCACGAGCCGCGGCGGTGTCCCAGCCGTATCTCTTTCGTATCTTCTCGACCAAGAAGGCGCTCTTCATCGCGCTCGTAGAGCGCGGGTTCGAGCGCGTCTCGCTCGCTTTCACCCTGGCGGCGGAAGGACTGAGCGGCACGGAAGCACTCGTCGCGATGGGTACGGCCTATGGCCAGCTGCTCGTTGACCGCGATCTGCTCCAGATTCAGATGCACGCGTATGCGGCATCGCAAGACCCAGAGATTGGCGCGACGACTCGTCGTTGCTTTCGCGACCTTTGGGAGCATGTCGGCGTACTCTCCGGCGTCTCGACGGAGGAGGTCACGAACTTCTTTGCTCGAGGCATGCTGCTGAACGTCATCGCTGCGCTCGACGCGACCGAGATCGGCGAGTCATGGGTCGCCGCCTGTCTCGGACTAGCTCCGGCGTAATTTTTTTAAGGTGCAGAGTAAGTGATTAATCACAACTTAGGAGGCAGCAGGTGACTGCGAAGTCGAAGACCGTCTGGACGTTTGTCATTACGTCCGTTGCGCTGTTCATGGGATCACTCGACAACCTGGTTGTCACGACGGCACTGTCTGTGATTCGCGTCCAACTCCATGCATCGCTTTCGAGCCTCGAGTGGACGATCAACGCCTACACGCTGTCGTTCGCCGTGATGTTGCTGACGGGAGCCGCGCTTGGGGAGCGATTCGGCAGACGTCGGGTGTTCCTCATCGGCATCGCCGTGTTCACCGTTGGCTCGATGGCGGCCGCCCTCGCACCTTCGGTTTCGATGCTCGTCGCCGCCCGGATGGTGCAGGGCCTTGGTGCGGCCGTGATGACGCCGCTGACGCTCACGATTCTCTCCTCCGCGGTCTCCCCGGAGCGTCGTGGGCTTGCGCTTGGAGCCTGGGGCGCCATCGGTGGCCTGGCGATCGCACTCGGGCCGGTTGTCGGTGGTGCCGTCGTGCAGGGACTCTCGTGGCACTGGATCTTTTGGCTGAACGTGCCGATCGGGGCGGTGCTGGTGCCGCTTGGCTACTTCCGCCTCGAGCGCGACGATGGCCGAGCGAATCGCCTCGATCTACGCGGCCTCATCCTCGTCAGCGCGGGGCTCTTCGCAGTCGTCTTCGGTCTGGTCAGAGGGAACGAGGCAGGGTGGAGCTCCGAGGAGGTGCTCGTGTCGTTTGCGAGCGGCGTATTGCTACTCGGGGCCTTCGTGCGAGCTGAGCTCAAGTCTGATGCGCCCATGTTGCCGATGCGGCTCTTCCGGTCGCGGGGATTCGCGGCGACGAATCTCGCCAGCTTCTTCATGTTCTTCGGGATGTTCGGTTCGATCTTCTTGCTTGCGCAGTTCTTCCAGACCGCGCAGCACTACACACCGCTCCAGGCTGGGTTGCGAATTCTGCCCTGGACAGCGATGCCGATTCTCGTCGCCCCGATTGCTGGCGCGCTCTCGGACCGCATCGGGGGTCGCAGAGTGGTCGCCGTTGGCGTCGCGCTCCAGGCGATCGGCCTTGCGTGGACCGCTCAGGTCGGGCATGTCTCGACGACCTACATCCACTTCGTTCCTGCCTTCATCGTGAACGGCATCGGCATGTCGCTGTTCTTTGCCCCGGTCGCGAACCTGGTGCTCTCGTCGGTTCGGCGCGAAGAAGAAGGCATTGCCTCTGGTACGACGAACGCCATCAGAGAGCTCGGTGGCGTCTTCGGTGTAGCGGTGCTGGCCGGCATCTTCGCTGCTCACGGCGGTTACCAGAGTGCCGCGGCATTCGTGGAGGGACTTCGTCCGGCGGTGTTCGTCGGGTCGGCAGTGGTTGTCCTTGGCGCGATCGCCATGCTGTGCGTACCTCCGAGGAGCGCGATCGCACCGGCGACGTCCGAGGTCGAAGCGGCCGATGACGTGGCGGAGCTGGTTTCTGCTTGAGGCGGAGGTCACGCGGTGGCGGAGTGGGCGAACGGCTTCCCACAGCGCCACTGCGTCGACGTCATCGTCTGCGCCATGCGGAAACGACGAGGCGCGCGAAACTCCGAACGAGTGGTCGAAGTCGTGCTCGTGCCGCGCTCACGTTCGTACTCGCTACGGGCCTTGACGCCGCGCCCTGAAAGGGTGTGAATTTGGCCTACGCGTGCTGTTGGCAAGGGGGCGAGATATGAGTCGTCGCAAACTCATCGCTGAGTTTCTCGGGACCGCAATCCTGGTGTACTTCGCAGTCGGAGTTGCGACGCTCTCGTTCGGATTTGGCGCAACAGGGAGCAGCTTCTCTGCAGGCGTCGTCGCCACCGCGCTCGCCTTCGGGCTGACGCTCGCGTCGCTCGTCTACGCGATCGGGCCGGTCTCGGGCTGTCACGTCAATCCAGCGGTTACCATCGGAGTGCTCGTTGCTGGTCGAATCTCTCTCCGTGAAGCGATCGGCTACTGGGTCGCGCAGTTCGCAGGTGGCATCGCCGGGGCGCTCGTGTTGTGGCTGACATTCACGTCGTCGCCGCTCTACTCGCGATCGAAGACGGGTCTTGGGACAGACGGATGGGGTGCTGCGAGCCACATCCACATTGGGCTCGGAGGAGCGTTCCTGGCCGAGGTGGTTCTTACGACATTCTTTGTCTTCACCGTGTTGCGGGCCAGCTCCAAGGGCGCACATGCCGCGGTCGCTGGAATCGCCATCGGACTCTGCTTGACGGTCGTACACCTCGTCGGGATCCCGATTACCGGCACGTCCGTGAATCCAGCTCGTAGCCTTGGTCCGGCATTGATCGTCGGCGGCACCGCACTGAAGCAGGTCTGGCTCTTCATCGTCGCACCATTGCTTGGTGGCGTATTAGCAGCGGGACTCGATCGAATTTTCGCCGCGGAGAAGGCAGACGATCCAGCCGGCTACGCGGGCTCGGCCACGCTGAGCTGATCTGGCTCGGCCGCCGCAGAGTCGACGACGGCACTGATTGTTCGCCCATGATCCGCGCGGATCTGGCGCAGTCTCGACACCGCATCTGGCATGAGGAGGTCGATCACCTCCGTGACCGGCTTGCCAGGACCACAGACCACCCGCAATGCCTCCGTCGTCGGGCTGTTCCTGCCAGGTAACTCGGTCGTGAGCACTATGAGCGGGCCGGCCGGGAGCTCGTTTAGGATCGCCGCCTTCGCGATGATGCGCCACAAGGTCTCGGCGCGAGCGAGTCCGCCACGGTTGTTCGTGAAGCCGCCGGCGACCTCGATCAGGATCCGATCACCGTTGTCACCCGCGACAGAGAAGGCGACGTCGACGCCTCCAGGGAAATGTGGGTGCTCGTCGATCTCGCTAAAGCCGGCGCAGGAAAGGGCGAGGCGCGCCAGGTCTTTGGCGGACTTTCCCTCATCGATGGCTGTGACAAGTGGCGAGATCAGGGCAGGTTTCGTGACAACAAGTCGATCCTCTGCTGCACCGAGACGCCGCTCTTCGACAGCGAGACGCTCGTTCGCGGTCGCGACGTAACTGGCGTCGAGGTCGTAGCCGACGAAGTGTCGGCCGGTTTGGAGCGCCGCGACGGCAGTTGTGCCGACGCCGACGAATGGATCGAGGATGAGGTCATCTCGATAGCTGTAGAGCTGGATCAGCCTGGCCGGAAGCTCGACGGGGAAGGGCGCTGGGTGGCCGACCCTGCTCGCCCGCTCGGGTGGGATCTCCCAGATGTCCACCGTGTTCTCCATGAAGTCGTCGCGCGTCATCGACGACGCCGATGGCAGGTCGAGCCGCGTCCGCTCCCGCCTCGAGACGGCCCGATCGAAGCGTCCCTTGCTCGCGAGGATCACCCGTTCGCTCAGATCCCGGAGCACAGGATTGCTCGCGCGCTGGAAGCTTCCCCACGCGCACGAGCCAGCCGACCCGCGCTGCTTCACCCAGACGATCTCACCGCGCAAGAGTAGGCGGAGGTCGTCTTGCAGGATTCGGATGACGTCAGAGGAGAGCGACCGGTAGGGTCGCCGGCCGAGGTTTGCCACGTTCACCGCAATACGCCCGCCTGGCTCAAGCGTCCGGACGCACTCGCGGAAGACCTCCCGCAAGAGCTCGAGGTAGTCGAGATACGTGGCGGGGCTCCCGTTCTCGCCGAGTGCTTGCTCGTACTCCTTTCCTGCGAAGTACGGCGGTGACGTGACGACCAACGCGACAGAAGCGCTCGGGACCTCGCCCATCGCTCTGGCATCACCGACGAAGAGGGTGTCGATCGCCCTCTCGGCCGAGATCGTGACGTCGCTTGAGAGCTCGGGTTCGGTGAAACGAGCGTAGAACCCAGAGGCGTTGTGGTTCTCTCGCTTGGAAACGCCAAACGCCGAAGTCGAGGTCGCAGGCTTGCCCATCACTGGCCGATGGTACGCGACAGCCCCGTCTCCCGGCGCGATCGGTCAGCTATTTCTCGTCCAAGGCGGGGAGGGCGCACTCGGTGGTGCGGATAACGCGATGATGAGTTCGTGATGGTTTTCGCATCGACATCTTCGTGATCGGCCTCTCTACGACCTTCGACTACCGGGATACCACAGTGCTGGTGACTGGCGCGTCTTCGGGAATCGGTGCCGCGTTTGCAGATTCGTTGGCCGAGAGAGGGGCAAATCTCGTGCTCGTTGCTCGTTCGATCGACGTCTTGGATGCGTCTGCGGCCCGTCTCCGCTCCACCTTCTCGGTCAAGGTTGAGACGATGCGGGTCGACCTCTCGGACCCGAGCGATCGCGAGCGGCTGATCGCGACGTACGCCTCGAGACAGATCGATGTTCTCATCAACAACGCGGGCCTCGGCTCCCATGGGGCGCTTGCCGTGGTGCCTGCCGCTGAGGTGCTCCACCTCGTGGAGCTCAACTGCGCCGCGGTCGTCGATCTGACGCGGGCGTTCTTGCCGCAGATGCTCCAGCGAGACGCAGGCGGCATCATCAACGTCGCGAGCACTGCCGCCTTCCAACCGACTCCGCAGATGGCAACGTACGGAGCCACGAAGGCATTTGTGCTCTCGTTCTCACAGGCGGTCTCGACGGAGTGCAGGCGCTCTGGTGTCACGGTATTGGCGTTTTGCCCAGGTGCGGTGGCGACGAACTTCTCGTCCGCACTGGGCGAGCCTCGACTGACCGATCGCGTCTTTTCACGCGCCCCAGGGGCCGCATACTTGGTTCCAGGTGCACTCGATGCCTTCGCGCGTTCGAAGAGTCTCTATATCCCCGGGATGTCGAACCGCCTGGCGTCGCTCTCGGTACGATTCGCCCCCCGCAAATTGACGGGCGCGGTCGTCGACAAGCTGCTGAGCTCCTGAGACTCCCGAGCTGTCACCGACCTTGGAGATCTGCTCTTCCGGCCCGGCGTCCTCCGCAGGGTTTGCGCTGCGGGCTCAGAGTGCGTCGAGTGACAACAACAGCACGTTCACGGCGTCGCCAGCTAGGACGCCCGCACCGTCTTCTAGGACGACGAGTGCGTTCGAGTTCGCAAGAGCTAAGAGCATGTGTGCTCCTTGCCCTTGGGCGGGGCGAACGTGCAGCACGCCTTCTCGGTCCGCAACGGCGGTCGCGCGCACGTAGTGCACTTTGCCGTCCTGGCGTCGCAGGAACTCGGCGTCGGCGATTCCTCGAAGGGTAGGTCGCGCCACACCGCGGTGGCCCGCGAGGCGCCGTATGGCGGGCTTGGCGAGGAGCTCGAATGCGACGAGCGCCGAGACCGGATTTCCGGGCAGTCCGAACACGGGGGTGAACCGCTCGCCAATCTCGCCGAACACGAACGGCTTCGCCGGACGGATCGCCGCGTGAAAGGAGCGCACCTGCGAGGACCCTGCCAGCTTTTCGAGCACGCTCGCGAGCGGGTCCCGGTCTCCGTTGCTCGCACCACCGCTCACGACGACCGCATCGCAGCTCGCTGTGGCGCGTTCGAGGACGGCGAGCAGCTCGCTCGAATCGTCGCCCACTATCCCGAGATCGACCGCCCTCGCACCAGATCCGTCGACGAGCGCGAGAAGTGCAGGGCGATTGGCATCGCGGATCTTTCCCTCCCCGAGCGGTGCGCCATCGCCGACGAGCTCGTCTCCGGTGGAGAGCACGCCGACCACCGGCTGTCGGTGCACTACCACGGTGCGCTCGCCGATCGCGGCGAGAACCCCGAGGTGTGCTGCGCCAAGCTCCGTGCCGGCCGCGAAGACCTGGCTGCCTGCCGAGATGTCTTCGCCAGGAAAGCGGACGTTGCGCCCGAGAGCGATTGCGACAGGGATTTCGACGCCTCCGGCGCCATCCTCGGTCGCCTCCTCTTGGATGCAGACGGCGTCTGCTCCAAAGGGCATCGGGGCGCCGGTCATGATGCGGATCGCCTCGCCGGCGCCGAGTTTCCCGGGCGACTCGCCAGCCATGGTCGAACCGACAACCGCGAGCCGAACCCCTTCGGGTGAGGTGTCAAGCGCGCGGACGGCATACCCGTCCATCGCAGAATTTGCAAAGCTCGGGATCGACTCAGTTGCCATCACCGGCGATGCGAGAACGAACCCGAGAGCGTCTCGTGGCGCGAGTGTGATGGCGGGAAGCGGTGTTCGTCGGGCAAGGACCGTGGCGCGAAGCTCGTCGAGTTCGATGAGCTCGCTCACCGGAGCGATCCACCCTTCTGCCAGGTCACGCAGTTGAGCCTACCGGCGCCCCCGGGGCGCTGGCCTTTCGTCGGGCTCGGCGGGGCGTGGACCAGGCACCGCGCCAAGCGTGATGCCCATCGAGGCAAGGTCTTCCGGGGTGTCCGCGTCGCGGAGCTTCGACGCATCGATTCCCCACAGTGACTCCTCGAGGAGCAGGGCAGTACCCCGCTCGGGGAGACGCCGGAGTGATCGTTCACCTGTGGCGAATGCGGTATCGCTCGCAGCGAGATCGCGTGCAGACCACCTGGCGCAAAGCGGCTGCGCGGTACCGTCGATCACCGGGAGCACCGAGCGATCCCCTGCTGCGTCAGCGAGTCGCCTGAGCACACTGACGCTTAGCAATGGCAGGTCGCAGGAGACGACGAGGCACGGAGCGCTCGGTGAGAGCCCGCGCCTCACGAGCGATTTGTGTCCCACGAGAATTGCCGCCAGGGGACCTTGACCAGGAGGATCTTCTTGGACGGACGGCAAAGTGGATACTCCGGGTCCGACTTCTAACGCGAGCGTGGTCACGGCGGATAGGAGCGAAGCGGTGCGCTCAGCGAGCTTGACGCCATCGATCTCGATGGCGGCTTTGTCCCGGCCCATACGGGTGCTGGCGCCACCGGTAAGGAGCAGACCACCAAGTTCGCGAGTTGACATTCACCACCCCCGAGAGCAACGAGAGCACCGGCGTCGGATCAGATAGCAGCTTAGAGGGCAGTCGGGGGTAGCCTTTTGGTGATGCCTGCCTCCGGATCGGCTTGGATTGAGCGCTTCGGCGCGGCACTGGCTGTTCCGCCACCAACAGATGCTGAGGTGGCGGAGCTCCTCGCACTTGCGGGGGTCGCCGCGCATGCGTCCGAGCGGATCGCCGCGCCGATCTCTTGTTGGCTGGTCGCGAGATCGGGGCGCTCGGTTGAAGAGGCTCGTCAGCTCGCGGACGCGCTCGCGACCGAGCTCGAAGGCGAGGCCAACTAGTGAGCACCACTGAGGTCAACGAGCCTGGATCACGAACACCTGCTTCGTTGCCGCTTTCGATAACCGGCGGCAGAGTTCCGACGACCTCGGCCACGGTGTATGAGCCAAAGGGCGTGCGCTTGGTTGGTCGCACGGACCAGCTCGCCGTCGAGGAGCCACTCGAGATTCGACTCGCAGGACCAGGCGGCCCGTCACGGCTGGCGATCACGATGCGGACCCCAGGGCACGACTTCGAGCTCGTGGCAGGTCTGCTCCTTTCCGAGGGCGTCATCGACGGTCGAGATCAGGTCCGTCAGATCGCCTACTGCCTCGACGAGGATCTGACCGCCGAACAGCGCTACAACGTCGTCACCGCCGAGCTACGGGGCGAGCCGGGTCGCGCGAGCATCGAGCGGCTCGTCATGACCTCCTCAGCGTGTGGTGTGTGCGGCTCGGCATCGATCGAGGCGGTGCATCTCGCAGGACACCCGGAGCTCAGCAAGGGTCCGGTCATCCCGCTCGAAATGTTGTCCACGTTCCCGGCTCTGTTGCGTTCTGGTCAGCGCGCCTTCTCTTCGACGGGAGGGCTGCACGGAATTGCGCTGATCGCCCCTGATGGCGAGGTGCTCTGCCTCCGCGAGGACGTAGGGCGCCATAATGCCGTCGACAAGGTCATTGGCTGGTCGATGTTGAACGGGAAGTTGCCCCTCTCCGATATGACGCTGATGGCCTCGGGCAGAATCTCCTTCGAGATCGTGCAGAAGGCACTCCGGGCGGGAATCCCGATCGTCGCAGCCGTCTCGGCAGCCACGAGCCTGGCGGTGGAGCTCGCCGAGGATTCGGGCATGACGCTCGTCGGCTTCTTGCGCGGTAGCAGCTGTGCGGTCTACGCCGGGAGGCAGCGAATAGCTGCTTAGTGGTCCGGTTTGGTGACCATCAGGTCAAGCCGGATGTAGTCCTGGTCGAAGCTCCCGTCTTCGCGCGTCCCTCGCTCGACGAGACGCTCGAGGCTTTGTCGTCGGAACTCCGCGTAGGAAGGACCGGGCAGGCTCGGCTCATAGGCGATGAGAACCTGGCTCTCCAACCAGCCGGTGAAGGCCTCGACGTCGGGCACGCTCCGGCGCTGTCGGACGAGGCGGACGAAGCCGTCGTCGATCGCAAAGCCGGTCTCGATCAGCCGCGCCGCGACCTCTTCGGCGGCGGGGAAGTACCACGGGTCCGCAGCGCCTCCGAGCTCGGTTGCGACCGCGTTCAGCACCTCTCGAACATCCTTTATCTGTCCCTCGCCTCCGAAATCCGCACGGAAGGTCCCGCCGTCGCGTAACAGCTCGAAGATCGCTCGGTAGACGGCAGGATGGTCGTCGCGCGGCACCCAGTGCAGTGTGGCGACGGAGATCACGAGGTCAAACGGCGGCCCCGACCGGAGGCCTCCCTCGAGCTCGGTGACGTCGAGCTCGCCGAGCTGCTGTGCCCGGAGATGCCGGAAGGCGACGTTGTGGTCGTGTTGAAAACGCTCCCTCGCGCTCTCTACGAGCGGGAGGGACGCGTCGATGCCGACCACCGTGCCGCCAGGGACCAGGCTCGCCAGTTTTGCGGTCAGATCCCCGGCCCCGCTCCCGATGTCGAGAACGTTGAGGTTCGGCAGTATTGAGAGCTGATCGAGGACATGATCGTCGTAGGCCCGATGGTGAGCGGTATGTTGCGCGTAGAGCCCGGCATCCCAACTCGGCGCTCCCGACATCGTCTCATCTTGGCATAGGCGAATTCAGCGGGCCGTTGGTCGGTCGAAGCGGCGTTGATCGTCTCCTATTAGTGTCGGTGCGCCGTCGTTTCGGAGTCGAAGGGTGGAGACGTTGGGTGTCCTCGAGGAGTTTGTCGCGGCGCTGATGGATCGCGCCGCCCGCGGGCTGGGTCCGGAGGAGACCGCTGAGACCCATCGCACGTTGCTGAACGTCGTAGGTACCTCGGTTGGTGCGATTCGATCGCGCGAGGCAGACGCGCTCGTTGCCGTCGGGCAGCAGCTCGGCGGTTCTGAGCTGCGTGTCCCTGGTAGGAACGACCTCCTCGATCGGTATTACGTAGCGACCCTGATCGGATTTGCTGCGCACTTCGACGACTTCGATGACACACACCTGGCGACCGTCATCCACCCGGGCGCGGCGACACTTGGTGCCTGGTACGTCCAGGGGAACCTCGAACCGGTCGCTCCCGAGACGGCCCTGATGGCGTTCGCGATGGGGGTCGAATCCCAGCTCCGGGTAGGGCTTGCGATGACGCCCTCGCACTACGACGACGGATGGCACATCACCGGAACTTGTGGCGTCATCGGCGCGGCAGTGGCCGCCGGTCTGATGATGGGGCTCGACCAAGCCCAGCTCGCCGCGGCGATTGGTATCGCGGCGGAGATGACGCTTGGTCACCGGGAGGCGTTCGGCACACCGATCAAGCCGTTTCACGCCGGGAAAGCGGCGTCGAACGGGCTGTTCGCGGCCGCGCTCGCCAGGGCAGGACTGCGAACCGGAGGCGACTGCTTCGCAGGCGAGCCGAGCTACTTCACGGCGCTCGCGCACGACCACGACGTTGCGATCCTTGGTGCGCCCTCGATCGCCGGTCGGCTCGTACTACTCGACAACACCTACAAGCCGTTCCCCTGCGGGATCGTCGCGCATCCGGCTATCGAGGCGGCCGTCAACTTGCACGGCCGATTTGGCGACGATGTCGATGCCATCGACGAGGTGCTTGTCACCTGCAATCCGCTCGTTCCTGAGTTGATGGGCCGCGCCACGGCGACAACCGGACTTGAAGCGAGATTTTGTGCCATTCACGGTGTCTCGGTCGGCCTGTTGTACGGACGAGGTGGTCTCGCTGAGTTCTCCGACGAGAAAGCGGTCGATGCCCGCGTCGTAAAGCTTCGTGGGAAGACGAAGTTGATGCCCGATTCATCGTGTCCCCGCGATGCCGCAACGGTGACCGTCGTTTGGATGGACGGGCGTTCTGAAGTCAGTGAGGTTCTGCAGGCCGCCGGGAGCCTCGAGCGACCGCTCAGTGACGAAGCGTTGCTCTCGAAGTTCACCTCGCTCGTCGAGCCGGTGCTTCCCGGCGCGAGCGGGGCGCTGGCCGCTTCGGCGCTCGCGGTCGGAGCAACGACCGGGCCGACCGATCTCGGCGCGGTGATCGGCGATGCCACCTCCCGAGGTGGCGCCGCCTCACTTAGCGACGCGAGGGGGGCGAGAGCTTGAGCGACGTGGTGGAAGGTCCGAGCCCGAGCTCCCTCCTTGCAACCTTTAGCGCCAATTTGACCTACGGCGAGCTCTCGAGCGGCCTGGTCGAGTTGGCGGTCGAGGCGATCGCCGAGCTGCTCCGAGGCGCCGCTGACGGATGGGACGACGAGGTACTCGGCCAACTCTTCGAGGTTGTATCGCCGTTGAACTCGACCCCTGAAGCAAGCGTTGTGGGGCGGCGGGTGCAACTCGGCGCCGGATACGGGGCGTTGCTGAACGCGGCCGCCGCCCAGGTGACCTTGTCAGGTGGCGCGAGAAGCGTCGAGCGCCAGATCTCTGACGTCGTCGCGGCGGCTGCCATCGCGGTTGCAGAGTCCGCGGACGTCGAGCCTGCTGATCTCCTCGTCGGCGTGGTCGCCGGCCTCGAGGCCGCAGCACGGATCGCCGATGCGCTCGGTGAGCGGCACAGCGAGCGCGGTTGGCGAGTCGCGGGCACTGCCGGCCGAGTGGGCGCGGCAGTAGCGGCCTGTCGCACACTTGGGAGAAGTAGTGAGAACCATCTCGCCGCGATGGCGTTCGCTGCCACCCAGGCCGCAGGCTTCGCAATCGGTTCCGGTGTCAGCGTTCCTGCGCTCGTAGCAGGACGTGCGGCCAATGATGGCGTCGAGGCAGCGGTGGTGGCTGCCGTCGGCCTGATCGGAGATCCGCTCCCACTCGAAGGCCGACGCGGGCTCTTGGCGCTGGTCTCCGAGGGCGCCGACGCGGCGAAGCTGGCAAGTGAGCTTGGCCGCATCTGGCGGGCCGAGCTTGCTGCGCCAAATGACGGGACGGCGCATGCCGACGCGCTCTATGAAGCGGCGTTTCACCTCTCCGACTCCGGGGATCTCGCCGCAGTGCTAAGCGAGGCGGAGCTGCTAGCTGATCATTGAGCTGCTCGGACCGGCGCGGTCGGCGATCGCCGACATCAGTTGTCCAGGTTGTACTCGGTCACGATCGCGCCGAGCGGTTTGATTCAGACGGTCGCCGCCCTAGGAGGCGCGACGAGATCGGAGTTCGTCGAGGACCTCATCGGGAACACAGAGCTCGCCTCGTCCGATCCCGATCTGAAGGCCCGGCTTGAATGTGCCGTGAAAGTCCGAACCGCCCGTCGGCACGAGATCGTGGTGTCGTGCGATCGCGACGAGGTCTTTTTGGAGGTCGGCGTCGTAGCTCGAGTAGTAGGACTCCAGCCCGGTTAAGCCCGAGCCGGCATAGTCATCAAGGAGTCGGTCGAGCTCGGCGGGAGCGAGCCCGAGGGTCATCGGATGGGCGATCGACGTGAGCGCGCCGGAGCGGGCGGCGAGCTCGAGGATCTCAACGGGCTCGACGTGCTCGCGCTCTACGTACGCGGGTGCCCCCTTGGCGAGAAAACGTTGGAACGCCTCTTCGATCGAATCCACCACGCCGTGACGAATCAGCACCGCCGCGAAATGCGGCCGGCCGATGACGTCGCTGCCTGCCTCGACTTCTACCTCCTCGCGGGTGATCTCTATGCGGAGATCGTTCAAGAGCTGCAGCAGCTGCTCATTTCGCCGCTCTCGATCCGCGCGGAGGTCGGCCAGCTTTTTCGAGAGCGGCCCTTCGGCAGGCACGAAGTAGCAGAGCAAATGAAGCGAGCCCGGCTGGAAGCTCGCGGAGACTTCGCACCCCCGGACGAATGCGATCCCGGTGGCCGCGGCGCGGTTCTCTGCCTCTGTCAGACCTGCCAGCCCGTCGTGGTCAGTGAGCGCGATCGCCGTGCATCCCGCCTCGACAGCGAGGTCGATCACCTCTGTCGGCGTTGCAGAGCCGTCGGAGAACCTCGAGTGCGTATGAAGATCGATCACCACTGGCTCCTCTCCGACTGCAGAAGGCTACCGAGTGCGCCTTTCGGCGTTGCCGGATAAGTCGCGCCAAGGTGGCAGAATGGATCAAGTGAAAGAAGCCTGTGGGGTCTTCGGCGTCTACGCGCCAGGGGTTCAAGTTGCCGAGCTCGTCTTCGACGGGCTGTTCGCCCTTCAACACCGTGGTCAAGAGTCTGCTGGCATGGCGATAGCGGACGGCGAGATGCTCACGGTCGTGAAGGACATGGGTCTCGTGACCTCTGTCTTCGACGAGCGGAAGCTCTCCTCGCTGCAAGGCAGCCTCGGCCTTGGCCACGTGCGCTACTCGACCGCGGGAAAGTCCACGTGGCAAAACGCCCAGCCGGCGTTTCGATCTGTAGGGGTGTCGGGATTCGCGCTCGGCCACAACGGCAACCTCACTAACGTCGCCGCCTTGGAGCAGGCGCAGGGAATGCTGCCAGGTGTTCTTGGCTCAGACAGCGACCTGGTCGCCGAGCTGATCGCCGATGCCTTCCCGGCGGAGGCCCTAGCTGGTCTCGGGGACGGCCATGAGCTGGAACGAGCCTTGGCTGAGGTGCTCCCCCGCCTCGAAGGTGCCTTTTCGCTCGGTGTCATTGACGCCAAGCGGCTCATTGGCATTCGTGATCCCAACGGCTTTCGGCCGCTTTGCCTTGGCGAACTCGTGACGCCGAGCGGCATCGGCTACGTCATCGCCTCGGAGACGCCGGCACTTGACATCGTCGGCGCGCACTTCGTCCGCGAACTCGAGCCCGGCGAGATGATCGTTATTGACGACGAGGGCGTGCATTCGAGTTTCCCGTTCCCACCAGAGCGGATAGACCCGCGGCTTTGCATCTTCGAGTTCGTCTACTTTGCGCGTCCAGACAGCCGCCTCCTTGGCCGCGAAGTCCACGCGGCACGGCGCCGGATGGGCGCGCGGCTCGCCGCGGAGTCTGGAATCGACGCAGACCTCGTCGTCGGCGTCCCCGACTCTGGAGTGCCAGCGGCCGAGGGGTACGCGGAGCGAAGTGGCATCCCCTTTGGCCAGGCGCTCGTGAAGAACCGCTACATCGGTCGGACCTTTCTCGCACCCACACAGCAGGCCCGGGTTGAGGCGGTGCGGAGAAAGCTCAATCCGCTGCCCGAGAGCATCGACGGTCGCCGCCTCGTTGTTGTCGACGATTCGATCGTGCGGGGTACCACCACCCGCCAGGTCGTCAAGATGTTGCGGGAGGCAGGTGCCACCGAGGTCCACCTCGCGATCTCGTCGCCACCGTGGGCGTGGCCCTGCTTTTATGGCATCGACACGCCGACACGCGACGGCCTGCTCGCGGCCCAGGTCGAACCGTCGCAGATCGCTGCGCATCTTGACGCCGACTCGGTCACCTATCTCAGTCTTGAGGGGCTAAAAGAGGCGATAGGCGTCGGTGACCCTGGGTTCTGTACCGCCTGCCTGACAGGTAAATATCCGACGTCGGTGCCGATCATGCTCTCGGTCGGCGCCGGATCACCTGAGTAGCACGAGCCCCTCTCGTTCGAGGACCTTCGACCGCGTACCTATAGGCTAAAGCCCTGCCATGGAGCGGTTCTGCTCCTGATGACACTCGAAGAGGGCCCAGGTGGAAGCCAGTCAAGCGAGGCGTTATGAGCCGTACTCCGAGGCCGAAGCGGCGCGCCTGATCGATGAGGAGAAATCGCAGCGAGGCCCACTTCTACCGATCTTCCATCGACTACAGGGGCATTTCGGCTACATCGATGAACGTGCGCTTGGTCCGATCGCCGAAGCACTCAACATCTCGCGCGCGGAGGTCTATGGCGTGCTCACTTTTTACGGAGACTTCCGCCAGAGCGCGACGAATGCCACCACGATTCGGATCTGTCGCGCCGAGGCCTGCCAGTCCGTTGGGGGGGTTGGACTGCTCGCTCACGCGGAGTTGGCACTCGGCATCGCGTGCGGGGAGGAGACCGGTGACGGCACGGTCCGCCTCGAGCAGGTCTTCTGCCTCGGCAACTGCGCGCTCTCACCCGCGGTGATGGTCGAGGATCGACTCGTCGGCAGGGTCACACCTGAGCGGTTTGACGCGATCGTGGAATCCATTCGGGCCACGCGATGACCGGTCCTCTAGGTGGCGTGACCTGCTACGTCCCACGTGATGCCGCGGCGCGTTCGGTCGGAGCCGACGAGGTCGCCGAGGCCATTGTGGAAGAGGCCGGGCGGCGCGGAATCGAGCTCCGACTCGTCAGGAACGGCTCTAGGGGGATGTGCTTTCTCGAACCGCTCGTCGAGATCGTCACCGACGAGGGACGCATCGCTTACGGTCCGGTGCAGGTCGCGGACGTAGTGGGTCTCTTCGATGCCGGCTTCATCGATGGCGGTCGGCATCGCCTTGGGCTCGGTCTGACTGAGGAGATCCCGTTCTTAAAAGGTCAAGATCGGCGTACCTTCTCGAGAGTCGGTGTCATCGATCCGGTCTCCTTGGAGGAGTACCAGGCAGCAGGCGGCCTAGTAGGGCTTCGCCGGGCGCTCGAACTCCCCGGCGAGGCGGTCGTCGCGGAGATCCAGACGAGTGGGGTTCGCGGCCGCGGTGGGGCTGGCTTTCCGACCGGCATCAAGTGGAAGACCGTGCTCGACGCGACGAGCGATCAGAAGTTCGTCTGTGCCAATGCCGATGAGGGCGACTCAGGCACCTTCGCCGATCGGATGTTGATGGAGGGTGATCCGTTCTGCCTAATCGAGGGAATGACGATCGCCGGCGTCGTGCTCGGTGCAACCGAGGGCTTTGTCTACATTCGCTCGGAGTATCCCGACGCCATCGCCACGATGATCACGGCGATTGAGCTGGCGTACCTGCACGGCCTAGTCGGCGAGAACGTCCTCGGATCCGGGAAGCGGTTCGACCTGGCCGTTCGCGTCGGTGCCGGCGCCTACATCTGCGGGGAAGAGACGGCGATGCTCGAGAGCCTCGAGGGGCGTCGCGGGATCGTCCGGGCCAAGCCGCCGCTGCCGGCACACGCTGGGCTCTTCGGCAAGCCGACGGTGATCAACAACGTGCTCACGTTCGCGTCGATTCCAGGGATCCTCGCCGCGGGAGGCGCGGCCTATGCGGCGCTCGGTGTGAACAACTCCCGTGGCACGCAGGTCTTCCAGCTCGGCGGGAACATCGCTCGCGGCGGCGTCGTCGAGTGTGCCTTCGGCATCACCCTCGGACGACTCGTCGAGGAGTTCGGCGGCGGGACCCGCAGCGGTGCGCCGGTCCGCGCCGTACAAGTGGGCGGTCCGCTCGGTGCCTACCTTCCAGCTAGCCGCTTCGATGTCGAGATGGACTACGAGGCATTCGCCGCGATCGGGGCGATGGTAGGTCACGGAGGGATCGTGGTCTTTGACGACAGCGTGGACATGGCTCACCAGGCTCGATTCGCGATGGAGTTCTGCGCGGAGGAGTCATGTGGGAAATGCACGCCGTGCCGGGTCGGGTCGGTCCGCGGCGTCGAGGTGATCGACAAGATCATCGCCGGCGTCGAACGAGAAGCCAACTTCGAACTGCTCGAGGATCTCTGCGAGCTGATGACCGATGGTTCGCTTTGCGCGATGGGCGGATTGACGCCGATGCCGGTGCGTAGTGCGCTCTCTTACTTCCCGGAGGACTTCGACCGATGACCAGGCGCCTGAATTCTCGAAAATCGCGGATAGGCTCGTTTCGACTAGGAGCGCTTCGATGACCTTGCTGAAGGAGCACGACTTCGGGACCCCGGCGTCTTCGTCAACGGACCTCGTCGAGGTCACGATTGACGGTGCACGCGTAACGGTTCCTGCCGGGACCTCGGTTATGCGCGCCGCGGCGATGCTCGGGACTGACGTTCCCAAGCTCTGCGCGACCGATTCGCTGGCATCTTTTGGATCGTGTCGGCTCTGTCTCGTCGAGATCGAGGGCCGGCGGGGCACGCCCGCCTCGTGTACGACTCCTGTCGCGGACGGAATGGTTGTCTCAACCCAGACCGCTCGCCTCGAGCGCCTTCGCCGGGGAGTGATGGAGCTCTACATCTCCGATCATCCACTCGACTGCCTGACCTGTGCCGCGAACGGGGACTGCGAGCTTCAAGACATGGCCGGGGCGGTAGGCCTACGTGACGTCCGGTACGGATATGCCGGAGAGAACCACCTTGGTGCAGCAAAGGACGAGTCGAATCCGTACTTCACCTTCGACGCGTCCAAGTGCATCGTCTGCTCGCGCTGCGTCCGCGCCTGTGAGGAGGTCCAGGGCACCTTCGCGCTGACCATCGACGGCAGGGGATTCGCGTCGAAGGTCTCACCTGGCGGGACGAACTTCCTTGCCTCTGAGTGCGTCTCGTGTGGTGCCTGCATCCAGGTGTGCCCGACCGCCACGCTCGAGGAGAAGTCGGTCATCGAACTTGGCACGCCGAGCCGAACGGTGCTCACCACCTGTGCCTACTGCGGAGTTGGCTGCGTGTTCAAGGCAGAGCTCCGCGGTGATGAGCTCGTTCGGATGGTGCCGTACAAGTACGGCGGCGCGAACGAGGGCCACAGTTGTGTGAAGGGACGCTTCGCGTTCGGCTACGCCTCGCACAAGGACCGGGTGACCACCCCGCTGCTTCGCGACTCGATCGACGAGGAGTGGCGCGAGGCGAGCTGGGAGGAGGCGATCTCCTTTGCCGCAACTCGGCTCCGCGAGATCCAGGCGGCGAACGGGCGGAATTCGATCGGCGGGATCACGTCGTCGAGGTGCACGAACGAGGAGGTCTACGCGGTCCAGAAGATGATCAGGGCCGCGTTCATGAACAACAACGTCGACACGTGCGCGCGCGTGTGCCACTCGCCGACCGGGTACGGGCTTAAGCAGACCTTTGGCACCTCGGCCGGGACACAGGACTTCAAATCGGTTATGGAGTCCGACGTGATCATGGTGATCGGGGCGAACCCGACCGACGCCCACCCGGTGTTCGCGAGCCGGATGAAGCGACGTCTTCGAGAGGGTGCGACGCTCATCGTCGTCGACCCCAGGAGAACCGACCTCGTGAGAAGCCCACACGTCGGTGCCAGTTACCACCTGCCGCTTCAGCCGGGGACGAACGTCGCGGTGATGAATGCGATCGCGCACGTCATCATCGAAGAGGGCCTCGTCGATCGCGACTTCGTCGCAGCTCGTTGTGAGACCGACGACTTCGCAGCCTGGGAGGCCTTCATCTCTCGTCCCGAGAACAGCCCAGAGGCGCTCGAGGACGTGACTGGTGTGCTTCCCGCCACGCTTCGCGAGGCGGCTCGTTGCTACGCCAGCGCCCCGAATGGCGCGATCTACTACGGACTCGGTGTGACCGAGCACAGTCAGGGCTCGACGATGGTGATGGCGATGGCCAATCTGGCGATGGCGACAGGGAATATCGGCCGTGAGGGAGTCGGTGTCAACCCGCTCCGCGGCCAGAACAACGTCCAGGGCAGCTGTGACATGGGCTCGTTCCCGCACGAGCTTCCCGGCTACCGACACGTCTCTGACGACACGGTGCGCGAGATCTTCGACACCGTATGGGGGACGCACCTCGACCCCGAACCGGGGCTTCGGATCCCGAACATGTTCGACGCCGCAGTCGAGGGCACCTTCAAGGCGCTCTTCGTCCAGGGTGAGGACATCGCGCAGTCTGACCCGAACACCAAGCACGTCCGCCGAGCGCTCGCCGCGCTCGAGCTCGTGATCGTGCAGGATCTCTTCTTGAACGAGACCGCCAAGTACGCGCATGTCTTCTTCCCTGGCACCTCGTTCCTCGAAAAGGACGGCACCTTCACCAACGCCGAGCGGCGCATCAACCGTGTGCGACCGGTCATGGCGTCGAAGACCGGCAAGCAGGAGTGGGAGGTCGTCGCCGAGCTTGCGACGGCACTCGGCTACCCAATGGGCTGGGACGAGGCATCCCAGATCATGGACGAGATCGCAGCGACGACGCCGACGTTCTCTGGTGTGTCATTCGCCAAGCTCGATGAGGTGGGCTCCGTGCAGTGGCCCTGTAACGATGCGGCGCCGCTCGGTACGCCGGTGATGCACATCGGGCAGTTCGTCCGCGGAAAAGGCCGATTCGTCCCCACGCCGTTCGTCGCCACCGAGGAGCGAGCGAATCGACGCTTCCCGTTGATACTTACGACCGGGCGGATCCTTTCGCAGTACAACGTCGGTCAACAGACCCGCCGCACCGACAACGTGATCTGGCACGAAGAGGATCGTCTCGACATCCATCCCTATGATGCCGAAGAGCGCGGCATCAGCGAGGACTCATGGGTGACGATCACGTCGCGAGTCGGCGACACGTCACTTCGGGCCCACCTCACTGACCGCATGCCTCAAGGCGTCGTCTATACGACGTTCCACTACCCCGAGTCAGGTGCCAATGTTGTGACCACCGAATACTCCGACTGGGCAACCAATTGCCCGGAGTACAAGGTCACCGCCGTGGAGGTCACCGCGCGCTCGGTGGTGCCGACGCACGTGGCGCCGGCTGACGACACGGCACTCGTTGCGCAGCACTAGTCGCTGATGGCCCTTGCCGACCTGGTTCGGATGGTGAATCAGATCTCCGACAACTTCGTGTACGAGTCTCCTGATCGCGCCGCCATCGACGTCGCCAGCCATCTTCGTTCCTACTGGACGCCGCAGATGCGCGAGGAGATCATCGCCTACGAACAGACCAACGGAGGCGACCTCTCCGATGTCACTCGGCTTGCCGTCCGCCATCTCGCGGGTGCTGATTGACCTCGGCCAGGACGCCGTTCGTGAACGAGTAGGACCGACGTCGCTGGCCCCCGTAGCGGCCGCGCGAGCGCGGAGCTCGCCGCTCGTGGCGAGTTGTAGTCGGATGGGGGTCAGGCTAGGATTGGATCCAATCTAGCCAGGGGGCTGCCGAGAGAACTCGGCACTGCGGTTGTAGGGAGGATCCGATGCTCAGCGTTGAAGACAACATCCTGCTCACTCAGACCGGCAAGGGCACGCCGATGGGCGAGCTGCTCCGGCGGCACTGGCACCCGATCGCCGCAGTAACTGAGTTCGAGGACAAGTCGACGAAGCAGGTGCGCCTGCTGAGCGAAGATCTCGTCCTCTACAAGGACCGTTCCGGAACCTACGGGCTGTTAGCGCTGCACTGCGCCCACCGTCGCGCGGACCTCTCCTACGGATTCGTCGAGGAGTGCGGCCTTCGCTGCAGTTACCACGGTTGGGCTTACGACGAGGCTGGAAACTGCGTGTCGGCGCCCTTTGAGGACTCATCGTCTGGCAGCACGCGCTTTCGCGACCAGATCAAGCAGCCTGCCTACCCGGTCCAAGAGATGGCGGGGCTGATCTTTGCCTACCTTGGCCCGCAGCCGACCCCGGTGCTGCCCCGTTGGGAGCTCTTTGACTACAAGAACGGCTTCGCCCAGATCGTCCTCGCGCCGCTTGACTGCAACTGGATGCAGGCGGCGGAGAACGACATCGACCCGGTGCACTTCGAGTGGCTGCACAACAACTGGTCGCGAAAGCAGGTCGACCCGGACGCGCCGCCTGCCCCCAAGCACGTGCTGATCGAGATCGAGGAGTACGACTTCGGCTTCGGGTACAAGCGCATCTTGGAGAACACCACCAAGGAAGACAGCGTCTGGACCCAGCCCCGTCTGCACCTGATGCCGAACATCTTCATGCCCGGCGGAACGCACTTCGAGTACCGGGTCCCGATCGATGACACCCACACCTTGTCGCTCGTATGGGCATGGGCAGCGGTTCCGCTCGAGCAGCAGCCCTACGTGCAGAGCAGGATTCCGCACTGGCAGGCCCAGATCACCGACCCGGTGACCGGACGCTGGATCTCCAGCCACGTCATCAACCAGGACACGATCGCCTGGATCGGCCAGGGCGTGCTCTCTGACCGCCAGCACGAGCACCTTGGTCGAAGTGATATCGGTGTCATCAAGTACCGCAACCGCCTCCGCGAGGACCTCGAGAAGGTCGCCAGGGGTGAGGATCCGTCGGGTGTCTACCGTGACCCGGAGGCGAACACGATTGTGCGCTGGCCGGACAACCGTCGCGAGAGGCTCGAGCCAGGTAAGCCGAGAGAGGCCCTGTTGAAGCAGCTGGAGAACTTCGCCAGTCCGCTTCGCGCGAAGAACGACTACTTCAACTTCTATGCGGGCCAGCCAGAAGATGTCCAGAAGGCCTACGAAGAGGCGATGGGGATCTAAGTCCTAGCGATGTCCCGGGCGCGCTCGACGAGCACGCCCGGGATTTTCGCGTTCGCCGACCTGAGCCCTGGACCCGGTCGCCCCTTTGGCGACGAAGGCGCTGCTATTCGCGTTATTCGGCGTGCGACAAGATTGCGACGATCTCGACGTGCTCGGTCATGGGGAAGAGGTCGAAGCAGCGAAGCGATGAGATCGTCCAGCCGTCGTCTAGCGCCACGCGCAGGTCACGCGCGAAGGATGCAGGATCGCAGGCAACGTAAGCGAGTCGTCGCGGCCGGGGCCGAAGCTCGAGGAGTGCCTCCATGGCCTCAATACCAACACCTTCACGCGCCGGGTCCACCACCAGCAGGTCTGGGGCGCCGAGCCGTTCGCGAATCATCCGTGAAGTGATGCTCGCGACGTCGACTTGAACCCAGGGGAGATCCTCAGTATTGGCTCGGGCGTCTTCACATGCGTGCACGTCGCGCTCGATCGATACGACCGCACCCGTCTTGCCGACGGCAACCCCGAGTTGGGCGGCGAAAAGCCCAGCGCCTGCGTAGAGGTCGAGCGCGGTCTCGCCCTTCTTCGGGTCGAGACCTTCAAGCACCGCAGTGGTCAAAACCGCGGCGGCCGCGGGATGGACCTGCCAGAAGACCCCTGCGCTCACCTGGTACATCCGACCGAGCACACCGATGTGCACCTTTGTCGGCGAACGTACCGACTTGTGGTCGACGACGAAGCCGGCGTCGAGGTTCGGGACCTCGCCGACCTTGCGCTTGGCCGAGACGACGTCGACGAGGGTCTCACCGGTGTCGCTCGAGGTGAATACCTCGAACTCCGCGACGCCTGGCCAATCCCGATCCTCTGCATCGAGTGCCTCCACGCCGGGGGCGGCGATCAGGCAACGATCGATCGGCTCGATCTCGTGGCTGCGGTGGCGACGGAGCCCAACTACGCCGGCGTCGGAAACGCCGAAACGTACCCTCGTTCGCCATCCGAGGCCGTCTGGTGCACCGGGGAGCTCTTCCACTTCGACTTCCATGTCGAGGCCAGCGAGACGGTGTAGTTGTTCTGTGACGAGCGCGGCCTTAAGGCGCCGCTGTTCGGGGAGCGAGACGTGTTGCCAGTCGCACCCGCCGCACCCGCCCGGCCCCGCGTAGCCACACGGCGGGACGACGCGTTCAGGCGCCGCGCGAAGGATCTCGATGGCATCGGCGCGGAGGAAGGACTTCGTCTCCTGGGTGACGAGTGCACGAACGAGTTCACCTGGCAACGCGTGGCGCACGAACACAACTCGGCCGTCGGGCGCCCTGGCAACACAACCACCACCTGCTGCGATGTTTCCGGTTTCAAGCTCTAAGAGCCCACCCGCACTCGGAGCAGCGTCGGCGACGCCGGCACCTGGTTGTTCGCTCACACGGCTCCGTCGTGTGGTTCGAGCACGACTTCAGCGACGACGGCGAAGGGACCCGACGCCGCGGCCGTCGCCGTCGCGGGGATCTCGGGCAGATCGAGCAGCACGCGACTGCCGATGTTCAAGCCGACGAGGCCGTCGAAAATGCTTGGTGTTCCCGTTATTCCGACGTTGGCGCCGAACGGGCTGCCGATCGTCCACGTCGACGCGACGACGCTACCAGCCCAGCTGTCTTGGACCAGTTGCAGCACCACGAGCCCGGCGGTGATTCTCGGGCCCGTGCCTGCCGCAAGCTCATAGAAACCAACCGTCTTCGGCGTCGAGGTTTTCTTCGCGATCTTGATCGTCGGCTGACTGTTGCCGGTAGCTACCACCGACACGCCGCCCTCGTGGGTGTGCAAGACGACCGGGTTCTTTTGGGCGAGCGCGGTCTTGCCGTAGGCGACGACGACATCGATCACGAAGACGAGCGTGTCCGTCGGGGTGATTCCCGCACTCGAGTTACCCGCTGTGGCGTATCCCTCAGCTGGCGGAACGACGAGAACCACGCGACTGCCGATCGGTACGCCGACGAGCCCCTTGTCCCATCCAGGTATGACCTGCCCAACGCCGATCGGGAACGAGCTCAACTGCTTCCGGCTGTATGAGCTGTCGAAGACCTTTCCGCCCCAGATCTGACCGAGATAATTCGTGACGAGGAGCTCACCGGCGACAACTTTGGGCCCGCTCCCGCGATGCAGGTAGGAGACCTGAAGTGTTTTCGAGGGCGCGCTCTTTGGGAACGTGATCTTCGGTACTTGATTGAATCCGCCGGTGACGCTTGGTAGGGCGGCACTCGCAGCGGACGCCGTGGTTGTGATGAGACCGGTCCCTCCGAGCAGGACGAGGGCCGCGATAAGGAATGGAGTAGCTAGGCGACGCATTTGGATGACCTCAGTCGGAAGGCAAGAGAGAAAGTTGGAACAAAACAAAGCCTATCCGGGTGGTCCGAACGAAGCAGGCCGCGGCCAGATGACCCCCTGCTCGATCAATTCTGCTAAGTGACGGCTGGCCTCGATGTGGCAAACTGCCTCGTCGTAGTTGCGGGGCTCGACGAGAAGGCCCGGATCTTGCTGGAGGAGCGGTCACATTCATGCGAAAGAAGTTGCTCATCGAGCTTGGCCTCGTCATGGTGTGCGTCGCCGCGGGTGTTGTCCTCTTTTTGGTCGTGGTGCCGAAGACAACGGTCAATCTGGCACCGATGTCACGACTCGCACTGAGCAATCCAGAGATCCCGCACATCACCGCGGCAGCGACCTACAGCGCTCCCACCACAGCGGAGTCGTCGGGACTCGCGATTCTCGAGCAGGCGTATTCGAGCTCGCCTGGTGAGACCGGCGCCTACACCGCGCAGTGGTTCGGCCTCGGCAGCGCCGGAGGAAACGTCGGACTTTTCGTGGAGCTCTTGCCGACCAAGGCGCTCGCAACCACAGCTGCGCAGTCGCAGGTCAACGCGAACATGACGCCGGCGGTGCTGACATCGCAGAAGTACACGTTGAAGTCGACGTTCGTGATCCCGGGGCTGGCGGGGAGCTCCGCTGTGTACTACCTAATCCCCGTCCCTGCCAAGAAGTCGGCCTCTGGCGCAGAGGTTCCCCAGCCCTCTCAGCCCGGGTACACGGCCGAGATCCAGGTGGGGAGGGTCGCGACGCGCATCAACTTCACCGGCACCGCGGCGACGCGCTCCGGCTTGTTTCGAATCGCTGCTCGCGAGGCGGCGGTGATGAAGTCCGGGGTAGTCGGGTTGAAGAACATGGCATCGACCGAGTACCCGCTCGGGCCGACGCTGCTGATCCTGCTCGGCGTGGCGATCCTGTCGGGGGTTGTCTTCCTGGTGCCGTTCCTTCGTGGAAGGTACCTCGCTGCACAGCTTGCCCGCGAGGAGGCCCGGCGTCGCTACCAGTTGCAGTCTCGCGGAGCCAAGGTGGCTCGCCGGAAAGGTGCCCGTCGGTAGCTGCGTCGCGCTATTGACGGCGTGCTACCGGGCAGGTGGCTACAGGTCATCGAGTGCTGGGGGTATGTCGACAGCATGTTGCTCGAGCAGCTCGAGCGGCACGAGATCGAGGACCTTCTCGTTGGTCGATGCCAGCACCACGAATGACGCCGCGCCATCGAGGTGCGCTCGGAGCCAGTTCCGCGCGGTGACGCACCACCGATCGCCGGGGGTGAGGCCGGGGAACCGATACTCGGGCATCGGCGTAATCAAGTCGTTGCCGATCCCTGCCTGATGCTCGAGAAATTCCGGCGTCACAACCGCGCAGATGGTGTGACTGCCAAGATCTTCCGGCGACGTCGCGCAGCAGCCATCCCGGAAGAAGCCCGTTACCGGGTCGGTGCCGCAAGGTTCGAGCGCTCCGCCGAGCACATTGTTGTCGGGCATCTGTCCAGTATCGCCTAACGCGTCGGATGTGGTTTCACTGCACGGGGTTCGGATTCGCCCGGTCGCGAGCTTCGAGGACCTTGTCGGCTCGCCTCGCGGCGGCGGGATTAGCGTTCGTCGCTCACCCGTTGGTGCGAGAAGTCCGCACCGATATCGGCGAGGGTCCATTTGGATGCGGGCTTGGTCGCAGCGTTGTTGATCGCGTCCTCGACTTGGGGTTCGGCATCGGTAGCCTTCGGTCGAGATGGAGATCGAGAACGGAATCTGGCCATCGAGGCTGCGACGCACGAGCGCGATCCCCACC
>DATCDR010000111.1:0-11638 GCA_036510575.1 Acidimicrobiales bacterium | reverse complement strand
CGGGTGCAATCGAAGCAGTCGCAGTCTGTCTGACCCTCGAGCGGGGGCTCATCCCGCCGACGATCGGACTAGAAGAGCAAGACCCAGAGATCACGATCGACGTCGTTACCGGGGAGTCTCGGCCCTTCACCCCTGGTCCGGTCCTCTCGAACAGCTTCGGCTTCGGCGGCCACAACGGCTGCCTCGTGCTCGGTCCGGTCGCACCCTGAGCGAGTCGGGTCCAGCCGATCTCAGTGTCGGCGCGTTCAGCGACGACCCGCCATGGCTGATCGACCCCGACGCGATCACGTGGCGAGTCGGTCTCGACATCGTTCGTGCAGCAGTAAAGGCAGAGGTCCCCACCCTTACCAGGCGACGCCGGACCCCACCGTGGCGACGGATCGCAACGGTGCTCTGGAACATCGGCAAGCCGCTCTCGCTCTGGTACGTCGGCGAACGCAAGCGCTCCAAAGTAGAGAGCAGGGCGGGACTGTCCAGGCGTTTCCGGATCGCCTTTTCGATACTTGGCCCTACCTACATCAAGCTCGGCCAGATCCTCTCCTCTGGCGAGGGGATCTTCCCGCCTGAGCTCGTAGGCGAGTTCAAGCAGCTCCGCGACAAGGTCCCACCAGAGACCTTCGAGGCGGTGCGCGCGACCATCGAATCGGACTTCGGCAGGCCGCTCACGGAGATCTTCTCCGAGTTCGACACCGAGCCGATCGCCGCGGCCTCGATCGCTCAGGTGCACCGGGCACGGCTCCGCTCAGGTGAAGAGGTGGTCGTCAAGGTCCAACGCCCGGCGGTAGCTACGCTCGTTAGAAACGACCTCGCGGTGATGAGCTTCCTCGCTCCGCACCTAGTCGGCAGGATCCCGATCGCCGTGCTCGCCAACCCGCCGGCGCTTATCACCCTCTTCGCCGAGACCATCGTCGAGGAGCTCGACTTCCGTCTCGAAGCCGAGAACATGTTGGACGTCGCGGCGATCCTCGTAGCGGTCGACCAACGAGCGATCGTCGTGCCACGACCGCACCCGAGCCTCGTCACACCGAGGGTGCTCGTGATGGAGCGGCTCTCCGGCTTCTCCTGGGATGACGTCGACGGGATGAAAGAGGCAGGGATCGACACCAAGGCGGTGCTCAGGGCTGGGATCGTCTCGTTCCTCGAAGGGGCGATGCTCTTCGGCGTCTTTCACGGGGATCTGCATGGCGGAAACCTCTTCGTCCTGGCAGACGGACGCGTCGCGCTGTTGGACTTCGGCATCACCGGCAGGATGAACGAGGCGCGAAGGCTGGCGTTCTTGCGCCTGATCGTCGGCGGCACGATGAACGACGTCCGCGGCCAGGTCGAAGCGCTAAAGGCGCTCGGCGCGCTCGACCCCGAAGCCGACACCGACCAGATCATCTTGGACCTCGGCATGAACGATGCACCAGTCGACGTGACCACGATGACGGCGACCGAGCTCACCGGGGAGCTGAAAGAGCTCACCAAGGCCCTGTTGGGGCATGGCGCGAAGATTCCGAAGGAACTGATGCTGTTCGTGAAGAACATCTTGTTCTTAGACGCGGCTATCGGGGCGTTCGCTCCCGACATCGATCTCTTCAGCGAGCTCACCGCCATCGCCACCTACTTCGCGACCCGCTACGGCGGCAGGATCGCCGAAGAGATCGGCGTCGACCCACGAGAGCAGCCGATCGACCTCACCGGCGTGCGCTCTTCGCTCGGCGTTGGCACCGAAGTCGAACGGCTTAGCTACCGCGATCTGCAACGCCGGCGCGAAGAGATCCGGAAGAAGTTCGAACGCGAGAACCCTCCCCCGAGCTGAGCGAGCTTCGCCGCTAATCAGCGGGCTGGCTCAGCTGCGAAGACGGGCGGGAAGTCTCGATTCGACGAGCTCGATGGCGTCTTTTTGCACGGCGGAGAGATCCTCTGGGCCAAGCGTGCGATCAAGGGCGACAAGACGGAGTCGGACTGCCAGGCTCCGCGTGCCTGGCGCGACGGCGTCTCCGCGATAGACGTCGATGAGCTTGATCGACTCCAACAGCGGGCCACAAGCTCGCTGGAGCGTTTCTAGGAGTCGCGACGCTGGAACATCGTCGTCCATCACGAATGCAAGGTCGAGATCAGAAGACGGGTAGCGCGAGACCTGCTTGGCTTTCTCGCTTCTCTCTGGCAGCGAGAAGAGCCCAACCAACGGTGCGACGATCCATCCAACCCGTGGTGCCGCGACGCCCGCGGCGCGAAGCACGTCTGGATCCACTTCGCCTACCGCGACCGCAACCGGGCGCGTCCGAGGGTCTGCCCGGCGCGCCATGACGATCGCCGTCCTCGCCGGGTGCATACCAGTGGTGAGGCGCTCACTCTCGAGCGAGCGCGCCTCACCTTGTTCGAAGACGTAGCCCTCCGGGTCGAGGCCGATCGCCTCGGCGAGTGCTCGAAAGAGCGCCATCGCGGAGCGGGCGTCATCGCCCGCCGCGAGGGCGACCGCGACCTGCTCCTCTTCTGTTGGTCGACCATCGGCGTCGCTTGGCCCAAAGACGCTCCCGATCTCAAAGAGGCGGATACTCGAGTTCCGGTGTGCCTCGTTGTAGGCGATCGCCTCGAGCAGGCCGCCCATCAGACCAGTCCGAAGGACGGTCTCGTCGCGATCGATCGGGTTCAGCACCTCCGAATAGGGCCCAGGCGAACCGACAGCGGCTTCGGTGCGCGGATCAACCAGCGAGCTCGTCCAGGCTTCGGTGACTCCTGCGCCGATCAGTGCCGAGCGCAGCCGCCGGCGACGCGCCTGATGGCTGGTGAGCACTCCGACACGAGGCGAGCGCCGTTCGCTCCGACCGATCTGCTCATAGCCGTAGTGGCGGGCGATCTCCTCGATCACGTCGACCTCACGGGTCGCGTCGACTCGCCAGCTCGGCACGGTGACGACGCGCCTGCCGTCGGCGTCGCGAACCTCGAATCCGATCGGTGCGAGCAGCCGGACGATCTGTGCTTCGCTGAGCGACGTGCCAAGGAGGGAGTTCACGCGGGCGACGCGGAGATCGACCTCGGTGGCGACATATGGGGTCGCCTCGGCTCGAAGCGTCCCACGCGCAGCTAGTGGCACCGGCAGATCGGCTTCGCGTGCCGCCTGCTGGACGAGCTCACAGAAGCGATCGGCGGCACGTTCGAGCCCGAGTGGGTCGACACCGCGCCAAAAGCGCTGCGATGCCTCACTTTTGAGGCCAAGGCGAGCAGAGGTCCGCCCGATAAGGAGCGAATCGAAGTTCGCGACCTCGAGCAGCACGGTGGTGGTGACCGCCGTGATCTCGGTCTCCAGCCCGCCCATCACGCCAGCCACACCGACTGCGGTGTCGGCGACGTCGGCGATAACGAGCTCGGGAAGCTCCACGACGTCGCCGTCGGCCAGGCGCTCACGACCAAGCACGCGTCGTTGGTCGTCGAGCGTGATGATCTCTTCCCCGCTCTTAGCCAGACGGACGACAATGCCGTGGCCTTGGAGGCGATCGAGGTCGTAGGCGTGTGTCGGCTGCCCGAACTCGAGCATCACGTAGTTCGACGCGTCGACTACCGCGTTGATCGGCCGCACGCCGGCGAGCTCGAGGCGACGTCGGACAAGGCCTGGCGACGCGAACTCTGCGACGCCTTCGAGCACGCGACCTACGAGCGCGCTGCAGCCCTCCTCGCTCTTGATCGCCACCGAGGCGAGCGTGCTCGCCTCGGTGCTTCCCTCGGCGACGACCGGAGATGGAATCGAAAAGGCAAGCCCGAGCTTGGCGGCGAGGTCCCTTGCAATGCCGGCTACCGCGAGCGCGTCGGGCCGGTTCGGCTCCACTGCGATGTCGAAGACGACTTCTGGAACGAGACCTAGATAATCGTCGAGCCGCCTCCCGAGGCGCACCGCATCGGGGAGCGGTGCGTCGACACCCCCCGGCGAGGCAACGATCATCAGGCCCGCGGCGTCCTCTGCGATCTCGAGTTCCTTTTCCGAGCAAAGCATGCCGTTCGAGGTTGCACCGCGCATCCGCCGCTCGGCGATGACCATGCCGCCCGGCAGTCGGGTGCCGATCGTCGCGAGCGGGACCACGTCGCCGAGCGCGAAGTTGGTCGCGCCACAGACGATCTCGAGCCTTGGCCGCTCGCCGTCATCGACGAGTACCTTGCGGACGCGATCGGCACCTTCAATTGCGTGGATCTCCATGATCCGCGCCAACACGACGCCTGGAAGGACCCCGCCGACGGTCTCGATCGACTCGACGACCAGTCCGAGGCCGTCAAGCGTTGACGCGAGCGCTCCGACAGATGCCTCGTCGAAGACATCAACTTCGAGCGGGGTGAAGTCCTTCAGCCAGGAAAGCGGGACGCGCAACGTTGCTCCTCAGATAACCGGTGACGACGACTTAGAACTGGGTGAGGAAGCGGATGTCGTTTTCCATCAGACTCCGAAGGTCCTCAAACTCATGACGCATGAACGCCAACCGGTCGATGCCGAATCCGAATGCGAAGCCGGTCCAACGCTCGGGATCCACGCCGGTTGCCTCGAAGACCGCCGGATGGACCATCCCGCAGCCGCCGAGCTCGATCCAGCCTGTGAACGAGCATGTCCGACAGCCCGCCCCGCGACAGATCGTGCAGGTGATCTCCAACTCCGCCGACGGCTCGGTGAAGGGGAAGTACGCCGGCCGAAGGCGCGTGGAGACGTCACTGCCGAAGATGGCCTTTATGAAGGTCTCGATTGTCCCCGCCATGTCCCCGAACGTCACGCCTTCGTCGACGACCATGCCCTCGATCTGGTGGAAGATCGGGATGTGGCGATTGTCCGGCGTGTCGCGTCGGTAGACGCGCCCTGGTGCGATCGCATAGATCGGCAACACGCCACGCTCGAGCAGCCGGATCTGGACCGGCGAGGTCTGCGAACGAAGCAGCCAGGTCTCCTTGTCGCCGATGTCGAGGTAGAAGCTGTCCTGGATGCTCCTCGCCGAGTGATGCCGCGGCATGTTCAAGGCGGTGAAGTTGTACCACTCGTTCTCCACCTCTGGGCCTTCGGCGATCTCGTAGCCCATCCCCAAAAAGACATCCTCGAGCTCGTCTCGGACCTGGGTCACGAGGTGGAGATGGCCTGGGCGGGTTTCCTCCAGCACCTCGGAGAGATCGAGACGATCAGCGACGAGGCGCTCCACACGTCCGGTCGAGGAGAGCTCATCGTTCCTGGTCGAAAACGCCGCCTCGAGTGCCAATCGCGCCTCGTTCAGCACCTGACCAGCGCTTCGGCGATCCGCTATCGGCAAAACGCCGAGCAGCCTCTTCCACGATGCCATCAGAGACTTTCGTCCGAGGAGCTCACCTTCTAGGACTGAAAGCGCGTCAGTGGTGTTGACCGCCGAGATCGTCGAAGTCGCGCTCGCGAGCATCTCATCAAGCTCGGAGGGGGTCGGGAAGCGGTCGTGATCGAGTTCCACCGTTTTCTCGCTCGTCATTTAGTCATGCTAGGGCCAAGCGCGCCGACTCTTCGTCGGCGCGCGAACTCAAAGCAGAGCACCGAGGCGGTCATCGCCACGTTCAAGGACTCCGCCCTGCCATCGATCGGTATCGTGAGCGCGCCGTCTAGGGATTCGTCGAGGTAAGAGCCGAGGCCGCTTGCCTCGTTGCCGAGCACGATCGCGACCAGACCCGAGAGATCGGCAGTCGAGTAGTCATCGCCGCCTCGCATCACTGTCGAGAGCCTCCGCACGCCTGCAGCACCAAGCACGTCCAGCGTCTCGGCGGCGCTCGGAGCAACGACGAGCGGGATGTGGAATATCGAGCCCGCAGAGGAGCGCACCGCCTTCGGGTTGTAGAGATCTCCAGATCCCGCACAACAGATCACGCCAGCGGCGCCGGCAGCGTCAGCTGAGCGAATGATCGTCCCGAGGTTGCCAGGATCTCGCACGTCGACGCAGACGATGAGCGGCGAGGCCCCGACGACTGCGGCGAGATCGACGTCGAGCATCGCCACGACGCCAAGTATCGGCTGTGGCGTGACGGCATCGGCTACCCGTTCCATCACACCGGTGGCGAGCTCATAGACCCGTATACCGCTCTCATGAGCGGCAATGACAACGCTGTTCGCGCTCTTTGAGGCCTCGACGTCGGGTGCTACGTAGAGAGCCTCGATCGGCGCACCTGCGGCAACTGCTGCCTCGAGTACCCTCGCGCCTTCGGCGACGAAGGCCCGTTCGGCGATCCGGAAGCTTCGTTGTCGAACCAACCGGCGCAACCGCTGAACGCGTTGGTGCCGGAACCCGAGCGAGTCGCTCAGGAAGCCACTCCGGAACTGACCCGTTCGGCGGCCTCTTTCGCATTTGCCTCAGCGGCGATCTCGACGAGCTTGGTGAATGCTCCAGCATCTCTGACGGCGAGGTCAGCGAGCATCTTGCGGTCGACGTCGACCTCCGCCAGGCGCAGTCCGGAGATGAGCCGGGAGTAGGAGATGCCGTTCAGGCGTGCCGCGGCGTTGATCCGCTGGATCCAAAGCCGGCGGAAGTCACCCTTTCGTGCCCGACGGTCCCGGTAGGCATACGCCATCGAGTGGTTGACCTGCTCGTTTGCAGCGCGAAACGTACGTGACTTATTGCCGTAATAGCCCTTGGCGCGTTCAAGTACCGCCTTGTGGTGCTTTTTCGCGTGGACAGCGCGTTTTACCCTCGCCATCGGTGCTCCTTTCGTACGGGATGATCGACCAGGCGCCGCGTGGGCGCCGAAAAGCTAGATACCGAGCATTCGGCGGACTGCCCGCCGGTCGGCTGAGGAAACGACTCCATCACCTGCCAGGCGACGGGTCCGAGTCGAGGACTTCTTCTCCATCAGGTGGCCGCGGTTGGCCTTGCGACGAAGGATCTTCCCAGTCGGAGTGACCTTGAATCGCGCCGCTGCGCCTCGGTCAGTCTTCATCTTTGGCATCTGGGGTGTCCTTTACTGTTTCAGCTACCGCGTCTGCGATCTCAGTTGGTGTTGCAGTTGTTGCCGGAACTGCTGGTGGAGCAGGAGCTGCTGGTGGAGCCGGAGATGCTGCACTTGCCGCTGATGTGGCGGGTGCGGGTGCACTCGCCACGAGAACCGCTGGAGTAGCAGACGCCTCGGCCGACGCCACCCTCGGCGCACCCTCAGCACTTCCGTTCCCCGTTCTTGCTGCCTGGGACTGACGAGCCCGACGATCGGGTGCCAGAACCATCACCATGTTGCGGCCGTCGAGGCGAGCCTCGGACTCTATCTTGGCGGAGCCCTCCACAACCTCGGCGATGCCGTCGAGAATCTTCCTTCCGAGCTCAGGATGGAAGACCTCCCTACCCCGGAACATGATCGTGACCTTCACTTTGTGTCCATCCGCCAGGAACTTGGCAACTTGGCGCGTCTTGGTATCGAAGTCACCCTTGCCGATCTTCGGCCGGTACTTCATCTCCTTGATGCCGGTGGACGATCCCTTGCGCCGGGACTCTTTCTGGCGCTGCGCTTCGTCGAACTTGAATTTGCCGTAGTCCATGATGCGGCAGACCGGCGGATTCGCGAGCGGCGCCACTTCGACTAAGTCGAGATCCAGATCTCGAGCGATCTGGAGCGCCTCAGGAAGAGACTTGATTCCGAGCTGGGTTCCGTCAGGATCCACGAGGCGAACCTCACGAACGCGGATCTTGTCGTTCATCCTTGGCTCGGTAGCGCTGGGAACTGTGGAGATCGGGCACCACTCCTCTCAAGTCGTGCCGCCATTGGCGCGGCACGCAGGGTCGCGTGCCCGTCTTCCGACGTGGACCCGGCGCGTGCACGCACGACCGGGTGGGAGTCGACAGATCGGCTCCGCTTCCCTATAAATTTTTACCTAGGCTAGCAGCGTGAGCAGCCTATGGACACCAGACGGAGAACACGACGTACCTCGCGCGGACCAAGCCGCGAACCCGTCGAGCCCACTTGCGGGCGCGACGAGCCAAGCGACCCGTCCGACACCGAGCGATCTCGACCCCTCCCAACAACAAGTCATCGAGGAGATGGCAGCGCTCGAAGCGGAGCTGCTGGCGGCTCCGGTGGAAGAAGTCATCGCCAACCACTGCTACGGCCTGTTCCAGCTGGCGGCGATCCACCTCGGCCATCAGCCGCCGAACCTGCCGTCGGCGCGACTTGCCATCGACGCCTTCGGTGCGCTCGTCGAGGGCCTCGACGGTCGCCTCGGTGCAGCTACCGAAACGCTTCGTGATGGGCTCGCGCAGCTGCGCCTCGCCTTCGTGCAGATCTCAGCGGCCGCAAATGCCCAGGCCAACGAGCAAGTAGCCGATCCGCCCGCGACCTAGAGAGCGCTTCTCCGGCGGCGGTCCGCCGACCTAGGCCTTTACGCTGACCAGATCAGTGGCTTGTAGCTCGCCACGGTGGAAGGCACGAAGCGAGAACACCACCGCTGTCCCGACCTCGATCACCCGCTCGCCACCTGCGATTGCGGTGCAGTGGAAGCCGAAGATCTCTCCCTTGTCGCTAGCTACCTCACCGAGGCCGGCGTCGATGTCGAACGAGACCACCGTTCCCCGCCTCGCTCGCAGAAGGCCTGGCGCGAGCACGGCCCCCCTGGCTACTGGTGGCGGCGCACTATCGCCGCTCGATGCCGTCACGGCACGATCTTTGAAAGCGGCAGCTCGAGGATGTCGGTTGCGCCGTGATCCTTGAGAGCTGGGATCAGCGTGTTGATCTCCGCCTTGGCGACGACGGTCTCGAGTGCATAACCCTGGTCGCCGAAGAGCTTCGAGATCGTCGGGCTTTTCATCGCCGGCAACACCGCGATCACCGCGTCGAGCTGTGACTCTGGCACATTCAACTTCACGAGCACCTGACCCCTGGCGGCGAGCGCGCCGTCGAGCAACGTCTTTAGCTGGCCCATGGCGTGGGCCTTCGCGGGGTCCGCGAACGACGTCGGGTTGGCGACGAGCTCGGTATAGGACTCGAGAATCGTCTCGATGATACGAAGGCCTGCCTGGCGGATCGCGCGTCCGGTCTCAGTGATCTCGACGATCGCGTCGGCGATCTCTGGGATCTTGGCTTCGGTCGCCCCGTAGGAGAGGCGGACGTCGGCGTCGATCCCACGCGAGGTAAAGAACCGCTTGGTGAGCACCGGGTACTCCGTCGAGACTCGCACGCCGTCTGGGAGATCCTCGATCTTTCGTACCGGCGAGTCGTTCTCGACAGCGACGACGACCCGGATCGGGTTGCTCGTGGCCTTTGAGTACTGCAGCTGACCGAGTGAGACGACCTCCGCCCCGGTCTCTTCGATCCAGTCCCTGCCGGTGATCCCGATGTCGAAGAGTCCCTCGGCGACGTACACGGGGATCTCCTGGGGTCGAAGGATCCGGACCTCACTGACGCGGGGGTCGTCGATCGAGGCGCGGTAGTCGACGTCTGAGCTCCGCTTCACCGCCAGATCGGCACTGAGAAACAGCTCGAGGGTGGCACTCTCGAGCGAGCCTTTGGGAAGAACGAGACGCAGCATCCCTCTAGCGTGGCCGATTAAGGCCAGGTACTCAACTTGAGACGGTTGGTCGTGGGGCTAGAAATCGAGTGGTCGAGCGTCGAGCGCGCCGACGATCGCGGCACGGATCTCCTCGACTGCCTCCCAGGGACGTGCGGCCCCAAAGACCGAATGCCCTGCCACAAAGATCCTCGCCCCTGCGCACGCACATGGTCCTGCAGTCACCTTGTCGATCCCACCGTCGACCTCGATCGTCACCAAAAGCCCGCGTTTTGCGATCATCTGTTGTGCTTGGGCGATCTTTGGAAGCATCTCCGACATGAAATCCTGGCCGCCAAAGCCGGGAAAGACCGTCATCACCAACAACAAGTCGATCGAGGAGAGGAACGGCTCTACCGCGGCAAGTGGCGTGTCCGGGTTGAGCGCCAGTCCTACCCGGAGCCCGACGCGGCGCGCCTTTGCGATCAGCTCCTCGGTGTCGCCGATCTCGACGTGGAGCGTCACCAGGTTCGCGCCAGCATCGCGGAACGCCTGGAGGTAGTCCCCAGGGTTCGTCATCATCAAGTGGCAGTCAAAGAACGACCCGGTGTGTCGGCGCAGCGCGGCAACGACCGGCGGGCCGATGGTCAGGTTCGGCACGAAGTGACCGTCCATCACGTCGACGTGCAGCCAGCTCGTCGAGCCCGCCACGTGGCCGACTGCCTCTGCGAGCGAGCCGAAATCGGCGGCGAGCAGTGACGGCGCTATACGAATCTCTCCGGTAGGGATCACTGCCGGAGACTACCGCCTGATTGGCCGTCACCTGCACTATCTCCGAGGAGTTCTCCCGCATCTAGGTGCGCGCCGTTCGCGAACTGCGAGTACGACTGCTCAGCACGCCCTTCTAGTTGGACTCGATCGAGCACCAGGCAACCCGAAGCGGTCATCACCTGCCCGTCTGTGAGCGTGCCCAGTTGGTGCGCTTCGGCCGTAGTGGCTGCTGCGTCGAGCAGGTGTGCTTCGTGCACAATGAAGCGCTTTCCCCGAAACGTCGTCCACGCACGCCCGATGCGAACGACTCGTAGGCACGCTTCAGCAGAGACGCTGAAATCCAGATGGCGATCCGCGACGGTCAGCTTCTCGGCATAGGTCGGCTCACCAACTTGGGGAGTGACAAGACCGAGGCCGCCTGCGCCATCTCGAAGACGCGCGAGGAGTGCATCGGTTCCGAGCTCACCGAGCCGGAAGGTGAGCTCGGAAGCGCTCTCGGTTGGATCGATCGGGACCGTGATGGTCTCATAGACCGGGCCGGTGTCGAGTCCCTCGTCAAGTGCCATCAACGAGACGCCGCTATAGGGATCACCAGCGAGGATCGCCCGCTCGATCGGCGCCGCGCCGCGCCAACGAGGAAGCAGCGAGAGGTGCAGATTCACCATCGGCGTTACCGCCAGGATCGCGGCGGGGATGATCCGGCCAAAAGCAACGACTACCCCGAGATCCACGTCTTGGGTGAGCAGATCGCCCATGCGATGCGTGACGGGGAGTCCGAGCTCTTCGGCAACGGTCTTGACGGCGGTCGCCTGCAGCGATCCACCTCGGCCGCGACGGCGATCTGTTTGGGTTACGACCAAGCCAATCTCATGACCGGCGTCATGGAAGCTGCGAAGCGAGCGTGCCGCAACCGGTGGTGAACCGAGGAAGACGAGTCTGATTACAACGCCTCGAAGAAAAGAGGTGCTCTGGTACTAGCCGACGACGGAGGGGTCAAGCGCACGGTTCCGGAGAACCCGCATCGCCTCACGCCGGGTGTCGGCATCTAGGCGCTCGACGATCAAGACACCGTTCAGGTGGTCCATCTCATGTTGGAAACAACGCGCTAACAGCTCGTCGGCCTCGATGTCGAGCTCGTCGCCGTCGAGATCGAAGCCCTTTAGATGGACCTCCTTCGGACGAACGAGGTCCCAGCTAAGTCCTGGGATCGAGAGGCAACCCTCCTGGTAGTTCCACTCACCGGAGGACTCCACGATCTCAGGGTTGACGACCGCGAAAGGACCATCGCCGATGTCGTAGACGAAGAGCCGACGCTGGACGCCGACCTGCGGCGCGGCGAGGCCGACGCCTGGTGCGTCATACATCGTCTGGATCATGTCCTCGGCGAGTCGCACGAGCGACGCGTCGACATTTGCAACCTCGGTCGCACGCTGA
>DATCDR010000110.1:0-12096 GCA_036510575.1 Acidimicrobiales bacterium | reverse complement strand
CTAGAAAGGCGCACTTCAGCGGCACCTTCCGTGACGGTATGGTCAGCAATGCAACCCCATGAGAACATTATTCGTCGTCGACAAAGGGCTACGCGATGCGCCACGTCGAATTCGAGGGTGCTCGACTCAGGGTTTACCTTGGTGTTCTCGACGTCTTCGGCTCGAAGAAGCCCCAATGGAGTCGCATCCTCGAAGTAGCTCGGGAAGAGGGCCTCGCGGGGGTCTGCGCTTTCCAAGGGATTCGCGGTGTCGGAAGGTCTGGCGAAGTCAGCTATTCACATCTAGCCGACGTGATGATGAATCTTCCGGTCAAGATCGAGATCGTCGATCGCAATGAGCGCATCGAGGCTTTCCTTCCCATCGTCGAGCGCTACCTCGCCGATGCCCGATGACCGTGGAGCCGGTTCGCTACTTCGCGACGCTTGAGCACGAGTTTCGACCTCTCGACGACGAACCAGGCGGCGAGATCTTGCCGAGTTAGCGCTTCGTCGCGAAATCGCTCCGATGTGGCGATCAACGGGCGCGAACCGCGACAACGATCGCTCCAGGTCCAAGATGGATTGCGGCGGTGGGATTCATCGCCGCTACGAAGGAGGGCTCGGCCCGGAATGCCTCGCGGAATGCCGCAACGATGTCATCCGCGTTTTCAGCACTCGAGTGTGCGAGCGCCCACGCAGCGGGTGCCTCTCCGAAGATCTCCCGGGAGTGCCGGACGAGCCAAGCCACTGCGCTCTTGCGAGACCGGGTCTGCGACAACAGCCGGGCTCGATCCCGGACCCCGAGCACAGGGTACCGAAACACGCGACTGAGTTTGGTCGCACCGAGCAGTCCGTGCCCGATCAGGAGTTCGGGACGTTCCACGATGGCGTAGGTGCGTTGTCTCGACGTCATCTCACAAAGGTGCGAGAGTTCATCGACGGAGGTTCCTTCGTCTGCCGCTGCCAGAACTTCCTCGACGACGAGGCCGCATCCTGCGCTAAAGGTCCGCGAATCGACGATGCGAACGTCGGCAAGCGCCCGCTTCGCGCTGGTTGCCGCGGCTTCGCGCGCCGAGCTCAGATAAGTCGACGCAGTGACTACGAGAATCTCCCGGTCATCGCCGAACGCCGCGGCGTATGCCTCATCGGCAGGTGGCGAAGTCGTGAGCGTGACATTCGTGCGGAGGAGTCGGGCGAGTTGGCCGGGGTCGCCGGCGAAGGCTTTCCGGCGAGGTGGACTTCGAAAGGAACCACGATGACCCGTGCGCGGTCACCGATGGTGAGTGAGAGATCGCGTGCGCCGTCTACGACGATCAGCACCGTCGTCGCCTAGCCGCTGCGTCGCTCTGGAGCGACCAGGATCGGGCACTTCGGCTCATGCAGTAGTCGTTCGAGTACGTGACCGAGTCCACCGTGGGTTAGCCGCCCTCGTCCATGAGCGCCGATGATCACAAGGTCAAAACCGTGTTCGGCTGCATAGCCGGCGATAACTTCAGCGGGATCGCCTCCAGTGATGCTTGCCTCGTAGATCCTCATTCCGCCGCGTTCGGCCCGTTGTTTAACTCCCTCGAGGTGGGTGTCGAGGAGTTCGCGGGCGATGCGCTCTTCTCGCTCTTTGGCGTCGGTGGTCTCGAGGTGCGAGAGGTCCACGAGAACGCTGAAGATCGTGAGTTCGGCGTTGAGCGTCTTGCCGAGGTCGAGTGCAAGCTCGATCGCCTCTTCGGACTCAGGTGACCCGTCGAAACAAACGAGCAGATGCCGTAGTCGGCCCCCGCTCGTTCGCTCCTGATCTGGTGCCATCACACACCCCGTCCAACTATCTAAGCCCCGCCGTTATCGCGAGCGCCACGACCAGTGCGAAGAGCATGTAGGCAACGTAGGCCTCGAGGCGTCCGGATTGGAGTCGCTTCGCGAGCCGCGCGAGTGTCAGCGCACCGATCCGGATTGGCCGGTAGAGGTAGGCCTCTACGGGTTCGACGACGACCGTCGTGTACTCGATCCGCCCTCGGCCTCGCGTGTTGTCCGCAACGGTTTCGAGGAGTGTCGCCTCGCGTCGTGTGCCGAGGATGTTGGCAAGCACGTGCCGGAGCGGGTTCGCGAATCCGAATGCGGTGTAACTCGAGGGCCCTGCGACGCCCGCGGTCGCGGAGTGCCAGGCAGGCACCCGCCGGACCTTGAAGTAGCGGCCGCGCGAAGCCGCGATGGCCAAAAGCGTCACCGAGGTGAAGAGAATCAGCATCACGACGTAGAGCCACGATGGCGAAAGTATCGAGAATCCGGCGTAGGTCGGTTGGAGAACCCACGGTGACTTGAGTGCGTGTTCGACGAGCGTCTTCGAGACGATCGGTGAGAGCCCGCGCGCGAGGAAGCGGACCTCGAGCGGGGTGATCGCCGCGAGGCCAAAACAGCTCACACCGAGGACGACGAGTCCGGCACGGCCGAGGAACCCGCCGTCGGAACGGCTGTCGGCTCCAGCAGTCGGGGTTCCGAGGAAGACGAGGCCGAGGATGCGCACGAAAGCGAGCGCCGCAAGGCCGGAGGTGAGCGCGATGAGCGCACCTGCGCCGGCCATGGCCAGGCGAAGTGCGAGGCCCGGTAGACGAAACTCTTGCATCAAGGCTTCGAGGACGAACCACTCCGAGACGAAGCCGATCGTCGGCGGGAGCCCAGCGAGCGTCAAGGCTCCGGCGCCGAAGGTCCATCCAGAGAAGGGAAGGGCTCGCCCGATCCCGCGGAGCCGCTCGAGATCGTCACTCCCGATTGCTTGCTCGACGTTTGCCGAGGCCGAGAACAGCACGGACTTTGCGATCGAGTGCGCGACGACGTGCAAGCTCGCGGCGAGAAGCCCGGCGGCCTCGAGCGTCTGATCAGACGTCACCGCGCCCGCAAGCGCAATGCCGAACGCGGTGATGATGATGCCGGCGTTCTCGACACTCGAATAGGCGATCACGCGAGACAGTCGCTGTTGCACCCCTGCAAACGCGATGCCGAGCAACGCGGTCACGCCACCGACCAGCAGTACCCCGATCGCGAGCCAGACCGGCGGGCGGCCGAGAATCGACAAGACTCGCCACAGGCCGTACACACCGACGTTGGCCGCGATGCCAGCCATTGCCGCACGTGTCGGCCCGGGTGCCGCCGGGTAGCCGATTGGCATCCATGCCTGCAGTGGGACAACGCCGAGCTTGGTCGCAAACCCGACGACGATAAAGGCGTAGGCGACGTCGTGCAGTGTGCCCGGAGCTACGCCGTGCCAGGCGGCAAGTAGGAAACTCCCACTTCTCCCGACGAGAAGGAGAAAGCCGAACAACAGACACGCACCACTTACCTTGCCCGTGACGAGCGTGAGCCACGCGGCGTGTGCGTCGCCCCGACGTGCCCGGTTCACGCCGGTGAGCACGTAGAACGAGACGGTCAAGATCTCCCAGGCGAACAGGAACGAGAAAGCGTCCGCGGCGACAAGGATCGCCGCAACCGCTGCGAGCAGGGTGCAGTAGGCGGCGGCGAGCCCACGTCGACGGGGGCTCTCTTCTCGTCGGACCCAGGTGATCGAACAGGCCGAGATGGCAAGACCGATCGCGAACAACAACGTGAGGAAAAGTCCCGCAAGGTTGTCAATACGGATCGACGTCGTCCCCATCCCGAGCAACGATCCGAGTGAATAGACCTGTGCACCGTCTGCGATCACGTGGGTGCCGACGGTGAGGCACAACCCCGAACCGACGAACGCGAGCCCGTAGGGGATCGGGCGAAATGCCCGTCGTTTCGTGCCGAGGACCACGTCCGCGACCAGGCCTGCGCCAAAGCAGCTGAATGCCGCGACAAGGAGCGCGCCGTTCATGCCGGGTTCCGCGTGGCGGCGATGTCGCGAACGGGCAATAGCCCGATCGCGAGCAGGATGCCGTGCAAGATCGCAAAGGGACTCGGTGGTGAACCGGGAACGAAGACGTCGACGGGGGCCTCGTCGGCGATGCCGCCTCGCGTCGCATAGTTCCCGGCGAGCAGCCCGCCACTCGCCGTGTCGCTGCCGACGGCCACGATGAGCTTCGGTGCGGGCATCGCGTCGAAGGTACGCCGAAGTGGCGCGAGCATTCCGGCCGCTCCCGAGCCGGTGACGAGTAAGACGTCGGCATGGCGCGGGCTCGCGGTGAAGTAGATACCTAGTCGCTGCATGTCGTAGATGGGATTGGTGAGGGCCGCGATCTCCCACTCCTCGGATCCATCCGAACCGCAGTCGATGTGCCGAACGTGGATCGAACGTCGAAGGGCACGGACGCGCCGCGCGAGATCCTCGCGAAGCGAGGCGAGGTCGTTCGGCTGCTCCTCATGGCGCGGAACGACGAGCAGGTCCCGACGAAACTCGGCCACTTCCACGTCGGCATCAAAGGAGAACAGGTCCGGTCGCGAATCCACGCAGCGCCCACATGTGATGCAAGCGCCGCGATCGAGGAGGAATCGGCCCTTTGCCGCCTGGATGGCGCCGGTAGGGCAGAGCCCGATGATCGATGCGGCCCCGCTCTCGTCGTGCTCGGCGGCGCCGTCGTCGCGCACCGAGACGGCGGCCCGAAACGTGGGTCCGTAGTCGTCTGGCCGGTGGGGATAGTGGCTCGTCACGATCCCCTCACGAAGTCCCCGCGTGATCCACGGCATCAGCCGGCCGCTCCGGCGGCAGAGATTCCGAAGCTCGCCTCGATGAAGGCGAAATCGGTAGTGATGTCCCTCGGGAACGCCGCGGTGAAAAGCGCCAGGTTGTGGAAGGAGGCCGAACGCGGCTTCACTCGGACGAGTACTCCGTCCTCGACGTGCACGAGGTAAAGCACCTCGCCCTGGGGCGCTTCGGCCCAGCCGAACGCCTCCCCGCTGACCGGCCCGATCGGAGTGGACCATTCGGTCGCTTCGAGGTCGCCCAGTTCGTCAAGCACCTGGCGGATGAGGTGGAACGCTTCCCAGGTCTCGTCGTTTCGTACGAGCTGGCGGGCCAACGCGTCACCGTCATCGCGGCTCGTTGGCGCAAAGCCGATGCTCCGGTAGCCGCCATAGGGCCGCGATCGTCGGACGTCTTCTTCCATGCCCGAGCCTCGACCGAGTGGGCCGAGCGCACCGCGGGCGCTGACGATCGAGAACGGCAACACCCCTGTACCCCGCAAACGGTCGAGGAACGATGGGGTCGCCATCAACAGCTTCAGGTCAGATCGAAGATCGCGCTCTGTGCGATCGACCGCTGCGAGGATCTCGGCTCGTCCGATGAACGGTGCTCCACTAACACCGCCGGGGATGACGACCGAGCGACCGAAGCGGCTACCACAAAGCCTCGCCCGGAGTCGCATCAGACGTTCCTTGTGGAGCGTGAGCCGCGAATAGGCGACCGACTGTCCGGCCGCTTCCGCGTGACGGATCATCGAGTCGAGGTGATTGACGATCCGCTCGAGCTCCGCATGGAGCACCCGGACGTAGTCGGCGGCGGCCGGAGGCTCAGTACCGGAGATTTTCTCGATCGCCTCGCAATACGCGACCGCGTGGGCGATCGTCGCGACCCCTTCGACCCGCTCTGCGAGGAGCACGCCGTCTTCTAGGCTTCGCCCGACGAAACCGATCTCAACCCCGCGGTGCTTGTAGTGCGGGCGCGTCTGGATTCGGGGGAAGTCCTCGCCCGGAGTCTCGGTGACGTACTCGATCGCCTCAAAGACGCCCGAGCGCACGGGGCCGTAGGGGATCGTGAACATGCCTTCGCCACTCACAAGCGCTGGCAGCGGCTCACTGCTCGGCGTAAGTCGCGCGATCTCATCGCCCGATCCTGGTCGTGGCCGGTTCGATCCAGCGGGCAGCGGAAGGACCAACGGGTCGAGGTCGGGATGCCCGATCGCTTCAATCCCGAAGAGGTCGTGGATCTCGCGCTCGTACCAGTCCGCACCAGGCACGAGCACAGTCACCGACGGATACGACATCGTGCCCTCGGGAAGCGCCGTCGTGACCGCAATGAGTCGACCCTCCTCGGCGACGACCGCTATCAGATGAAGTTCGCGGACCGCGGGCACCGCGAACAGGCCGGCGAGGCGACGCCCGGGGACAAGCGCCCGAGCGACCTCGATCGCGAATTGCTCCACCTCCACGCCGATCGTGGCATCGTTCATCGTCATCGGACGGCCTCCAGTTGGGTCGCGGCGTCGTGGAGGAGGTCGCTCAGCTGGCCAGGCACGTGGACGCCGAGGACGACGAGGCCAACAAGTCCGACGGCCATCGCGACGACGATGAGCCTGCTCGTCTCACCGCGTTCAAGCCCCAAACCCTCCCGCTCGGGCACCGGTGTGAGCATCGTCTGGGTCGTGAACCAGGACAGCCCGAAGAACGCGACCGTTACGAGCACGACGAGCACCGCGGCGAGCACGTCGTGGGGGTCGGAGAGCCCGCCCGCAACGATGAGGAACTCGCTCCGGAAGATGCCAAATGGCGGCATCGCCGAGAGTGCGAGGACCGCGAGGACGAGCATCGGCCCGCTCCATGGCAAGAGTCCCACCCCGCCGCGTATACGCGCCATGTCCTTCGTCTTGAACTTCCGCACGACCGATCCGGCGCCGAAGAAGGCCGTTCCCTTCGCCGCCGCGTGCGCGATGACGTGGAGTAGCACGCCGACGATCGCAAGGGGCGCGGCAAAGCTCATCCCGATCGCGAGGATCCCCATATGCTCGACGCTCGAGTACGCGAGTAGGCGCTTTAAGTCACGCTGGCTGAGGAGATAGAGCGCGGCGAGCGCGAGCGAGGCGAGGCCGAAGATCAACAGCACGTTTCTCGGAAACGTCGGACCGAGGCAGCGCACGCTCACCTGGAAGAAGCGCAGTATCGCGTAAAAGCTCATCGCGAGCAGTGCACCGGACAGCAGCGCCGAGATCGGCGTCGGGGCCTCGGAGTGTGCGTCGGGTAGCCAGGTATGGACGGGGACGAGCCCCATTTTCGTTCCGAATCCGAGCACGGCGAGCACGTCGGCGAGCCGCACGATCTCCTTCGGGAACCCGTGTGCGCCAGACAGGAGCTTGCCGTAGGAGAGATCGTAAGACGAGCCGAAGACCTTGGTTCCCGCGTAATACATGAAGATGGTCGCCAAGAGGGCGATGCCTAGTCCGAGCGAGGCGAGGAGGATGTACTTCCAAGCTGCTTCGATCGCGCCATCAGTGTCGTCGATAGCGACGAGCAGAGCGGAGACGACCGTCGTCACCTCGATCGCGACCCAGAGCAACGCCAACCCGTTCACGAGAGGGGCGACGGCCATCGACCAGCAAAAGATGTTCAGTCCCGCGTAGAAGCGCCGCGCGTACCTGCGCCCTGCGTCGCCTGCTGGGAGGTGGAGGTAGCCCGCCGCGAAGATAGACGTTGTCGCGTAAAGGAACGTCGTCGGCACCAGGAAGACGATCGAGAGCGCATCGGCTCGAAACGCCGGACCTGCCGCGAGGTAGCCGTGGGTGGTCGCGCTCGGAATGAGTGCCAGCGCGAGCGCGAACACCGCGATCCCCGAGCAGATCGTGATGACCTTCGAGATCGCGACCGGAGTCCACCACGTCGCGATCGTCGCGATGGCCGGGATGATCACGATGGCGAGCAACGCGTGGTTCATCGCGTTAGCCCTTCAGCCGATCGAGGGAGTCGGTCGACAGCGTCTTCGTCCGACCGTGGTGAACCCGCATCAGCACACCGAACACCACGACGGCGACGAGGAGGTCGAAGAGGAACGCGACATCGACAATGAGCGGGAGACCGGACGCCACGACCAGGCTTGCGACCGAGACGCCGTTTTCGAGCGAGAAGAAGCCGATCGCCTGAGAGACGACGTCGGAACGCAAGATGATAAGCACGAATGCGACGAGCACGACAGCGACGGAGATCGCCAGCGCGGCCGACGGGAGCGCGGTTGACTGCAGGTGCAGTGCGCCGATCGAGAAGAACGCGAAGATCGAGACCGCGATCGCGATCATCGTCATCGTCGCGACGCCGAATGCCGAGCTTCCCGCGAGGCTCACCTCGGCGCGAGAGAGTAGACGCAACACGATGCGTGGCACGATGACGACTTTCAAGATGAACGACAGCGCCGCGAGGACGTAGAGCTCGTCGACGTGACGCGTCGCTGCCACGACGATCGCAAGCGAGGTGACCACGAGCGACTGGAACGCGTAAAGGCGCACCTGCGAGCGAAGCAGCGGCGCACGAAGCATCGCGAACTCCGTCAGCAACACGAGCACCGCGATGACGTCGGCCGCTCCCGTGAAGGTCGATGGTGCGGCATTGGGCATCAGCCACCTCCCAGGTAAAAGACCAGCACAGCGAGCACAGCGAGGAGAAATGCGGCTGCAAGGAACTCGGTGATCTTGAACAGCCGAAGTTTCGAAAACGAGTTGTCGATCACGGCAAAGATGCAGCCGACGACCATGGCCTTGCCAAGCAGTGCGGGTATCGCGAGAGCGACAGAGACTGGTCGTTGATTGGCCGCGAGGCCCCACGGTGCGACGAAGACGTCGATCAGAATCGTGTAGAGGATCAGTTGTTTCATCGCCGATCCCCACTTCAACAACGCAAACGGTGCGCCGGAGTGCTCGAGCGTGCGGCCCTCGTCGATCATCCCGAACTCCAAGGTGCCCGAGTGCGTTTCGACGGGAATCCGTCCGGTATCGGCAAGTACGACGAGGAAGAAGGCGACCGCCGCGAGAATGTGGGCAGGGCGGACGATCTCGCTCGAAGACGATCGGACGGTCGCGGCGAGTGCATAGGGAAGATCGGTCGCGGTGATGATGCCGACTGCAAACACGACGAAGAGGATCGTCGGTTCGATGAGCGCGCCGAAGGTCATCGCACGGCTGGCGCCAAGCTGCGCGTACGGTGCATTGGACTCAGTGCCTGCGATAGCAACCGAGAAGCCGGCAAGGGCGAGGATGAAGCCGCCACCCAAGATGTCGCCCATGTACCCGAGCGGCAGCCCGTAAGTCGTGAGCACCGGGATTAGGAGCGGGACTACGAGGTAGCAGGAGAACGCGATGATCGGTCCGACGAGGAAAACCCAGCTCGATCCCTCGGGGACGACGGTCTCTTTCCGAAAGAGCTTCGCGAGGTCGTAGTACGGCTGAAGAATCCGCGGGCCACGGCGTCCTTGAATTCGACCTTCGACGTGCGAGATGACGCCGCTAACCAGTGGGGCGCCGAACAGGATCGTCAGATCCTGCAGAGCCTGTATTACTGGGGCTGACAGCTCAGTCTGAGCCAAGAATCGACCTCCACGCGTCGCAACATTCGCGTAGAGGCCATCGTCCCAGCATGCTGGGCGGTTCGGGCTTGGTAGCCCGCCGGGGCCTCATCCGGCTGTGGCAGATATTAGCGAGGCGAGCCGGCCGACGGGATGATCATGGGCGGATCGAAAGGCATCAGGACGTCGGTGTCGACAAGCGCGCAATACGAACAACCTCGGTAGTGACGAGAGCACCTGCCGCGATCTCACGGACAATTGGAAGAAAGCTCGTGATGCGCTCCTCGAGGTCGATGACCTCGACCACGAGAGGGAGTCCGCGTGCGAGATCCGGAAGCCGCTCTGCTCGAAGGTGGCCACTCGGCCCGAATCCTTCGGAACCCTTCCAGATCGTCGCTCCGGCGAGCCCGGCGTCACGCGCGCGTTCCAGAAGCGCCTCGGCAACAGAGTGGTGTCCGATTCGGTCGTCCTCGGTGAGGAAGACCATCAGCCTCGTTGCAGGAGATTCATCAACCATCTCGTCTCCCGTCGTTCAACGCGGAAGGTGCGCTCCGAACGAAGCTTATGCAGGCAACCGTGCGCCTCGTTGATGTGAGGACAATCGCGGGCCGGTAGTAAGGTCCACGCTCGGCGATGGAGCTCGCCGATGTCCGCCGAATGGCTCCTACCTTGACCGCACGGTGAGAACTGACACGAGTCGCGGAGGTGGGTAGTCATTGCGTGACGCCGCAGGCGGTTCAGAACAAGGGTCTGGGGTTCCATTTGGCATTGACCCGGACCTCATCAGGGCAGAACCGGTCGAATCGCGCCGAGACCCACATCGACACCGACGCGCTCAACGCACGATCCTTGTCGTCATCGCCTGCGCGGGCAGCGTTGGGGCGCTCGCTCGCTACGCGGTAGGCCGGATCCTGCCTACCGCTTCCGGGCATTTTCCATGGAGCACCTTCTGGATCAACGTCACCGGTAGCTTGGTCATCGGCTTCGTTCTGGTCCTCTTGGCCGAGCGGTTTTCGCGTGCTCGTCTTGCCCGTCCGCTCGTTGCGACGGGTTTTCTCGGCGCGTACACGACCTTTTCGACGTACACGGTCGACACCGACACGCTATTTCATGAGCATCACGTCACGACCGGCGTCATCTACGCAACGGCAAGTGTTGCCACCGGCGGCCCCCGGTCCCTCTCGGTGTCGTCGCGGCCAGGTTCCTGATCCGGCTCGACCACAGGTTGAACGAGCAGTTGAACTGATGACCATCGATTCGTCGCCCCGACCGATGCGCCGACTGACGGTGATGCTTAATTCGCGTAACCACGCACACCATCACTCCTTAGCTACCGTGGTACTTTCGCGAGCGCGCCGTGCGCATCTAGCTGGCGCGACGCTGCTCCATGCCGTTGAAGGCCAGGGCCGTTCGGGCACGTTGCACCGACAGCACCTGTTCGCGGAGGATCTGCCGCTCGCGATCTTGATCGTCGATAACACGTCCAAGATCGAGGCCTTCCTCGAGGACATTCGACCGGTGATCGGCGATTCGCTCGTGATCCTCGACGATGTCGTCGCGTTTCGCGTTTAGTCAATCGCATGGGCTCACTCGTAATCCTCTGCGTCGCCATAGGGGGGCTGATCGGAGCGCCGACGCGATTCCTCGTCGATCGACTGGTCGCGGATCGTGTCGAGACTGACTTCCCGCTCGGAACGTTGCTCATAAATGTCTCCGGCTCGTTCGTTCTCGGGCTGCTTACCGGGCTGGACCTTGCCGGTCATATGCCCCTCGTTGTCAAGGCTCTCGTTGGAACTGGATTCTGTGGCGCGTACACGACGTTTTCCACATGGAGCTTCGAGACGGTGCGACTTTTAGAAGAGGGCGAGTATCTGGAAGCGTTCAGCAACGCCATCTTCAGTGTTGTTGTTGGGCTACTCGCCGCCGGTGCTGGAATGGCGCTAGGACTCATCCACTAGCTCCGATCGTTCACGAGAACTCCCGAGCAACCCGCTTGGCCATTGTCTGGCAGTCGTTCGGAAGTGCCTCGCCGATTGTTGATGTTCTTGAGTCCCCGCGCTCGCCATTTCGTGTCGGTTGTCGTTTCTGACCCACGCACGGGCATGGCAAAGCCAGGCGACCCATCGATGTGCCGGAGTCGATGGCCCTCAGGTGAGGAGGGCGATGCGTTCGTAAGCGGCGAGGAGCGCTTTGGCGCTCGGCCAACCGTCGAGGATGCGGACGATCTCGCGTCGTGCCGAGCGGACGAGTCGTCCCGGCGCGTGGAAGAAGCTCCACCGGAGTGTCTTCGGCCGCGCGATCGCGAGCTCGCCGTCTAAGCACAGGAGCTGGAACCACCGCACGAGATCGGCCGCCGCGGTGACGCACAAGAGCCAGTTCCTGTTCGCCTCGAGCGAGGAGAAGGGGAAGCGGCAAAGGCCGGAATCCTTCAGTCGCGCGATGTGCTCCTCGACGTGCGCGTGCGCGCGCATGAAGCAGTCGAGGGTGACCGGGTCGCCGGTCTGATCGGTGTAGTGGCCCCAGTATCGAAAGTCGATCGCAGGGAAGAGGCTCTGCTGGGCACCCGGGTGAAGCGGCTCGCGTCGGACGATGAGTCGCGTGCCGGAGGGGTAGTTCGAAAGATCAACGAGACTCGTGAGCTCGATCACGGCCGCGCCCTCTCGCAACTCTCCGTCTTGGCGGACTGCCGGCTCCCAGCACTCCTCGAGCCCGATTGCGTCGAAGATCGCAGCTTCGACCTGGGCGTTTCTTCTCGCGACGACCGAGAAGCCGACGTTGCGGGAGCGGCATGCGCCAAGGAACCCCTCGCTGCATCCGGCCGAGTCGGAGCGGATCACGACGTCGCGAACAACGACAGCAGGGTCGTCACCGTCGTGGTGACCGGCGGCGATCTCT
>DATCDR010000109.1:0-2660 GCA_036510575.1 Acidimicrobiales bacterium | reverse complement strand
GTGGGTCAACATCGCCGACTACGAGAACTTCCTCGTTCTTCTCGGCTCAGTCTTCGTCCCGATGTTCGCCGTCCTCGTCGTCGACTTCTTCGTGCTCGCCAAAGGCAGCTGGGACCTGTCGACGCGCTCTCGGGCGCGCTATGCGATGCTCGTCCCCTGGGCGGCGGGTTTCATCACCTACCAGCTCATCAACCCCGGCTACATCTCTTGGTGGGTCGCGCTCTGGGCGCGATTCGGCCGTACGGTCGGGTTCCGGCCCGAAAGCTGGATGTCGGCGTCGATCTGCTCCTTCGTCGTCGCCGGCGTCCTCACGCTCATCGGCGGTGGGCTTGCCCCCGCCGTCCGCCGGGGCCGGGACCGAGGGCGACGCGACACCCTTGCGGTGGAAGGCGTGTTGAAGTGACCGGCTCTCACACTCCCATAGACCCGTCCGGCGGCCTCGTCCACGGCATGAACCAGATGCTCGTCGCGCCGGACTGGGTCCCGCTCTCCGACGAGGAGGTGCGGGCGGTCCTTTGTCGCTACGAGCAGACGTACCGCGTGCCAAAGAGCTCCGACGCCGTCGTCGTCTGGCAGAGCCCGCGCCCAATGTCCGCTGCGTCCCTCGTGCGTGTCGGAGACCACTCGGTCTTCGTGAAGCGTCACCACCGGGCGGTCCGCACACCGGACCAGCTCCGCGTCGAGCACGCGTTCGCGAGCCATCTGCACACGAGGGGCCAGGCCGTGCCGCGGGTGCTCACGAGGCACGACGGGACGACCGTCGTGGAAGCGGGCGACTTCGTCTACGAGGTCCATGAGCCGGTTGTCGGCATCGACCTCTACCGCCACGCAGTGTCCTGGTCGCCCTTCCGGAGTCTCGACCATGCCCGTGCCGCGGGGCGAGCGCTCGCCGCTTTCCACGAAGCAGCACGCGGGTTCCCGCTCCCGTCTCGCGCGGCCGGCGTGCTGATCAGCTCGACGGTGATCGTCGGTGCCGCCAACCCGCAGGCGGCACTGCAACGGCTCCTCGACTCCCGACCCGGGCTAGCCCGCGCCGTCGGCGATCGCCCACTCGTCGGAGACTTTGCCCGCCATCACCTCGGCCTGATCAAAAGGGCGGCACCGCTACTCGCTGCGCTCGAACCGCAGTGGGGGCACGGGGACTGGCATCCCTCAAACCTCGCCTGGAGTTCCACGGGCGCGGGTGCTGTCGTGTCCGGAGTGTTCGATCTCGGTCTCGCCAATCGTACCTTCGCCGTGTACGACCTCGCCGTCGCTCTCGAACGGAGCACCATCGACTGGCTGGACCTTGCCCGGCGCGGTCGGGTCGAGGCGGACTTGGACAACGTCGACGCGCTACTCGACGGCTACGAGGAACTGCACCCCCTCAGCGAACTCGAGGCAGCCGCGCTCGGGGAGCTGCTGCCGGTGGCGCACATCGAGTACGCGCTCTCGGAGGTCGAGTACTTTGCAGCGGTAGTTCGATCGGAAACGAACGCCGACCTCGCCTACGACAACTATCTGGTCGGGCACGCTCGTTGGTTCGAAGGGGCGCTCGGCTCGGCATTGCTCGACCACTTGCGTCGGCGCGGCCACCGCGGCTGACGGCGTTGGGGTTCCTCGTAGCGCATGCAGGTTTGACGGCTCGCCTCGAAAGCTGTCCAGGTCCCAGCTCGAGAGTTTGGTCAACCTGATTCGGGGTAGGGCAGATTGACCGGAAGGAGCGACACTCGGATGTCGACGGAATCAGAATCACAAGAAAACAGAGCCGAAAGCGTCAAGCGTCAAAACGCCGGCGAAGGTGCACCGATAGAGGCCAACCCTGAAGGCCTGGTTGGACCGACGGAGGTAGCGAGGGTGAAGAGCCTTCCGACGGTGGGAGGCAGTGTCGCCAGGCGCGGCGAGGACATGATGAAAAAGGATGGCCAAGAAGCTGAGCGGCGCCACGGCCTACCGATGAATCGGAGGCCGACGCCCAACCGGTGCCTCCACGTTACGGGACCGCACTGGCATCGATCCCCAGGAAGGCCCCGGAAGGGTAGGCCAGCGGCGCGACGAAAATGACGGTCGAAGGCAACGTCATCAGGTGTGATGAGTGTGGGCTCCAAGTCAGCATGGCGATGAGAGGAATCCCTACTCCGCCCAGGGTCTCCCTGACTGAACGGGTTCGCGACTTCGCCAAGAAAGAAGGCTGGAGTTGTACCAAAGGGTCCGACATCTGCCCAAGCCATAAGTCGAATTCGTAGCTACACGCCGGAATTGCAGCAGAAGCGGCTCACCAGAACCTGGGCCAAGGTCATGCTCTCCGGGCAGGCCCGCACAGCGGCAGGGGAGTGAATTGGAGCTATGACATCGATCGCTCGGACAACCCCGGCCGACACCTTCATGCTCGAATAGCCCAATCTCCACCTGGACAAAGTCGGCATCCGGATCGGAAGTTCCGAGGCCCACGGTGTTTGAAGATCCCGATGAGCCGGCCTGTGGCATTCAGGGCGCATCGGAACCTCGTAGGACACTCAGCCTCAAGTCCCACATGTGGCTCCGGGTGCTCCTGGGCGGCGAGTAGATCAGTTCCCCCGACTGCGACGAAAGCACAGGCCAACTCTTGCTGTCGTGAATGAACTACAAACAATCCAAAGGTGAACTTTATGCGAACAACACGCGAACTCTTGGTTATCTGC
>DATCDR010000108.1:0-4501 GCA_036510575.1 Acidimicrobiales bacterium | reverse complement strand
GGTGCCGCATCGGAGATCGCTCGCCTCGCTGTTCGGCCTCGACCCGAGCTCGTTGTCGAACGCGAGTCGCTCGTAGCGCTGATTGGGCCTGGACCCGCCGCTGACTTGCAATGGCGCGAGGACGATGCAAGACGCCAACTCGGGGCGGCACTGGTGAGCAGAGATGAAGCGATCGACGCCGAGCAATTCTGGCGACGCGAGGCAGCTGATCGAGAGACGTTCGACCAATCCGACGCTCGCGAACAGCTTCGATCAGCGCGCCGGGTTCGCTCGGAGACTGAGAGAGAGGCGCGGAACGCCGACGTTGACGCGAGCGCGGTGGAGCAAGCGATCCTCGAACAGGTACGGATCCGCCGTCAACAAGGGTCGGATGTGAGATCGGCCCTTGATCGGCTCGAGCTCGTCGACTCCGCGTTGTCAACGAAGCGTCAGTCAGAGATCGACCAGACCTCGCAGTCTCCTCCGGCCTACGTAGTCGGGCTACTCGGAAAACAACCTCACGACCGATCGCGAGCGTTGCGATGGCGACAAGGGGTCGTGGAGATCGAGGACTGGCGTCGCTCGATCGTGTCACCGCCGACATCAGAGAGCGAGAACCCGTGGCAGTTCGCTCTCGGGCCACGGCTCGAAGGTTGGGAGGGTCGCCGACGACGACGCGTCATCGCCAATCTGCGGGCGGTTCGTCGTGATCTCGGACTTGAGCTGCCCGACACGCCCGCCGATGAAGCGCGCCCATCGTCGCCGACCTCGGAAGTCGCTCGGCGTATCGTCGCCCGGGCGAACCGCAACCCCCACAGGCCCGGGCAGGCTGGACGTGCCAATCCTCCGCTCAGACGAGAACTTCCGTGATGGCTGCGGAATCCACGACGACGCAACCGTCCCGGGAGCGCGACCAGCGCCGCGCCGAGTTCTTGGCTCTCGTCAAGGACCGATCAGGACCAGCGGTACGGATGTCCGCCAACCCGGGGACCGAACAGGTTCGGGCGACGCTCTCGATCTCCGAGGCAGCGTGGGAACTCGGCGTCTGTACCGAGACGGCATACCGCCAAGCCAAAAGTGGCCAGCTCCCCGGCGCGTTCAAGTTCGGCCGGCGCTGGATCGTTTCCCGAGAGGCTTTCGAGCGCTGGCTCGAAACCCGCTAGGACGATGCCGATTGCGACGGCTCCTTCTCGACGGGCGTGTTGCGGCGTGGTGTCCGCTTCGCTGTCGCTCCGCCAATCGCGTACTCCCTCCCGATTCGCGAAAGCCGCGGGTCGACCGTGCTTCGCACCGGATGCACGTAGGTGTTCAAGAAATAGCTGAGCGACGCGTGGTCGAGTTCGCGCGCGGCGATCGCCGGGTCGACGCCTTCGCTCACGAGCTTGCTGCCGCGGTGGTGTCGGAGCGAGTGCAGCGTCGCATCGGAGCCGATGAGCCGCATGAGTTTCGATACACGCCTCCCGAAGTACTCCGGATCTGGGTACTCGAGACCCATGCCGTCGGAGGAGAAGAGCCAACCGTCGTCTGGCAGAGTGGTGCCGGTCAACTCCGCACGACGTACCTGTCGCTCCCGCAGCTCTCGAAGGCTCGGCGCGAGTGCCGCGTCGAGATACTTCGGTGGCGGCGCGGCCTTGCCGCGACGGTGCTTCGCGTACTCGACAATGACCGGCTTGCCGCCGACGACATTGATCACGCGACGGATGAAGACCGACGACGTGGCGAAGTCGACGTCCGACCATCGCAGTCCGCAGAGCGCTTGGCGGCGCAACCCGGTCAATGCCGCAGTGGCGAGGAAGACGTCAAGGTCCGGGTCAAGCCGTCGGGCGATGGCGTAGGCCTGGCCAACCTGCTCACTTGTAGGCGTCGCGCGCCGAGTCTTCGGCTCGGAGGGACGCGTCCGAACCAGTGCGGCGGGATTCATCGACATCCACCCCTCGCCCATCGCGTGATTGAAGGCGGAGCGAAGTGCCTTGTGCACCTGAACACGCCGGGCAGGCCCGAGCACGTCCTCGAGCGCCTCATAGGTCTCCTCAATGGGTTGGCGGGTGGTGAGGTGCTCGAGCCGGACCGACGCGAGGCGGGTCGCCTTCAGCGTTCGGACCTGGAGCTCGTAGTTGTTGTAGGTGCTCGGCTCGAGTCCACCCCGACCGGGCTTGCCGAGCCGCTTGGCGCAACCGGCCAGCCATTCGTCGAGGAGCTCGCCGACGGTCATCGACGGGGCCCCGCGCCGCCCCATGCTCACCTTCGCCTGGAGCTGCGAACGGACGCGGCGCGCCTCACGGATGCCGCCCCGAACGATTCGTTCCAGCTGCTTCGGACTGCCGCTCAACGGATCGCGGTCCCCGGTGCTCACGCGAACGCGAAACACGTCGCGCTCGATCTCGGTGATCCCGCGCTCCACGCGGAGCGGATCGTTATCGGCCAGGATCCGACCGCGCGTGAAGCGCGCTTCGTCTCTGTCTGCGAATTGCTCTATCCGACGCACCATTACGTCAACCTCCGTCACTCGTCGCTGCATCTGCAGCGGGACTGTGAGGCCGAACCGATGCTCGGATCGTGCGATCTGGCAACCCACCGTGGTTGGTTGCCGCCCTTTCAGAATACCGGCGGGTCGCCGACACTTTGTAGGGTTTTTGTAGGGTTGTGACCTGGAAACGACCCTTTTCGGTGCCGCCTCCAGGTCACTGACCTGGGGTGGAGGCGATGGGGCTCGAACCCACGACCTCTTGACTGCCAGTCAAGTGCTCTTCCAGCTGAGCTACGCCCCCGAGAGTTCAAAAACAATACCAGTAGCGCCTCGACCAGCTTCTCTGCCTATCCGGCTTCTACGTGGTCACCCGAGCCACGCGGCGCCACTCAGTAATCTCTTGATGTGACCACGGTCTATGACTTCTCTGAATCCGAGCCGCGCTGGCAAGGGCGCTGGGCGGAATGGGGCACCTATGAGGTAAACGACGACGACCCTCGACCGCCCTACTACGTACTTTCCATGTACCCGTACCCGAGCGGGCCGGCGCACCAGGGCCACATCCGCAACTACACCTTCGGCGACGTGCTCGTTCGTTACCGCACCATGCTCGGCCATGCCGTGTTGTCGCCGATGGGCTTCGACTCTTTCGGGCTGCCGGCGGAGAACGCGGCGATAAAGGGCGGGGAACACCCCCGCGTCTACACCGAAGCCCGGATCGCCGAGCTGAAGTCGAGCATCATCCGCCTCGGTGCCGTCTATGACTGGCGGCGCGAGGTCAAAAGCCACGACCCCGAGTACATGCGCTTCAACCAGATGATCTTCACGAGGCTCTTCGAGGCTGGACTTGCCTACCGGAAGAACGCGCCCGTCAACTGGTGCCCCGGCTGCCAGACCGTGCTCGCCAACGAGCAGGTCCTCGCAGACGGCACCTGCGAGCGATCTGGCGACATCGTCGAACGACGACAGCTCGAGCAGTGGTTCTACGGGATTACGAACTACGCCGACGAGCTCTTAGACGCGATCGAAACCCTCGACTGGCCAGATCGCGTGAAGGCGATGCAACGAAACTGGATCGGCCGCTCGGAAGGCGCGCGTATCGAGCTCGGGGTGAAGGGCAACGGCGAGTTGAAGATCGAGGTCTTCACCACGAGGCCGGACACCGCCTTCGGCATGACCTACGTCGTGCTCGCTCCCGAGCACGCCCTCGTCGATGAGCTAACTACCGACGACCAGCGTGGGGAGATCACAGCCCTGCTCGAGAAGGTCAGCAGCGAAAGCGACATCGAACGGCTCTCGACCGAGGGCGAGATCGAAAAGCGCGGTGCCTTCACCGGGAGCTACGCGATCAACCCGTTCAACGGCAAGGAGATCCCGATCTATATCGCGGACTACGTCCTCGCCGGCTACGGAACCGGGGCGATCATGGCGGTGCCTGCCGAGGACGAGCGCGACTACGCGTTCGCGCTTGCCTACGGCCTGCCGATCGTCCGCACCGTCGAGCCACCCGCGGATTTCCAGGGCGGCGCCTATGCGGGAGACGGCCCGCACATCAACAGTGAGTTCCTGGACGGTCTTTCTATCGCCGAAGCCAAACCGAAGGCGATCGACTTCCTCGTCTCGAACGGGATCGGCGAGCGAAGCATCCAGTACCGCCTGCGGGACTGGCTGATCTCGCGCCAGCGCTACTGGGGCTGCCCGATCCCGGTCGTGTACTGCCCCTCACACGGAATCGTCGCGCTGCCGGATTCCGAACTCCCGGTTCTTCTCCCCGACGACGTGGAGTTCCTGCCAACTGGCGAGTCCCCGCTTCGTCTCGACGAACGGTTCCTCCGAACGACTTGTCCTATCTGTGGTGGCCCGGCAACCCGCGAGACCGACACGATGGACACCTTCGTCGACTCCTCGTGGTACTTCCTCAGATTCTGCAGCCCCTTCGACAGCACTGAGCCGGTCGATGAGAACGCGGCGCTGCACTACATGCCGGTCGACCAGTACATCGGCGGGATCACCCACGCGATCTTGCATCTCCTCTATGCGCGATTTTTCACCCGC
>DATCDR010000107.1:0-5103 GCA_036510575.1 Acidimicrobiales bacterium | reverse complement strand
GGCATGATGGGCCTCCAGGATGTCTTTTTCCGACTCCGACTGCCCTTCGACTCAGACGCGGCGAAGGATGTGTCGGCGCGCCTCGCCGAGGAGATCTACTTCCACGCGCTCTGGAGGTCGACCGAGCTCGCGGAGGCATCCGGCCCGCACCTCGCGTGGCGAGACACTCGGGCCTTTGCTGGAGCCTTGCAGTTCGATCTCTGGGGCATCGAGCCAAAGGAGCATGATCGCTGGGAGGAGCTTCGCTTGCGCGTGGCCAAGTTCGGCCTTCGTAACTCGTTGCTCATCGCCGTCGCGCCGACGTCCACGATCGCCTCTATAGCCAACTGCTATGAGACCATCGAGCCGCAGGTCTCCAATCTCTTCAAGCGCGAAACGCTCTCCGGGGAGTTTCTCCAGATCAACAGCTACCTCGTTCGAGACCTCCAGTCGTACGGTCTTTGGGACGAAGGAATGCTCGATTCGCTCAAGCGAGCGGAGGGCTCGGTGCAAGCGATCACCGCAATTCCAGAGGAGACGCGCCTGCTTTATCGAACGTCCTGGGAGCTTCCCCAAAAGGCGCTCATCGACCTCGCGGTGGCACGCGGACCGTTCATTGACCAGAGCCAGTCGCTGAATCTCTTCGTCGAGTCACCGAACATCGGCAAGCTCTCCTCGATGTACATGTACGCATGGAAAGCCGGGCTGAAGACGACGTACTACCTGCGCTCGAGGCCGGCGACTCGCATCTCGAAGGCCACTGTTGAAGACGGCTCGTCTACTCGCGCGTCGATCGACTCGATCACTGCTTCCCTTCTCGACACCGAGGCGCTCGCCTGCTCGCTCGAGAACCCGGAGCACTGTGAGGCGTGCGAATGACAGCGTTTAACGAAGCGTCAGCGCTCGCTCCGCTGCTATCGGCGCCGGCGGAATCGGGGCCTCGCCACGCTCCGCCGGTGGCTCGACACGCGCTGCTCGACCCCGGCCTCGATCTCACGCTTCGACCGATGCGCTATCCCGAGTTCTACGAGCGATATCGGGATGCCATCCGCAACACGTGGTCCGTCGAGGAGATCGACTGGTCCGATGACCTTGTCGATCTTCGCCAACGGCTGCTGCCAGCAGAACGACACCTAATACGTCGACTCGTCGCGTTTTTCGCGACCGGAGACTCCATCGTCTCGAACAATCTGGTCTTGAACCTCTACAAGCATCTCAACTCGCCTGAAGCGCGGCTCTACCTATCCAGGCAGCTCTTCGAGGAGGCGCAGCATGTCCAGTTCTATCTGACGCTGCTCGATACCTACGTCCCCGATCTCGACGAGCGTGCCGAGGCGTTCGCCGCGATCGAGCACATCGCATCGATTCGCGCGAAGGCGGAGTTCTGCTTCAAGTGGATGGACGGCATCGGAAGACTCGAGCGTCTCGAGACGATCGAGGACCGGCGGACGTTTCTCTTGAATCTCATCTGCTTCGCGGCGTGCATCGAGGGGCTGTTCTTCTTCGCCTCATTCGCCTACGTCTACTTCCTTCGATCCAAAGGGCTTCTGAACGGGCTGGCTGCGGGGACGAACTGGGTGTTCCGGGACGAGAGCGGGCATATGGACTTCGCATTCTCCGCCATAGAGATCATTCGATCAGAGGAGCCCGAGCTCTTCGACGCCGGATTTGCCGAACGCGTCACGCATATGGTCGAGGAGGCCGTCGACGTCGAGGCAGCCTTTGCTGCCGACGTGCTCGGCGAGGGGATATCGGGGCTGTCGCTGTCGCAGGTTCGCCAGTACCTCGAGTACGTGGCCGATCAGCGGCTAGCACGTCTTGGAATCTCGAAACGGTTCGGGTCGAGGAATCCACTGGATTTCATCGCGCTCCAAGACGTCGCAGAGCACACCAATTTCTTCGAACGCACGGTGTCGGCGTATCAAGTTGCAGTAGAGGGTGAGGTCTCCTTCGACGAGCAGTTCTGAGCCGCTGACGGAGCTGGTCGGTTCTCCGGGGTAGCGCGAGAGAGGGTCAGCTGCCGATGTCGGAGACCTTGAGCCGAGCGCCCCACTTCTCCTCGACGTGCGCGTACCGCCAGATCAGCACCGCGGTTGCCCAGGTGAGGATGAACATGCCGGCGATGATGAAACCGGCGGTGTTGATGTTGAAGTTGTACATGACTCCCCAGAAGCCATGGGCGTGGTCGAGACCCTTGATCTCGTAGGGGATGAGGCTGAGCACCTCGATCCCGCCGATGAAAAAGCAGATCGCAACCGACAGCCCGGTGATCGCCAGGTTGTAGTACACCTTCCGGACAGGATTGAAAAACGCCCAACCGTAGGCGAAGTTCATGAACATGCCGTCAGTGGTGTCCATCATCGCCATGCCAGCGGTGAACAGGATCGGAAGACAAAGGATCGCGTACCAGGGAATGTGCCCGCTCGATGCGAGGAGCGCGACGGTCAACAAGAGCGCGACCTCGGTGGCGGTATCGAAGCCCATGCCGAACACGGCCCCGACAGGGTACATCTGCCACTCCTTGGTGATGCGCTTCATCCACCTCCCAAAGATGCGGTACATGAACCCGCGGTTCTCGAGTTGCTGCTCCAACTCGCTCTCGTTGTACTCGCCTCGTCGCATCGAGCGGAAAACCTTCGCGATCCCCGCGAGGATCACGAGGTTCAAGGCGCCGATGAGGAAGAGGAATGAGGCAGAGACGAGGGTCCCGAACAGACCCCCGAAGCGTTCGAGCCCTGAGCCGTTGTTCGATACGGCGCCGTACACGGTCTTTTCGGCGATGACGATCCCGACGCCGATGGCCACAACGATCGTGGAGTGGCCGAGAGAGAAGAAGAACCCGAACCCGAACGGTCGCGGCTTGTCGATGCCACGCCGTTCGTTCATTACTTTTCGCGTCGTGTTGTCGATCGCCGAGATGTGATCAGCATCGAAGGCGTGTCGCAGCCCGAGCGTATAGGCGGTGATCGCGACGCCAAATCCGAGCCCTTTGTAGTGGGAGGGCACGACGACCGCGAGGAACACCCCGAAGCCGACGAGATGAAGGAGGAGGATGATCGCATACATGCCAACGACCCGGCGCCGCTCTTGCGCTGACATCGTGTGGAAGGACTGCCGGAGCATTCTTCCGAGGCGCATCGGCGGCGCAATATGTACGAGCTCACTTGCTTGTGCCGTCACGGTCATCGCCGAGCCCACCTCACCCTCACCGTCACCGTCACGTCCTCACAATTGCGAGCTATTCGCAAAATAGCATGAGTCGCTTTAATTGGTGGCGCGCTAGCACGGTGAGGCTTGCGACCTGCTGGTCAGTCCTATGCTCGCGATGTGCAAAGAGAGGCTGTGGTCGAATCGGATCCGGCCGTCGAGGCAACGCTCTCGGCGATCGTCGAGGTCCTCCGCTCACAGGGCCACCGCGTCACCACACCGCGGCGCTTCCTCATCCGGTGCCTGATCGAGGCGGGTGGCCATCGCACGGCCGACGAGCTGGCGGCTGAAGTCCAGTCGCGCGCCCCGGACGTGCATATCTCTACGATCTACCGCAACCTCGAAGAGTTGGAGCGGCTCGGCGTCATCGAACACGCACATCTTGGCCACGGTGCCGCCTCGTACCATCTCGCTTCGCTTCCTCATGGCCATCTCGTCTGTAGCGAGTGCGGAACCACGATCGAGGTTCCCGACGGCCTATTTGCTCCGCTCGAACGACGGGCACGGGTTGACTACGGGTTCACGATCGATCCACATCACTTCGCGATGGTCGGTCGATGCGCGGCCTGCTCCGAGTCCGTCGTACATCCCGACTGAACCCGGCGTCGGCCCGGCGCGCTTGACGACTCGATGTGGGTCGCGGTCTCGCTGCTAGGGCGTCGGGGTCGCCTCGGGCGTCCACGTGGCGCCGGAGAGCGATGCAATCACGGCTGTTGTGTTGCCAAACGAGTTCCGAGTCGTACTGCCTACGAGGAGACATCGCGACGCTTGGCCGCACGTAACAGCGTCGATAGTCGAAGACGTCGGGACGACGTCGAGTTGGTCCCACGTCGTCGCGCTGACGCGGGCGAGTATTTTCTCAGGCGACGCATCCAAGGATGCGAGCGAGGTTCCAGCGACGACACAACTGGCTGTATTTGGGCACGCGACGGCAGTCAAAGAGATGTCACCGTGCTGCTCCATCGCGGCCGCGTTGGGATTCCAGACCGTGCCGCTCGATGACAACACCAGCGCGGCACCTGAGGTTCGATGCGCCTCGGTGCTGCCAACCGCGGTGCACTGTCCTCCAGTCGCGCAGGCCACGTCGTAGAGGATGCCTCGCCCTTGGGCGACAGCCGGAAGTGGCGCCGGCGTCCAGTGTCCCCCGTCGAACGCCTCGATAAGGGGAGTTGTCGCTGACGGGTGGTCGCTCGGTGCGACGTTGCCGACCGCTACGCACCTCGACGACGACGAGCACGACACCGAGCTCAGTCCCGAACTCGTGCCCGGCGGCGAAGACGTGGGCATCACGCTCCAGACGTTGCCATCAAGGGATTCGGCAAAGAGCGACTCCACTGTGGTTTGGTTGGTCGAGTTGCTCGTCGTGGAGCCGACCGCCACGCACATCGTGACGATCGGGCACGAGACGCTGACCAAGATGCTGTTCGGGGGAACATGCGGACTCGGCGCTATCTGCCAGAGCCGTCCGTTGTAGGTCTCGATAAGTGGATAGTTCGGCGGAGCACTCGTCGCCTGCAGTGGGAACTTCGCAGGCCGGTAATAGCCGACCGCGACACAGCGGACGTTGGTTGGGCACGAGACGCCCGAGAGCACGGCTCCACCTTTTCCCTCGTCCGGGCTAGCCGCGACGCGCCAGTGGTCGTCGTTCGAGGACTCGACCAGGGTGTGCGAAGCGCCCCCGTCTCCGTCTGGATTGCCGGTGGCCGAATCCTTGTCAACAGGCAGGACCTCACCGACGGCGACGCAATGGGTCGACGACGAGCAGGTGACGCCGTTTAGGCCGAAGTTCCCCCTGCGGGGGCAGCAGTCGACGCCATGACCTGCTTCTTTTGGTATCCGAAGCGAGATGCTCTGACTACACGTAGCCGAGACGGTGGGAGACGCCGAGGAGATCGAAGGCTCTGCGCTGGACAGGGG
>DATCDR010000106.1:0-40075 GCA_036510575.1 Acidimicrobiales bacterium | reverse complement strand
CCGCGCCGTCGACCGCGGCGATGCGCGACTCGAGCTGGACGACGTAGCGCGCCTCATCAGAATGATCGTGCAGCCACTCGACGCGCCGGTGCTGTTCCTCGCGGAGGCGTGCGATCTCGTCGGTCGCGTGCTCGGCTTCGTAGAGAACATGGCGGGCCCGTTCCGCGTGTCGGAGCGCGCGCTGCTCAGCGGCTCGCGCACCTCGCAGCTCCAAGTTGACGCGATCCACTGCCCGCACCCCGCGAGCCGTCGACTCCTCGATCTGCCGCTCGGCGTTCTCCCGACGATCGATTACCTCGCGGAGGTGCCCGTACGCGACCTGCAGGTTGGCGCGGGCTGTCACGAGATCAGCCTTCGCGGCCAGGCGCTCGATCTCCTTCGTACGGTCATGACCGGCCTTTTCGTCGATGTGCCTATTCGCCTCGGCATGGAGATGGCGGAGGAGGCCGAGGTCGTCCATTTTTTCGAGACTCTGACGAAGCACGTCATGAGCGCTTCGCTCCGCGCCGTCGCGTTGCAACACCTCCGCGAGGACCTCATGGGCCGTCGGATTCGTGAAGTTCGCGAAGGCGTGCTCGGAGAGCTCCCCCCGAGACTGGATGACGAAAGCCCGGTTCTCGTCGCGCCCGCGGCTCATCGCGACATAGAGCTGCTGGGAGGTCATCCGCTCGTCGACGAGCGCGATCCCGACGTCGACGGTCTGACCCTGGGCTTTGTGGACCGTCAATGCGTAGGCGAGTGCAACGTGCTCGCGGACATAGGCCAATGGGAGCTCGACTCGTCCGCGGCCGGACATCGCCTCGACCGCGAGCGATCCGTCGTCCTGTCGACCAGCGACTCGCCATCGCTCACCGTTGCGCACGAACTCCCCTGGCGACGGAACAAGCCGGCGGTCGTTCTTCAGCGTCACAATCTCGTCGCCGATTCCGGCGACGCCGTTCACAAGCTGCACACCGCTCGCTTCGACCTCGCCCGATGCGACTCGCTCCCCCCGGGCGCGCAGCGCAAAGGCCTCCGCCGTCGCGTTGTCGCCGGCCATGACGAGGACAGAGCAACCGCGAGCGCGGGCATCGCGCGAAGCCGCGAAGGCATCCTCCATCGCGGTCTGTCGACTGCCGGCACCGATACGGTCGTGTTCCGCGTAGAGGGCAAGAACCGAGACATCCCGTTCGCGAAGCCGAAGCGATGCCGCTGCCTCCCATGGATTGCGGAAGCGGCGCACCGTCTCCAGCTCGGCGGCGCCGTGATCGCCGACGAGCGTGCGGAACATCCCGCCCGGCCCGACCGCGCCGAGCTGGGAAGGGTCGCCGACGAGGACCAGCTTCGAGCGAGCGCGCGTGATCGCGCGAACGAGAGCGTCCAGGTCGTCGGTCCGCGCCATCGTCGCCTCGTCGAGCACGACCACGTCCCTGTCCGTGAGCCGTCGCTTTCCGTTCTGCACGTCGAGAAGGAAACGGGCGAGGGTGTCCGAGGCGATGCCGGCCTCCTCGTGAAGGACCGACGCCGCCATCGCCGAAGGCGCGACCCCGACGAGCTGGAAGCCGGCGCGCTCCCATCCCTCACGGGCAGTGTCGAGGGCGCGTGACTTCCCCGCCCCAGCCGGCCCGACGAGCAGCGCAACGCGATCGCCGCCCGTGAGGAGATCGCGTACGGCGCGTCGCTGGTCCTCACCAAGGTCCGACTCGCTGAGGACTGCGTCGACGGTATGGACCGGCACGACCGCTGTCTTCGCTCCGATGCCGTTAGCGACGATGTCGAGGACACGTCCCTCCGACCGGAGTGTCGCCTTGGTGGTGAAGCGTGTCGCGCCGTGTCGCTCGATCTGGGGCATCCCGTCGCGTCGCCGCAACGACGCGGGCACCTCAGCGGGGAGTGGCGAGGCGAGTGAACAGACCTCACCGTTGCGAAGCACCGAGTCTGCGAGCTGGTCAACGAGGCTTCGCACCTCGTCGGCGCGCTCGCCGATGACGAGCGTCGATAGCACCTCGACCGCGTCCGAGCGGCCCCAGGTGGCCTTGGTCGACTGCAACCGCTCGACTGTTGTCAACACGACCGCATCAGGGTCGTCCATGGACCGTGTCGGCTCGTGGCCGAGCACGGCGGGCAGCCACTGCTCGGGCTCCTGGCCCCAGGAGCGCGCCTCCTCGCGCCAGCGCGCGTTGAGCTCCGCGGTCGGAGTATCAGACTCGACCTTCGGGGCACGGGTGCGATAGGCGGCGAGTTGGTAGGCGGCGGCGCGCTCGGACGGCGACAGCTCGCGGCCAAGGTTGACTTCGCGCTCCGCGACGAGCTGACTCCCCATCTCCTCGACTGCCTTGCGACGAGACGACCATGCCTCGACGAGGACCTGCGGCACGCCTTCGATCTCGGCGATGCCGTTCTCGTCGACCTCGGTCCAACGCACGCCGAGCGTCGTCGCAAGCTCGGCCCTGAGCGCCGCCTTGTAGAGCATCCCTGCGGCCTTTTGGTGCTCGAAGAGCTCGCGGGCATCAAGCGAGCGCCAACGGCCGTCCTCGGCGCGGACCTTGTTGGCAACGAGGACGTGGGTGTGGAGCTGTGGGTCAGCTGCGCGCGAGGTGCGATGCGTGAAGCCCGCTGCGGCGAGAAAGCCTTCGGAGTCGACCTGGAAGACCCCGCCCGCGCCAATCCGGGTGAACGCGGCGTGGTCCTGGAGAAAGGCGAGCGAAGTTTCGAACGAGCGCTCGTGGGCGGCTAGGACGGCAGCGGAGGTGTAGCTGTCAGCGGTGCCCCAAAGTATCGAGACGGTCTTGGGCGGGGAGAAGGTGAGCCCGAAGCCGGCAACGATCCCGGGGCGGTCAGGGAATGGACGACCGAGCGCGGAACCATCGATTGGGTGTCGACCCTGGCCGATCAAGCGCTCGAGCATCAGCGCGTCGACCTGTTGGCCGGCAATCCGGAGCACCTCTGCTCCACGCCCGAGGAACAGTCCCGGACGCTCCGCGGAGCGGGCGTAGTAGTCCTCGCGACCGGTCGCGATCTCCTCCGCGAAGTATCGCCAGGCATCCGGCGCGAGCTTCACGAGGCTCATCACCGGCGCGGATCTCCAAAATTAGTCGCCGGGGACGTACGCACTTTCAGTGCAGAGGTGTCGACCACAGATCAGTTATGCCACGTACAAAAGACCTTGTGAAGGGCTAAATCTGAAATGGTAAGTGGTGGTAGACAATGGTCAAAAGTAAGGGACCGCTCGTGAGGAGTCATTCACCATACGAGGCGAAGGGCGAATGACACGAACAGAGGGGAACGGCGAGAATTAGATGGGTGAGCATCTGGGACGAGCTACGAGCATTCGTCGACGAGCTCCGCGACGACCCACGACGACCAATTCGAGGCTTTGTCGATGTCGCCTCCGAACGATCTCCCTCCCCTCGGTGTCAACTCACGCTCGCAGCGTGGGCGACAGAGATCGCCTCGGAAGTGCACGCCCGCTTCGGCGGGGCGGTCGCTGTAACGCTTGGCGCGCTTCCGTTCCCGTACGCTTCCTCGCCAGCCGGCGGTGTCGTCGTGCATCGGCCGCCGCGACATCTCTTACGGCTTCGTATCGACGAGGTGGCGGTCTCGCTTCGAGACGAGCTCGAGGTCCGTTCTGGTTTCGATGCGATAAGCGAGCTCCAATTGCGAAATCTCGGTAGGCGTGAGCTCACGGTCCGGACCAATGGCAATTTGACCGCACGCGTTCTCGACCCAGTTAGCGGCGAAGTCGTAGGCGGCTTTGTCGGCGCGCAGCCGACGCCGCATGTCGTCTTCCGCCTGGTGGCCGGCGAGACGACCTCGGTGCCGCTGCTGCTTGGCACCACCTCGTTCGTCCGGACGCTCGGCTATGCGATCCCGGCCGGCCAGTGGGCATTCGACGCTGTGCTCGACCTCGGCGACAGCGGTCGCTACGTGACATCACAGCTTCCCTTCACGGTGGTGCCGTAAAAGGCAACAAATCGCTGTTCGGAAAGACCGCTTCCGCTGGGCTCATGCGTCTCGCTACTTGATCGACGTCCGGTCGTGCCGACCCACGGAGCAAGGACCAGAGGGGACGGAGGAAGGTTTCACAGCAAATCGTCACAAAAAGCTTTGTCAGGATTCCTGGACTTCGCGGGCCATTACTTCGTAGTGGACGTCACCGAAGGATCTAAATGGACCGAGCCAAGGCCGGCCGATGAAGCACTCGTGTCGTACACGCGAGCTCTACCGGTCAAGGAGCGGCCACCCTGGTATCCGCGGGTCACCCGCGGATGGCTCAAATCGGTCCGGCCGGGTCACATTCGGGCATCCACGGCCACTCGTGGTGCGCGCCGATGACGGAACCACCGATGGTCATTGACGGTAGGCAGGAGGCATTGCCGGGCGCTGCGGGGTCGTTTCGGACTGCTCGATGTTGTCCAGTGATTGATGAAAAGAAGAGGAGAACGATCGTGATTGAGCAACTGCAGTTTCCAGAACTTGTGGACATCAAGGGCGCGGCGACGTACCTGGCCCCGTCGATCGTCACGTGCGCCGGCTTGTGCAGAAAACAGAACTGGACTTCGTGAAGATCGCCGGCAAGCTCCGCTTCGACAAGGCGGACCTTCAACGCTACGTCGACGAGCACCGCCATCCCGCAAAACCGAAGGACATCGCTCAACAGACTTGGGGCCATGGCGCGAATAATCTCGGCGGTCGTCGCCGGGGTGCCAGCGCGGGGCGCTCGCGATCCGTGGTGTGACCTCGGGACGTAGGGTTCTTCGAATGGGGAACGCCGCCGAGCAGCGGATCCTCGTAGTACGCCGGTCTCGCCTTGTTGAGCGTCCTGCTGCCAGATTCGCAGTCCGACGCCAATCCTCTTCAAGCTCGGTTGGCCGTTACCAATTCGAGCTGCGGGACATTTTTGAATACGGCGTCATGTGAGACGAGCGGTACGCGAAGACGGATCGCAGCTGCCGCGATCCATCGATCCCCGTCGTGGATCTTGTTGCCAAGGGCGTGTCCGATCCGCTGACAGTCAGCTCGCAGCTCTGCGCACACGGTGATCATCGCGTCGTCGGGCTGAACGATGGAGAGCTCAGCAATTCGCCACTCGAGTCGACGTCGTCGTAGCTCACCCCACCCAGCCCGTATCGCACCGAAGCGCAGCTCCATCACGGTGTGGAATGCGAGAACGACCGGCGCTCGTCCGATCAGCCCGCGATATTGGTCAGCGAGCGGATTAGGCCGCTCGTCGAATAGCCAGCTGACAACCATCGTGTCTACAACGACGCCGGAGCGACGAGCGTCGCTCATGCTTCAGCGAGTGCCTCCAAGAACGCCGCCCACTCTTCATCAGAGACGTCTTCGACTACAAGATCCTCGCGTCTCGGAAGCGGACGCGCGCTCTTAAGGGCCTCATCGGGCAGGTAAACGTGCACTCTTGACTCATCCGGCTGTTCTACGGTCGACACGCCACAAGTGTAGGTGCGTCCGCGGTCAACCGGATGCCCCTCGAAGACTGCGCCGCGACCGACGAGGGGACGATGACGCCGGCGTCCGCGACGATCACGCAGACAGCGCCGATTGGCGAATCTCCTTCACCCGTTCAGAGAGGTCGTGGTGACCGCTATGGCCGATGGCAAGAAAGCCGAAGATGCGGTCGCTTCGACGCCGAGCCGAAGTGTGCCCGGTCAGTACCTGCAGCGCGAGCCGCTCGACGCTCAGGCCGCGCTCGGCAGCCTCTGTGGCGAGCTGCTCGGCCACATCACCGGGGAGCTGCACATGGAGCTCGGTCACGTCGACATCGTAGGGCGAGCACTCACCCGTCTCCGGTGAAAGATTCTCGGCACTCGTGGAGGTTATACAACTGATGACACGTCGTCCCGGGCTCACCTTTACCATCTGCGGCCGGACGTACCCCGCGCTCGAGCTGAGCGAGCACGATGGCGACCCCTTCGCTCGACTTCCACTGGAGACTGGACTCGTCGTCGAGGTCGTGGCTTGGCGTGACGCCGCCGACGAGCTAAGTCTCTTCCTCGTCGATCCACTCCGTGAATCCGACGGAGAAATTGCCGAACTCTGCTCTACCAAAATCATCTCTGGCGCCGAGGCAGTCCAGGTGCTCGCCGCGTGGTCCAGATGGTCTGCCCAGCGCGCCCGAGCATTCAGCGCCGCGGGATACTGGCTCTGGCGCGATTAGCGCGAGAGCCCAGTATCAGGTTTATCCCGAGCACCTCAGAGCTGCTCACCCGAGATCCTGGCGCTCGACGAGCCCACGACAGCTCGGCGAGCTCGACCGAAATCGAGGATGCGATATACAGACTCATGCGAACATCGCTAGCGGTCATGGCAGGCGTCCCTGGAGCTTTCGGTCTCATTCCGGGCGTGGTTCTCACTGGCACCATCTCCGGATATCCAGCATCCATCTATCCGAATGCCGTCGTGCCCATCCTGAGCTCGCTGAGCCACTTCCGGCGGGCGCGAAAGAACGGTGCCCCTCAAGTCGTGGAGTGGGAACGGTCGCTTTGGCTTCCACTCGAGAGCTTGCTAATGCCCTCACCTCGTTGTCGAGCGGCAATGAGACCGTCGCGCCGTCGCGCTGCATGCGGCCGATCGCTCGGGCTGGTCGTTCGTCACTGCAGCCGACACGTCGAGAAGGATCGTCTATTCGGCTTCCGGGATCGAGCTCGTCCGAGGTGGAGTGAACTTCCAACGAATGTGTGCACGTTCATCGCCAACCAGTCCTGGACGGTCGAGGCCTGTGCCCAGTACCCCGGCGACTTCAGCCGGTGCGATCCAGGACTGACCGAGAACTGCTACTTCCTCAACTGCTCCGGGCGCTGGCTGATGTGGGCTGAATACCCCTAGACAATCTCGACGATCGCGATCCCTTCGCCGGATCGCCGCCGTTGCACCGCGGATGTGCACCACTGCGCCAGCTACGGTGTTTGCGATAGCCGCAAGATGGGCGGTTCAAGTCCTCCACGCGCCGAGTGAGAACATCCGTGAGAACCAAAGCCTCGGAAACGCCTGACAAGAGCGGCTCTTCGCGGTCAACGAGGGGCAACTCTTTGGGGTCAACTTCCCAGCTTAAGCGGTATTATCGGGGACTCCTGGTCAATCGGGGGTGCCTGTGGATAACACCTCGGGGCGAACTACGGATCAGAAGGTTGGGGATTCGAATTCCTCCGAGTGCACCAGCAGGGAAAACGTAGGAAAATGAAGGAAGTTCCCCCCGCACACCGGTAGCGACGGGTATCTCAAGTAGGCGCTTCGTGGATACCCGACGACCTGCGAAGAGAACGGTTGTCGGCCTTCGGTACGAGAGCACCCGAGTGGCAGACCGTGATCTTGATCGCCGAAGCACTGAGCGGTTCTCAACCTCAGCGGCCGAGCGCGACGCTGATAGGGACTACGTCACGCGGCCGTCTCGCGCCGCCGGGGAAGGTGCGACTTTCGCATGGCCAAACAACACGAGACAACACCACGCATCGGGATTCTCTGGCGAGGCGACCGAACGGTCGAATCGCCCGCTCCACGACCAGACCGGCAACTCGAATCGCTGTTCGATGCGTTTGGAAAGCTTCCCGTGACAACCGTGTTGATCCCATTCGCGGACGACTCGGTTGATGACGTCCGCGAAGAGGTTCTGAGCTGTGACGGCGTGCTCGTGTGGGTCAACCCCATTCAAGACGGCGCGAACCGCGCCCATGTGGACGAGATCCTCAGGGAGGCATCAGCCGTCGGCGTCTTCGTCTCTGCGCGACCCGACACGATCGGGAAGCTTGGGACCAAGGAGGTCCTCTTTCGCACCAAGGAACTCGGCTGGGGAAGCGATACCGTCCTCTACCTGTCGTCCTCCGAGTTCGCCCAGCGATTCCCCTCGCGTCTCGCCAGCCGCCGACGCCTCGTCGTGAAGCAAGGGCGGGGCAACGGTGGAGAGGGCGTCTGGAAGGTCGAGCTGATCGACGAGAACGCAACCGACGTCCAACCGGACAGCATCATCCGCGTTCAAGATGCCCGGTGGCGAGACGGCTCCTCGCAGACGACGCCGCTGGCTGCCTTCATCGCTCGGTGCGAGAAGTACTTCGCTTGGTCCGGCTGCATCGTCGACCAGGTGTTTCAGGATCGATTGAGTGACGGCATGATGCGCTGTTACTTGAGCCGCAACCAGGTTGTCGGCTTTTGTCATCAGTGGCCAAAAGGGTTACTGGACTTCGATCCGAACGAGCAACCTCCGCTCGCCGAGCCCACCCGGACGGTCATGGAAGGCCCCGATACACCCGCCTACCAACGACTTCGCGCACTCGCCGAGACCGAGTGGGTTCCCCAGATGCAAGAACTGCTCGGCATCGCAACTGAGTCGCTCCCGGTTATCTGGGACGCGGACTTCCTCTACGGCCCAAAGACGGACGCGGGCGCGGACACTTACGTATTGTGCGAAATCAACGTCAGCGCCGTGTGGCCTTTCCCGCCGATGGCGTCGGACACGGTGGCGAATGCCGCACTCGAGGGAACCGTGGCGGCAAGGTCAACACGAGGGGCCGGCAGCGGCGGATAAGCACCTGCCCGCTCCATCATGCGGATAGCTAGCCGGACACCATTCTGGACTCGACTTCGTACCGGTACACGCAGCTCGCCCTCTCCAGCACGCGGCCACCCCAGCACCCCGCGCAGCACGGTGCAGCCCCTTGCTGCGAGGCTCGCGAACGCACCTTCTAATTGAACGGCCCTCGGTAACCAGCGAGCTTCGTATTCGCTGGTCGGCACACCGGTGAAGGCCAAATAATTACGGATCAGAAGGTTGGGGATTCGAATTCCTCCGAGTGCGCCGAATACTTCCTGGTCAGATTGTTTCGGGCATAAATCCTGCTACTCCAGATCGTCAGAAATTGAGTAGCAAGGCTGCTCAGAGCCCTCACCGCATCGGATTCTCGCCCGGCACGGCGCGACTTGTCGACGTGACCCACTCGAGGGCGCGGCTCCGAGGCGTCAGCCTCGCCACGACGGATCAGCTGCTCTACAGTCCGCCGAGCGATAAATCGCTGATGTCGCCGCAACCACTACTTCTTTTTCTGCAGCGCAACAAAGGCCACCACAAAACCACGAACCCCATTGCCAGTCACAATGTGAGGGGTGGTGTCCTTGATGAAGGTGTAGAGCGGAAGACCCTGCCACGTGACCTGAATCTGGCCACTCGGAAGTGTGTACGTTCCGAGTCCGACGATACCGCGCCCGGCGAACAAGACGTCTCCCAGCGGTAGGGTGACCGCGGGCCATGCAGCAGCGAAGGTCTGGGTCGCTACGAACGAATTATTCTGAGTATCTCCCACATTCGTATAGAGGGTGTAGCCGGCCTGGGTTGTGAGGATCGTCCCGAGCCCCGTTTGTGTCGCCGAGAAGACAACGAACTTCGGTTCGTGGACCTTGTGCGACGTCGACGCACTAGCGGCCGTCGAAAATCCGGCACTGGCCGCGAGCAGGACGATGAGCAGCCCGATCCCACTAAGTCGGGCGCCGACGTTCCGTCGGACAGATGTTGTGAACTGCGCAGTCTCCATGAAACGAACCTCCTGTTAATCCTCGAGTTATTGGTAGTACGGGGAGGTAGCTCGACGGGATCACTCTGAAGAACTGTCGCAATCCGGAAGCGCTTGAAAACTGCGAGCTTGGAAGCGGGCGGCGTGGCCGGTTTGACGAGGTGGCCACGGACAGCGGGCACCGCACTCTGCCACTTCAACGAGCGCGCCGGGATTTCGGGAGAGAGGGTGTTTCGAACATGCCCCGACCAGTGAGGTACCCGCGCCCACCGGTAAAAGGCAACTCGAACGGTGCCGGCGAGTTCACGCCCAAGCAGCGGGGTAATACCTCCCCACGCTGCTAATCGCGCTCATCGTTCCGGCCCTCCTGTTCGGAGGACTGGGCTTCGCGCTGCACGTCCTCTGAATCGTGGCGGTGATTGCTGTCATCCTCGCCGGCGGTCACGGGGTTACGCGCAACCGGAACTAACCAGGCACATCCGGTGCCAAACATCGGTTGGACCTGCTTGCGGCGGGTACCCGAAGACCGTTCCACCTGATCGGCCCTGGGTAGATTTGAACTGCCAAGATTTCTTGGGCGTTAGAACGGACCGTCTACCAGGCCTTTAGGAGCCAGGTGAATCGCCGAAGATTTCCTTACGACGACCGTCGATAGCCTCCGCATAAGCATTCATTCGCGCATGGAGAGCATTCAGTCTCGACTCGCCACCGTCTCCGTTTGTCTCGGGATCCGCTGCAATCGTTTGGACTAGCCCGACTACCTCGCTCCACACCTCAATCATTCCAAGGAAATTCTCACGCCAAACGGGATCGGGGCACGGATCTGCGATGGCGAAGGCGCGGGCGTCTCGCGTAATTATTCCTAGCTCTTCCCTCGGGGCCTCTCGATGTCGCCTCGTGGAACCGGACCTCCGCAACGCGCATTGAGGTCCACTCGACACTGCTTCGGTCGTACCAAGTCCGGAATTCTTCGGGTGTCACGTTCTGCCAGTCCGTCATGAGTACCTGTCTAGCTCGGCCGCGAGCGGTCGTCCGCTAAATCGAAAGCTCCGTCGCAGCCACATCAAACGAACCACCGCTCCGATCCGCGTATCACGCCATAGACGCGAGTCACTCGAGCACAGTCGGAACTCATGCCGGTGGCTGGTCGCGGTCAGCTCGCCGACAGTTAGAGGAGCGCCGCGGCTAATGACCGGGGGCCCGGCGACAAGGGCGGCGTCACCGATGCAGCCGTGCGGGGCGCAGTCGCGAAAAAGGGTCCAGCGCGTCTATGACTGCCGCGCTCACCACACCTCTCGCGGACGGCATACCTCCAATCGAAGCGTTGACAATCACCGCGACCGAAGCCGGCGCCTCTTCCATCTCGGTAGCCGAAGGCGCCGGCTTTTCGGACGCGGCAGGCGCCTCAACCGGGTCGTTCGCCGCCGAGGTCCGAGGCGAGGAGACCGCCGCTTCGAGTGCGTCGGCAACGAAGGTCATGACCTTCGCGATTAGTCGCGCGAACGCCATTGTATCGGGTACCGCCTCGCCGAGCATCGCGATCTCTTCCGCTAGGAAAACACCGCCCATCACTGGCCGCCAATCATCGCCGGCAGGGTAGCTGCCGCCCCCAGCGGGGCGGCCGCCTCACTCGGGGCAAACAACGGACGGGCTCGGCGCTACCGCCGGCGGATCCGGAGGGGTGAGCGCGAAGTGTCCTGTTAGCGCGAGGTCGAGGAGCTCGATAAAGGCCCGTCGGGATTGCGTTACCAGCCGCGCATCTGATCCGCCGCCCAAACTGACTCAGCCGTCGATCGATTTGGGGACTCTGAGGCTGCCCAGTCGTGTATGGGATAGGCGCTAAAGGGACCTGCGAATGTCGACTACTTCTTCCGTGCTCTCTGTTATGCGCAGCGGCTCCTCAGGTCTCGTACCTGCCAGACCTCCAATGAAGGCGTTGGCGATCCACATCTGGTAAGTCGCGTGCAGATTCCTGCTACTGCTCTGCTACTGCAACTTGCGGTTACCAGCTGGACCGACCACTACGGACTAGATCAGCCACCAGACGTGAGCTGCTCCTTTGGACGGAGCGTGGGCAGAAATACGGTCTGGCCGTCCGAGCCTGCGGCGAAGGACGCAAGCTACAAGTGGTCGCTACCTCGGCTTCGACGGCGAGTAGCGCGAATGTCGCCCGCAAGGGCCCCGCTCACGAGCGCGAAGAGCTGGACGACTCACTTCTCGATCAGCACGGACCTGACGGCTGCAGTCGGTCATCTGCGGGCATGGTACCCGGCATCGGCCGAGTTAATTCGCGCTTCGTTCACCCTGTGTTCACCGTTGCGTCACCTGGCGCATGCCTGGAGGTCGTCTTCGGCCGCACCGATGAGATTGTTCATGATCGGGGCCTCCTGACCAGGGGTATAGGTGATCGACGAGATGCCAGTCGTCGCGTTTGATCGGCCGTGCCGATTGTGTTGTTGACGCTCTCCGCATCTTCTCCTTCGTTCCTTTGCAGGTCTTGAAGGTTGGTACGGAGGCCGTCTCTTCTTAGGGATGCTCGGCGTGAAGCGAACGGCTCAGCGCGAACTGGTCACCTCGGCTCCTACACCACTCTGGCGAACTCAACTTTCGTCCACCGACTCTCGGCGCCTCCTCGAGGGTTCGAGATCGCCGACTACGCGCTGCTCCGATCGCGTTGGCCACCCACACACTGGTGGGTGCCGCGGTCGGCAACGTCTCGACGGGCCGCATCCACCTCGACTTTGGTGTGGCGATCACCGCTTCGGTGGTGTGGCTCGCGTTCACAGCGTGGCTGTTCCGGGTGATCGAGAAGCGACTTCGTGCGAACGGGAGGCTCCAGACCGGATGATGACTGGAGCCGGAACGCGGGCGTGGCTCAGGTACCGAAGGCTCTTCGGGTGGTTGACGTAACCGAGCTACCTTCGAAGCTCATCTTGCAGCCGATGGTCATCCTGCTGCCCTTCGCCGTGGACCGTTTCACGCGGGGCGGTGCGCCGGGCTCAAGTCGGTGATGCTCGGCATCATCCTGCTGAGCCGAGCATGCCGCGCATGCTCTTCGCCGGGATCATCCAGACCGTCGGCTACGACCGCGACCAGGAAACCTTGCAGTTCGCTCTGTCGACTGATGTCAGCCGCTTCAGCCCCTAAATTTGAGTGTCGGGCTTGCCTCGAGCCCGCACGAATTGTGGGCAATCTACGCGATAGGCACTGCCGATGGACGCTTGCACACGTTGGGGGCGATGTCTCACTCGCCTATGTCATCGGACCTTCCGGTAGTGACGGAGAGCACGCCGTCGATCTCTGACAATGCCGAGGCGAGATTGTTGACCGTCGTTGCTCCCTGAATTTGAAGGGTGACGTCGACAGAGTCGCGGCGGTCGTGCGCCATCGAGCGGTCGAGTACGCCGTCGACGCCCGAATCCGTTGGTTCTGGCCCAGGCCGCGTGGCGATCGAGGTCACCGCGAACCCATAGGCCGTTGTCGATGCAAGGATCGTGCGCAGCAGCCCTCGCCCGTCGAGGTAGCGGACTTGGATCGTCGAAGCCGCGAAGCGGGCGAGCCCGAAACGTCGTGTCAGTCGCGGATACCCCCGCGTGACGAGGAAGTGTCCCCCCGTCGCGACTGCGGCGAGAACTGGAAGGCCAGCACCGCAGGAAGCGCCGATCGCCGCTGTCACCCAAATGACGGCGGCGGTCGTAAGTCCCTGGACGTTGTCGCGATGAACAAAGATGAGACCACCACCGATGAATCCGATGCCGGTGACGATCTGTGCCGCGACGCGCGACGGATCGAGGATGACCTTGCCCCTGACGAGCACGTCTGTGAAGCCGTACTTGCTCACCAGCATGAAGAGCGCGGCCCCGACCCCGACGAGAGCATGCGTACGCAGTCCTGCGCTCTTATGGCCGAGATCGCGCTCGAGGCCGATCAGCGACGAGAGCACGAGCGCGATCACGAGTTCGACAACCTGCGTCCAGCCTTGCCCTGTGGGCTCGCTGAGGATCAGCGCCATCAGTCCTTGCCCGCGCGCAAGCTTCTTAACCAGCTCTCGGTTCGAGATTCACCTTTTCGATATCTCGGCTAGGTTAATCAACGATGACTAGAAGGTAAATAGCGGGTTAACAACCTCCGGTTTGTCAAGCGTGCCTCATGGCGCGACAACGACGGCCCGCTCGATGTTCGGCGCGGTCAACCGCGTCCGCGCTCGCTCCCTGGGAGCGGCCATTGACAGCCGGCAACGTAACCGCGCGTCGAAGATGGAAAGACGCCAGGCAACGATCTGGGCCGATGTCTCGCTCCCGCTGCATGAACTGGTCTGGAGTTCGTCGCCGACAAAGCGCGTCGTCTCCGACCTCCAGTCGAGTGCAGCGGCTCGAGCACCAACGACGACAGCTTCGCCGGAGGATAGCGGATCTAGTAGACGGTGTCTCGACGAGTTCAAGCGTCCCGGTTCAGCGGCCTGTGCGGTGAGCGATGGCACGTTGTTGTCGATCCAGAAGGGCCAGGGTCAGACGCGAGCAAGTTCCCCCAGCAGCACGTCCGTCGTGACCGCTCGGTCCTCGTACGAGCGAAGAGCGACTTTTGGACATCGCAAGGCCGCCTCACTGGAGCTTCGTGGCCGGTCGCCGAAGCCACTCCTCGAGCGCTTGACCGTCCGGGTCTGGGCCAACGAACCTGTCAGCCTCATCAACCCCCAGGGTCCTGGGTCCAAGTTGCTGGGGCAAGCGTCCTCGCCACCACATACCGACCGGTGCGAGCAGACGCCCGCTGCGACGATCGGCCAAGCGAGCAGCGGAGAGCGACCGATCCTTGACTCACGTCTATGACGGTCACAACTCGTCCACGAGCGTCACAGCGCACCGCTTCAACAGCTCCGCAGCGCCTCTTGAAGCATGCGGCAGACGTCTTCATTGCCGGCGACCAGTGGTCCGGGTCGGCCAAGCTCGTATCGACCATCACGACCAAGGGTGACGCCTCCCGCGTGGTCAACGAGAGCGACCCCAGCAGCGACGTCCCACGCGCTCGGTCCGTAATGGACGACACCCTGGACACGGCCAACGGCAGTGAGGGCCATCGCGAGCGCTCCTGAGCCCATGACGCGAGCAGTGCCCCCACGGTCGCGAACGGCGCGCTCGACTCCTGCAAGGACGGTGAAAGACACGCCGGAAGGAACCTCGAGGAGGATGACCTTTCCAGCCACGTCGCTATCTTCCGCGATCGTGCGTGAGTGACCGTTGAGCTCGGTCCCACCTTCACTCGAGAGCGTGAGGTAGACCTCGTTGCGATACGGGTCGACGATGAGCCCAGCTGTTGGCTCACCTGCCTCGAGGACGCCAATCGAGCAACACGCCCAGGGCAGTCCGCTCACGAAGTTCATCGTCCCATCGACCGGGTCCACGACCCAGTCCCGTCCAGACGTAGGTCCGAGACGCCACCCCTGCTCCTCACCGAGAAATCCGTCTTCGGGAAAGCGCTCGTGGATCTCCTCCCAAAGCGAATTCTCCAGGGCGCGGTCGACGTCGGTCACGATGTCGTACGCTCCCTCTTTGGCCGAGACTTGGAGGCGGTCACGGCCTTCTGCCAGGGTGGTCTGCAGGCGCTTCGTCACCGCGATCGAGGTGTCGCGAAGGTACCGCTCGAGCACGGTTTTTCCCGACTCCGCCATTACAGCTCCGACACCGACGCGCGACGCGGGGAGGGCGCGACCGTCCCCCGAGCCAGCTGATCCTGTGAATTCATTCGGCGTCCCTTCCGCTCGAAGTTCGGGATCGCTCGACCCGCGGGTCGTCGGCGAAGATTGCAGCGAGCGGCCAGTCGAGGACCTCGCGGAGATCGTCAGAGTCATAGAGCGCGCCGACGCTCAACAATAGACCCTCGTCTTGCCAATGCGAGATGTCCGAAGCGGTAACAAAAGGCCGATCGATGCAGATCGACCTAGTCGGGATACCCGCCAACACACTCGCGGGATCGATCAGCCGGGCATGACAGATCGCAAGCAGCGGAACGGATGGCTCGCGCTGCGCGGACTCACGAAGGACGAGGTGATCAAATGATGATAGAAGGACGCGTTCGGGGCGCCGGGCCACGCAGCCGAGGACGACGTCGACGATACGAGGGTCATAGAAACGTCCCGCCTTCACCTCGACATCGATCCAAAGCCACGAAGGGAGCTCGTCGAAGACGGTCTCAAGGCGCGGGATCGGCGAACGGCTCCCATCGCGATGGATGAGAGGCTTTCCCCCGAGGTCGGACCAGACACATTCGGCGACCCGCAACTTGTGCATCGATGCGAGGGACGGAAGCTCTGGGCGATTGAACAGGTCCGAACCATCGGACCAGATCCATGGGTCGTGCACAATCACCGGCACGCCGTCACGAGTGAGCTGGACGTCGAGCTCGACCCCGTCCGCACCGATCTCGGCCGCGAGGTGGTAGGCGGCGAGCGAGTTCTCTGGCGCGAGTGCCGAGGCGCCTCGATGCGCCCAGATGAACGGGCCGCTCGCCAAATCGATCTCGAGCGGTGATCGCGATGGGTTCATGATCGACCGGTATCGACGAGCGGACGCTTGACATCAGCTTCGCTTCGCACGGTTTCCTCCGCACGAGAATCCGAGTCCGTCTCGGCGCCGGCCAATGCCTGCGCAAGCTGATGCACGGAGCGAAAGCGGACGCCGGTCGTCTGTCCGACCTCGACGTCGAACTCCTTTGGAACGTAGGACCGGAGAAGGTGTGTCCCGCAGCGAAGGGATATCTCTTTGTAATGGCCCCGGAGGGTCATGCTCTCGATGGTTGCTCGGACCGCGTCCTCGTTGTTGTCGAGAACCACGTCTTCTGGCCGGACCCCGAGCACCTTTTCGCCGTGCCCGCTGGCAGGGACGAGCTCCATTATCGGAATCGCAAGCGAGGGCGCGACCACCTTGTTGTTCTCGACGTACGCGCCGTCGATGAAGTTCATCGTCCCGACGAATTCGGCGACGAAGCGCGTGTCGGGCTGTTCGTAGATCTCCTGAGGGCTACCCACCTGTTCGATGCGACCGTTGCGCATCACGACGATCCGGTCGCTCAGCTCCATGGCTTCTTCTTGGTCGTGGGTGACGAGGATCGTCGTAGTCCCGACGGCACGCTGGATGGCTTTCACCGCAGTCCGCAGCTCGACGCGCAGCTTGGCATCGAGGCTGCTGAACGGCTCGTCCAAAAGTAGGATGCGGGGCTCGAGAGCAAGTGCCCGTGCGAGCGCGATTCTTTGCTGCTCGCCGCCCGACAGCTCGCTCGGCAACCGGGTCCCCATGCTCGGAAGTCCGACCAGATCGAGCAGCTCCGCGACGCGGATCTTGATCGCGTTCTTGTCCCAATTGCGCAGCTCGAGGCCGAACGAGATGTTGCGCGCGACATTCAGGTGTGGCCATAGCGAGATGCTCTGGAACAGCATCGCCGTCGGGCGTCGCTCGACAGGGACGTTGCGGACGTCGGCCCCATCGATCAAGATCTGGCCCTCATCGGGTTCGATGAACCCGGAAATGATCCGGAGCGCCGTCGACTTGCCGCTCCCCGATGGACCGAGAATAGTGACAAACTCCCGCCGGCCAACCAGAAGCGTCATGTGGTCGACCGCGGGGGGCCCACCGAAGGATTTCGTAATGCCGAGGAGGGAGAGCTCGGATCCTCGATCAGTACTGGCCTGCGTCACGAGAGCTCCTTTGTCAATGTAGGTGCATGGCGGAGCTCGTTCCTGACCCGAACAGCGCCTTCCTCACCAACAGCAAGAGGATGATCGACGGAATCGAGAGAACGACAGCAAAGACCGCGGCCACCTCCACGGGGTAATTGAGCACCAGACCGTACATCTGGACAGGCATCGTCACGTAGTTCGGCGCGCCGACGAGGAAGGTTCCCTGCGCCTCGTCGAACGCGGCGAGGAACGAAAGCACCGCGGCAACGGTGATGCTCGACCGCGCGAGTGGCAACATGACTCTCCGGAAGACCTGGAACTTTGATGCGCCGGCGTCGCGCGCCGCGTCGACGAGCTCGGACGGAACGGCCGCGAAGCCAGTTGCGGGGATCCACGTCATGAACAGCACCGTCCCGATCAGCTGAACGACCACGACGCCGACGATTGTGCCCATCAAGTTCAAGAGAAAGAGCAACGGGATCATCGAGATATAAAGACTGATGCGCGGGAAGGCATTGATCGAGAAGATCCCGAGCAGTACCGCGCGCTTACCTACGAACTCGTAGCGGCCGAGAGCATACGCGGCTGGCAGGCACACGGTCGCCGAGACGACGAGCACCACGGGAGCGATCGTGACGCTCAAGAACACCGAATGGATAAGGCCAGGATCGGTAAAGACCGTGCGCCACCACTTAAGAGTGAGCGAGTTTGGCTTCAAGGATGGGAACGTGAAGCCGCTCGCGAACGACTCGACGAGAAGCCACCCAAGCGGGGCGACGATGAAGAACACAGCCGCGAGAAAGAGCCCGACCCGGAGCACCGGGCTCGAGATACGAGTCACCTTCCGAGCCCGGCCAAAGGGTGTTCTAGTGAACAGGGACACGCCGCCTCTTTGTTCCGAGCGCGTACAGACAGCCGATAAACCCAGCCAAGACGAAGATCGTGAAGCCGATGACCGCGGCCTGTTGTGGCTCGTTGTAGGCGGTGAAGGTTTCGACCGCATTGACACCGAGTAGCAGCGGTGACGCAGGTCCGATGATGTAGGGAACCGTAAAGCTACCAAGGACACCGACCGCAGTAAAACAGAACACGATCGTGAGCTCCCGCCGGATCTGGGGAACCACGATCCGGCTCGCCACTACCCAGGCGCCGGCTCCCGCATCCCGCGCCGCGTCGAGCGAGCTCTGGCTCAAACCCCCAAGTCCCGCGCGAAGCAGCAACACCGCGAACGGCAGGCTCACCCACACCTCGGCGAGCACGACGCCCTTGATCGTCTGAGAGAAGACGAACGTGTGATTGAGGCCGACATCATTGCCAAGGCTGTCGGCGAACCCCCGGTCGCCCCAGAAGTCCCACAGGGCGAAGCTTGCGATCACGACGGGAATGAAAAGTGGTATGACGCTGACGAACTGAAGGATCGCGGTGGGCCGACTCGGGCGCAGGCGATGCCAGATCGTCAGCATTGCGCCGCCGAGGAGAACCACCGCCGAAGTGATCCCGAGGACGATCAGTGTCGCAACGACGCTCTTGACGTACCCGGGGCTGCTGATGGTGTTCGTGATGGCATGGAGCGTCCCGATGCCGTGTCCGGCGAACTCCCCCTGTCCGAGCTCGGAAACTGCTGAGTTCAGACCACCGAGATGGCCAAGGACAAGGAACAAGCTGAGGACGATCGGTAACCCGCCGAACACCGCGAGGAAAACGATCGGGAACAACGCGAACAACGATGCAGCTCCGCCGCGAGCTTCACCGCGGCTTCGACGTCGCTTCCGCCGCCGGTCGGGATCGACCGGCGGCGGAAGCGACGTAAGCGCATCTGTCTCTGCTCCGGTCAAGCTCACCGGTTACGGGACGTCTTGAGCCCAGATCCGGTTCATGTCTGAACTCGCGTTGGCGTCGTAAGGAAGTTGCAGTTTCGTCCCGATTGGCGTGAACTCTGCCTTCTTCTGCGAGGGAAGAAGGCTCGTCTTTATGCCGGGGAAGCCCGCCAATATCGCGACGACCTTCGCCTGCTGGGGAGTCGCGAGGACGTAGTTCAAGAAGGTATCCACGAGCTTGACTTGGGCCGGCGGGGTGTACTTCGGCACGCCGAGATAGACGGGACTCCCCGCGAACGGTGGGTTCAGGTCGATGACCTTGATATTCGGCGGAAGAAGTCCGCTAATAAGCCCCGCTATGCTCTGGTCCGACCACACCGTTGCCATCTGAACAGCGCCCGAAGCAAGGAGCGCGAGCACCTGGGTGTTCCCGGTGGGGTACGCACCGCCTCCGTAGACGTCGGCGTTGAGCGAGTGCAGCTCGGCCATACCCGCAGCCCATTTGGATTCGAGCGAGGGGACGTAGGTGAACGCCAGCGTGTTGATATCGGCTTGGGTCATGTACTTGTCGAGAACGGACTCGACGAAGTACGCACCAGACCCGCCGTCTTGGGGCGCGCAGTAGGCGAACTGTCCCTTGTTCGACGTGATCCATGCCAGGAGCGCGTCCAATGTCTTCGGCGGGTTCTTAACGGTACTTGAATTGTACGCGAGCACCACCTTCGATCCTCGATAGGGAATCGCGTCATACTTGACGACGCTCATGCTCGAGGCCGGAACGTTCACCGAGTTCGGGATCGTCTTGTTCGTCACTGGGATGAAGAGCTTCTGTCGCGCGGCAACTTCGACCGCGTTCGTTGCGGACTCTATAAGCGCGTAGCCACTCGAGCGGTGATCCTTTTCAGCGAGCGCGACCTTCGCCAGGGTCGTGACGTCATCAATCCCGTGGGAGTCGAAGACGTAGTCGACCTTGACATTTGGGTACTGGTGCTCGAAGCCGGGGATCAAGCTGCTGGTCCACAAAGCTTGAATGTTCACGTCTCCGCCCGAGTAGAAGGCGAAGCTCCCGTGGAGCTTGGTGTTCACGCCATGCGCGTCCACCACCTTTGGCGTCCGCGAAGGAGACGACGACGCCCCTGCTGTCGAGTTGGCTACGAGTGGAATCATCAGTGCCAACGTGAGCGGTACGCATACTCGCACGGGCTTCCAACGTTTCATCTTGACCTCCGTTATTCAGTCACGCTCGTGAAATGTTGTATCCATCGACGTAACGCAGTGCAGCGGAGGGACACGACAAGCGCCAGCGAGACATGCCGCTGGAGCATCTAAAAGCCACTGGAGCATCTAAAAGCCGCTGGAGCACCTAAAAATTGCCCCCTCCCTGCCATCTTCCCCCTTTCGGTCGAGCTAATTCTCAACGTGGTAGATGGCAACCACGTTACGAGACGTCTGGCCAACACCGCTTAGGAGGCACAGTACACCCCTCAGATGACCAAGACGCAACAGACTGCGAACCACAGATTTCGTGCAAACACCTGCCCATTTATCTTGCATCGCGATCTCATTACCGGCAGTCAAATTCTTGGTGACAATACGTCGGGCGGTCCGATCGCGGCTTCGCGAGATGGCGCTCAGCAAAGAATCGAGGCAATGTCATTGAACGAAGCAGGTGTAGCGGCGAGCAGCTTCCCTCGCTTTAGCGAACCATCGACTGATAAGACCGCATCGACGGCGGGGGCTCCTCTCGTGAGGCCGCCGGACTCTCGGGCAATAATGAGCCCTGCCGCCACGTCGATCGGGTTGGCAGCGCCTAGCACTACTGCCGAGGCCCTCCCTGCGCCGAAATTCGCTAGCGACAACGCCGAGGACCCCATGAGGTGCGTGACACACTGACGAGCCTCGAGCAGACGCATCATCTCGAACATTCCGTCCCAGATCCGCACTCCCTCGAGCTCGCACAGGGCGATGCCGCCGACAAGACCTGCGGTATTCGAGCACTGGACCGGCGCGCCGTTCAAGCTCGCTCCCTCGCCCCGAACCGCACTGAATAGCTCGTCCCGATTCGGATCGCAGACGACGCCGAGGGCGATCCCATCTTGGTCCGCGAGCGCAAGGCTGAACGACGACCAAGCAAGCCCGTGAACGAAATTGGTCGTGCCGTCGATCGGGTCGCAATACCACCAACGTTCGTCGCCGCCGTTCGGGCCGACTGCTCCGAATTCTTCGCCGACGATGCCGTAATCAGGAAACCATCGCCGCAGCTCGTCGCGCACGTGCAGCTCGATCTCGACATCAACTGCTGTCACCCAGTCGGCCGCGTTGGCCTTGGTCGAAATCTCCTCGGGGCTAGGTCGGTGCGCAATGATCCGATCCGCCGCATACCGGGCAAGCTCTTCGGCCGCATGCTTTGCCGCAACCGCCTCGCGCGCACTGAGACTCGTCACTCCGGTTTGGCCCCCCAAGAGCTTGCGTCCTGCAACACCTTAACGAGTGCGCCGATGCGGTTGGTAATCAGCGCGTCCACATCCATGTCGATCAGCATCGTCATCTCAGCCTCCCGATCGACTGTCCAAACCGACACCGAATGCCCGAGCGAGTGCATCGTCTCGATGACGCTTCGATTGGCGAGCGTCCAGTTCGGGTTGAAGAACTCGATTCGCAGCTCGTCAAGCAGCTGAGCTGTCGGCGGGCTCGTCTCTTTCCATGTAAGCGCGATTCGTGCGCCCGGCGCGAGGTTTCTCACAAGACGAAGTGACTCGACCTCGCCGGCAAATAGACAACGGCCCCAAGTTGCTTGGCGCTCGATCTCCGAAAGCACCGCCTCAACCGCATTGGGCTCAGGAAGGTCGACCATGATCGGGACCGCGATCTCTCGGAGCACCTCGTCGAGGTCGGGGATCTGACAACCGTCGACCGAGATCTGCTGCAGGTCGTGCCAATCAAACCTATTGACTTCTTTGTCAACGCCCCAAAGGCGCGAAAGGTTCGGGTCGTGGAGCACAACTGCGTGACCGTCAGCGGTGACTCGACAATCGATCTCGACCATATTCGCTCCGCTCGCGACAGCTGAGCGGAATGAGACGAGCGTGTTCTCGACATTAACGAGCGGGTCTCCTCGGTGAGCGATCGCAAGTGTCATTAATGCGACTCCGAGGCGATTTCGTAGAGACCAACAGATAGAACTCGGCAAGTTGACATGGCTAGCGATAGAGCTCTGGTCGGACAGGGAGGTTTACGGTCTCTCGGAGGCCGGAGCGAAGAGAGCGGACGCAGCACTCTGCGACTGCCGTCGCGCAATAGCCGTCCCAAGCGCTCGGTCCGATCACGACTCCTTGGTCAAGGCCGTCGACCCAGTACTGAAGTTCCTCGAGGTACGCGGCACCAAAGCGCACCTTCCAGTCTGGTGGCACCTCACGAGCGCCTACACCTGATCGCGTTGTCGTGACCCCAGTCGGATTATCGAGCGACGCGACGCCGTGCGCGCCGACAACCTCGCAGCGCACGTCGTAGCCGTACTGGCAGTTGACGAATACCTCGACCTCGATGACGATACCCGACGCGCTTTCCAAGAGGACGAGTTGCGGGTCACGGAGATTCTCAGGCGCAAGTGGGCTATGCCGCACAGCCACAACCGTCGCCGCGACGAGCTCCTCGTGGATTAGCCACCTGCTGATGTCTATCTCGTGGATCACCGAGTCGGTAAACGACATCGCGCTTGTGAATGAACGCGGCGCGGAAGCATTGCGATGGATGCAGTGCAGCAATAACGTCTCACCGATACCTCCATCATCGATCGTCCGTTTCACCGCCTGGTACTCGCTGTCGTAGCGACGCATGAAACCGACCTGGACGAGGCGAGTACCGTGGGCGACTTCGGCATCGAGAATCGTGTGGCATTCCTCGGTCGTCGGAGCGAGCGGCTTCTCGCAGAGAACCGGCTTTCCCGCCTCGATACAGGCACGGGTGAGCTCGGCATGGGTCTCCCCCGGGGTGGCGATCAGCACGGCATCGACAGAAGGGCTCTCGATCACATCGGTTGGCCCGTTATAGGCGATGGCGCCGACCGATGACGCGAGCGAACGTGCCCGGTTGGCGTCGATGTCAAAGAGCGCCTCGACCGACGAACCGGACACCTGGGACGAGAGCCGCCGGATGTGATCGCTGCCGATGCTGCCGGTTCCGATGACCCCAATGCGCACCGTCATCGCGGCTCGTGAGCATCACGGCCGCCCGAGCCGAGGCCGCATCCGCCGTAAAACGCACGCGTGCGCGTAGCGATCGGAAGCGGCGCCTTCGGATCGCACGGGTACATGTCCTGTTCGACGATCGCGAACAGGTCGACTCCGAGGGCCTCCAGCGCGTCGATCAATGGATTCATCTCCGGAATACCTTTCGGAGGCTCACATGTTGCCCCGAGGCGAACGGCTTCGGGGAAAGACAACCTTTCGCGGCGCACCTTTTCCATGATCTTCGAATCGACCTGCTTTAAGTGCACGTAGCCAATCCTGTCTGGGAATTGGCGGATCAGTTCCAAGTTGTCGCCACCGCAGTATGCAATGTGACCCGTATCGAGACAAAGAGATACCGTCGAGGGGTCGGTCTCGTCGAGGAATCGCTCCACCTCGTCCTGAGATGCAACGTGGCTGTCGGCGTGGGGATGGAAGACGAGGGAAACCCCGAATTCGTCGTTGACGATCCTTCCAATCTCAGAAACGCGCGTCACGAGTCTCTTCCAATCCTCGGGCGCCAGGTCCGGAGAGTCGACCAATGCACCGGTCATGTCACGGTACATCTTCGGTAGATAGACAAGGTATCGACCACCTATTGCTTGAAGAAGCGAAGCGACCTTGCGTGCTTGTTCACGGTCGTGCTCATAGGCATCGTCAAGGTGAAGCGCACCCTCGACGCAACCGGCGGAAACCCGAAGACCCCGCCTCTCAACCTCGTCGCGTAGGCGTGCCGGGTCGGTCGGGAGGTAACCGTAGGGACCAAGTTCGAGCCAGCCGTAGTTCGCTTCGACGAGCTCGTCAAGGAACTGCTCCCATGGCACCTGCGCGGAGTCGTCGGCGAACCATACCCCCCACGAGTCGGGGCAACTTCCAAGGCGGATACGCGAAATCTCGCTCGCACCTCCTTGTGTCGCCGATCCTGCATTTGGCATGCTCATGCTTGGCCTCCTTGACACCTCAGATGAGCAATATCGAGATAACCAGCCCAGAAGCCCGTCCGATCGACGCCCCTCTTGTGATCATCACTTTGTCCCGTGCCACGATCGAGCGCAGGTGATGGGAACGTCTTCATCAACGACTCGACTAAGTCGACGAGTCCGCAAGATTCACAAGAACCTTCGCTGTCGTTGCTTTCCCTCGTCGTAAGCTTCGCGAGCTCGAGCCGTCGCGTCCAGTCGGGACACCTCCGCGACGGGCACATCCCACCACGACTCGCTCTCGGGAGCACCGACAAGTGGGTCCGTTTCGATGTGGATGACGACCGGGCCGGACTCAGATTTTGCGGCTCGCAGGGCTCCACGCAGCTCGTCGATGGTCCTTGTCCGAAACACCCGAACACCGAGGCTCTCTGCATTCGCCGCGAGATCGACGGGAAGCCTCCCTCCGTCCAAGCGACCGGACTTGGGGTTCCTGTAACGATATGAGGTGCCAAATCTTTCGGCTCCGACGATCTCAGAGAGACTGCCGATCGACGCGAACCCGTGGTTCTGCACGAGAACGACAGTCAGCTTGATATTCTCCTGGACCGCGGTCACGAGCTCTTGGGACATCATGAGATAGGAGCCGTCTCCGACCATCACGTAGACCTCGCGGTCAGGCGCGGCCAACTTCACGCCGAGGCCTCCGGCGATCTCATAGCCCATGCACGAGTAGCCGTACTCGACGTGGTAGCCCTTTGGGTCGCGCGTCCGCCACAGCTTGTGAAGATCACCCGGCATCGACCCGGCGGCACAGACCACGACATCGGTCGGTTCGCTGATCTCGTTTACCGCGCCAATCACCTCTGATTGCGCAGGAAGAGGTTCGTGGTGAAGCGCGTAGGCCCGCTGCACTACGAGGTCCCACTTCGCGGCAAGTGCCGTGGCCTTCGCGCGGTAGGTCTCGTCGACCGACCAATCCTCCAACTGGCGGTGGAGCGCGACGAGCACGGCGCGGGCGTCGCCGACAACAGCGACGCCCGCATGCTTAACGGCGTCGAAGCTCGCGACATTGGCGTTCACAAAGCGCACTGCTGGGTCAGCGAAGACCGTGCGCGAGGCCGTGGTGAAATCGCTCCAGCGCGTTCCCACGCCAAGGACGACATCTGCTCCTCGCGCCAACTCATTGGCGGCGGTCGTGCCGGTCACGCCAATCGCCCCAACGGCTTGGGGATGGTCAAACGCAAGCGACCCCTTTCCGGCCTGGGTCTCGGCTACTGGAATACCGGTTGATTCAGCGAGCTGTCGAAGCATCTCGGAGGCCTCTGAATAGATGACACCGCCCCCCGCGACGATGAGCGGCCGGTTTGCGCTGCGTAAAAGTGCAGCAGCTCGCTCGAGTGCGGCGGGGTCCGGTACTGCGCGAGCCACATGCCAGACACGCTCGTCGAACAACTCGCCCGGCCATTCAAAGGCCTCGGCCTGAACATCTTGTGGCAGGCAAATTGTCACCGCGCCGGTCTCGGCGGGATCGGTGAGCACATGCATGGCACCCATGAGCGCGTCGATGAGCTGCTCTGGACGATCCACGCGGTCGAAGAACTGCGAGACGGGGCGGAACACGTCGTTCACCGAGACGTCACGCGCTCGGGAACGCTCGAGCTGCTGAAGGACAGGGTCTGCGACGCGGGTCGCGAACACATCGCCAGGGAGCAGGAGTACCGGCAGATGGCTGATCGTCGCAAGCGCTGCGCCGGTAACCATGTTCGTGGCGCCCGGTCCGATCGATGACGTGCAGGCGAGAGTCGAGAGGCGGTTGCGCATCCTCGAGAACGCTGTAGCGGCATGAACCATGGCCTGTTCGTTCCGGGCCTGACGGAAAGTAAGGGCGCCCGGCTCGTTGAGTTCAGCCTCGAGGAGCGCCTGTCCAAGCCCGGCGAGATTGCCATGCCCGAAGATGCCGAAACAGCCCTCGATCAGTCGATGCTCGATCCCGTCGCGTTCGCTTCGTTGCGCTGCGAGGAACGAGACAAGCGCTTGGGCGACCGTGAGACGCTTCCCACTCATTGGGCTCTGTCGGTTGGGCCGATCGCGAACGGCAGGCGATGGTCGACTTCCTCATCGCCCCAGGTATCCCGGATCCATGCGTGAGCGGGGTCGTAACAGATGCGCCACGCCCGCTCTCCCGCACCGGCCATGACGTTCAAGTAGTAGAGGTCATAGCCAGGCACTGCCATTGACGGCCCATGCCAGCCATACGGTATGACGACCGTGTCACCGCTTCGCACCTCGGTGATTAGGTCGATTGGGCGCTCGTCGGTGCCGTACACGCGCTGGTAAGCCATCCCGTCTCCCGTCGGTCCAGGCGCCACCTCGAAGTAGTAGATCTCCTCGAGCGCGGTCTCGTTGGGGCCTTCCTCGTCGTGCTTGTGCGGCGGGTACGAGGACCAGTTGCCGCCTGGCGTGAGTACTTCGCAGGCAATGAGGCGATCTGCGTCGAAGGTTTCCGGTGTACAGAAGTTGTTCACCTGTCGTGAACAGGCCCCCGCACCGCGAAACTCGACCGCGACACGGTCTGCTGACCCATACCGGAACGGGAGGACTCTTTCTGTCCGAGCACCGGGGAGAGCAAAGCGCCCGCCGGCACGACTCGAGACCAGCGCGGTGCAACCTCGAGGTACGTAGGCGAAGTCACTCGGGCCGGCAAAGACGTCATGGCGCCCGGCCAGCGAGATCTCCTCGCCACTGCATCGGACAACGCATGACCCCGAGAGTGGGAGGACAACCAGTTCGTTCTCACCAGTGTCGAACTCTTGTGCACCGCCTTTACCGAGCTCGAGGATGCGAAGAGACGACCACGACCACTGTGCCTGCACAGGGGTGAGCTCGAGCGCCCACCCGCTCGATGAAAGCGTGCCACGGGGATAGAAGAGTCTTTGTGAGGTCACACGTGTCGCGCTTCTACGACAGCGGTCGCACGAACCAAGTGAGCCGCAATATCGACCGCAGCCTCGACGCTCCCGTCAGGCGGATAAAGAAGTGCGCGCCCGGCGACCAGCCCGCGTACCCCGGGCAGCCCGAGCGCACGCTCCCATTTAGCAAATGTGGCGTCGGGAGCCTCGTTACGATCTCCCTCGAGTAGCACCGTCGGAAGTGTCATCACCGCCACCACGCGTTCCATCTCCTCGGTCAGGGGCAACCTGAGCCGGGTGTAAGCGCTCGTCGCACCGAGCGCCGAAGCGATCGCGACCGAGGTGATCACCGCCGGGGTACCGAGGTCGTTCACCACCCCTCCGTCCCGACGCGAGACGAAGGGCTCGACCATCGCGGGCAGTCGGCGTTCGGCGAGCTCAGTGACCGCCCTGGAACAAGATTCCAGGGTCGCGACCGTGCGGGGATCGTCGAAGTGGATTCGACAGAGGATCTTGCCCCAGTCAAGGCCTCTGGTCGCGATGGTCTCAGCGTCAAGCCGGTGAAGCGGTCGTCGAGTTCGAACACCGAACCCCGGAGACCGCCGCGGTTCATCGAGCCAAGGACAACCTTTTCCTCCAAGGCGCCGAGCAGCAACAGGTCTTCAACGATGTCGGGCGAGGCGAGCAACCCGTCCACACGGGGTCGTGATAATGCGCTCGTCAACCGAGCAAGCGGATCGTTGCGGTCAGCCATCGCCAGCGCGCGCCCCCCCACGCCGAGCGCTCCGCGCGCGGGGTGGTCCGCAGCGATGATCATGATCGGATCAGTGGAGTCGAGCACCGCGCGTCGCATACGCCGCTCAGCCGCTTAGAGGATCGCCGCGGAGTGACGGCACGAAGCTCGAGAAGGTTTGATAGGTCGACGGCTTCCAAGGCCCGATCCCTTCTCATCGCCTAGCAGCTCGGCGGCAATACGCTATCGAGGCCCGTTAGATGAGGCGACCCCCATGACAGCATTTTGCGGTCGGGCCAACAGTACCCGTGGCGCGCCTACCACGCGGCCAAAACCAAGGCCATGTTCAATTCCGGCGCGCGTAGGTTCGGCTAGTCGGATGAAGTTGCCAGCTGCGACGCGTCGTCTCGCAAGATCGCCGAAGTCCGCACCGAGTGTGGTGCCGATCGGCCGCGACGAGCGGGACCGACCCGGTCGAGCTCGACGTCGACGCCTCGCTCGTAACGATCCACACCGACGACAAGCCCGGCACCGGTCCGACCTACAAAGGGTGGGTGGGGTTTCCACCCGCTCCTCGTCTTCGCGGACGAGACCGGTGAGTGCCTCTCGGGGATGCCCCGTCCAGGCAACGCCGGGGCGAACGCGGTCGCGGACCACGTCGTCGTCCTTGACGAGGCAGTCGCCCGGTTGCCGAGCGAGATCGCGGCCGGTCATCGCATCGGCGACGACCCCTCGCTGTTGGCAAGGAGGGGGGATCCCCCGCCTTGGGGCAATGGCAATGCCGCAGGCTCGAACGTGTAGTGGTCCCGGTGCGATTGACACGATGATTGACCCGGACTCACCACGGACCAATACGTCATGACGCCCACTGAAACCGCATCGGCCGCAAGGAGATAGTGCGACTGCGACTGACTGTGCCACTTGCTCAACTCAGGCCCAACACCGTGCGAAGCCAGAGCGCGGTTTCGCCGCGAGAGCGAATCGAATGGCGTCTCGCGCCAGCTGATGGTGCCTCTGGCCAGCTGATATGGTTTCTCTCGGCAGCTGATACTACAAACCTCCCTGGAGCGTCGCCAGCTGCAGCTGGCATGCGTGCGCACGAGATGACAGTGAATCCAGGTCCGGTGACTGCTCCTACGATCCAACAGTGACAACAGGCGTAGCGTGGATCCGACAGGGGGCGGACCCCGAAGGGCTCTGGATTGCGTGGACGGCATGCTGGGCGGCGACCGCAATGTCTGGGACTTGACCCAGGACACCGACGGAGGAGTGCCCGTGGCTTTGTTGTGCGAACGGCTGGCCGGGGCGCCCATTTCTTGGGGTGTGTGCGAGGTGCCGGGCTGGGGTAGCACTCTGCCGCCGACCCGCGTGCTGAGCGACATGAGAGACCTTCGGCTGCGCGCCACCGAACTCGGGCCCGTGGGGTACCTAGGTGAAGATCCGTCGGAGATCCGAGATCTGCTGGCCTCGTTCGGCCTTGTGGCTGAAGGCGGCTTCGTCCCGCTTGTCTTACACGACCCTTCAGTTCGATCAGCCATGGAGCGAGCTACTGAGCGAGCTGCTGACCTTCTCCAGGGCTCGGGCGCCACGAACTTCGTCACCGCCGTGGTTGCTGACGAACAGTGGGGTCGCCGCGCGCCCCTCGACAGCGCCGAGTGGGAGGAGCTTTGCAACGGCCTGGCGCTCGTGGAGGACATCTGCGCCGCCCACGGCCTGCAGCAGGTCCTCCACCCCCATATCGGTACCCTGGTGGAGTCGGCCGACGACGTCCGCCGGGCCCTGGAGGGTTCCAGCGTGAGTTGGTGCCTGGACAGCGGTCACTTGGCTCTAGGGGGAACCGACCCCGTTGAGTTCGCCACCGCCCACGCCGATCGCGTCGGCCTGGTGCACCTGAAGGACGTGAGGGAGCCGTTGGCCGCTCGGGTCAGGAGCGGCGAGCTGTCCCTGCTGGAAGCCACAAGAGCCGGGGTCTTCTGCTCGCTAGGCCGCGGCGACGTAGCCGTCGGCGCCACGGTCAGGGCGCTCGAACGGGCGGGTTACGCGGGTTGGTACGTACTGGAGCAGGACATCACAATCGACCCCGGGCTCCGGCCAGAAATGGTCACGCCCCTCGCCGATGTACGTGCCAGCATCGAGTACCTCGAGCGTTTGTCGCTCGACGAATAACTTTTGAACGCGACGAGCCGCTCGAGCAAGGAGCACATTATGGCCCAAACAGCTGTCCATTCCGCTTTCAAAAGCCCCTTGTACGAAATGACCCAGACGACGCCAACCTGTCTATGGAATGACTCTGCCTCTATCAGCGAGCTCACGTACTCGATAGACAACGGGGCTGTGGGTGCCACCTGCAACCCGGTGATAGTCGTCGGCGTGCTGCGCAAGGAGATGGCTCACTGGGCGCCGGTCCTTGACCGGCTGATCGAGGAGAACCCCACCGCCACCGAGGACCAGTTGGGCTGGATGATGGTCGAGGAGGTGTCCAAGAACGCGGCCTCGCTCCTCGTACCAATCTTCCACGCCCAAGCGGGCAGGAACGGCCGGCTGTCCATCCAGACCGACCCCCGTCTTTGTCGCGATACCGAGGCCATCGTCGCCCAGGCGGTGCGGTTCAACCAGTTGGCCCCCAACATGATCGTCAAGATCCCGGCAACGTCGGCCGGTGTGCCGGCGATCGAGGAGGCCACGTACCGCGGCGTAAGCATAAATGCCACCGTGAGTTTTACACTCCCCCAGTGCGTGGCCGTGGCCGAGGCCGTGGAGAGGGGCCTTCAGCGGCGCGAACGCGAAGGCAAGGAAATTGCCACCATAAGCCCGGTTTGCACCATCATGGTGGGTCGGCTCGACGACTGGCTGAAGGTGGTCCTCGACAAACAGAGCATCACCATGGACCCCGGCTACCTCGAGTGGGCGGGTGTAGCGGTTTTCAAAAAGACGTATTCTCTCTTCCGCCAGCGCGGTTACCGCATACGCCTGCTATCGGCCGCCTTCCGCAACCACATGCACTGGAGCGAGTTAATCGGCGGGGATCTAGTGGTCTCCCCTACCTACAACTGGCAGGTGCGCTTCAACGCCAGCGATATCGCCGTGGTCCCCCGCATTGACAACCCGGTCGAGCCGCGCATCGTGGACGAGCTGAGCCGGCGGTTCGAGGACTTCCGGCGGGCCTCGTCTGAAGACGGCCTCTCGGTGGCCGAGTTCGACAGCTTCGGGCCCACTCGCCGGACACTGCGCCAGTTCCTCGCCGCCACTGCCGAGTTGAGCTCCATGGTAAGAGACGTCCTGGTTCCCGACCCCGACAGTACCTGACGTAGTTCTTCAGATAATCCCTTGAATACCGCGCTCCTATTTTTTCAGCAATTGTGCGGCCGCAGTTAAGTTGCTGAGTTTCTCTTTCGCAGACCTTTGAGAAAGCTCAATCATCCCGCAATCAGGCGCGAGTATCAATTGATCGCTCGGCAGGTACCTCAAAGCTTCTTGGCCGCGGGCGACCAATTCCTTGACAGTTTCGACTCTATTGTCTCCTACATCTAGGACACCAAGCATGACTGTCTTATCGCCAATGGCAGACAAGACCGCAAGGTCCAGTTTGCCTTGAGCCCCTTCTATCGAAACGATGTCGAGCTTGGACTTCGACAGCCAGGCCAGAATGTCACTGTAATAGTCCTGATCTGCCTTGTAGTTAATCCCCTTCTTTTCCAGGGACTTGTCAGGATACCCTCGACAAATATGCACGACGAAGGTCGCCTGATCTTCACATCCTGCGAAGCAACTCTCGAGTGCATTCAGCCCCCACTGTCGAGCTTCGTCGGGATACCGTAACAGGACGGGATCGTCAAACTGAATCACCTTGCAGCCAGCGCTTATCAGTGAGGTAACTTCAGTGCGAATAGCGTCGGCATAGTCGTATGCCAGTTGTAATTTATCGTTTTGGTAATATTCGTTCGCGACGCAATCAACTACGGTCGAGGGCCCAGGCAATGCTATTTTGATAAGCTTGGTGGTGCGACTGCGAGAGTAGGAATATTCTTCTGCCACGATTGGTCGGTTGTATGCCACTTTGCCTATTACTCGTGGTGCCATCCGTTCAACAGTCCCCCCACGAATGCTAATATTTTTCAAGTTTCTAGTATCTATACCAGCCAGTCTATCAATGACGGACAGCACATAATGTCCACGCCGCTCCTCGCCATCTGTGATGATATCGATACCGGCCAGAGTTTGGTCATTGATTGCCATCATGGCGGCCTGATCTAGTAGAGCGTTAAACTCGAGTTCACCTTTACTTTGCTCGTTGGCCGCGAATGAGAACCCGAACCTGTCCAATAATGATCGGCCCGATTTAGGGTAAAGGTATTTGGGCTTCGGGTAACTGCCAACTGTCGCTGTCAGTATCCCTATCTGTTCTGGTAATTTCACCACAATTCCTTTGCGTGATGTCAAAGGTATTATACGATTACTCGACGTCATCAGTGTCAACAGCCTGTAATCGACTAGAGAAAGAAGAACTACATCGGTGGACGGTAACCCCGATGGCGAGCGTGTTGACGGTCATCTACGGTCTCTTCATCTGCAAACCCGCGTACAGCTCCGCCGCTTCAGGTGCGATTCCAACTTGATTCCAGGACCGGCAGCTTTCACCTGAAACCCGAGATGGTGATGATCTCCGAGCGTCCCGCTGAAGCAGAAGACGGGGGGGTGCCCGGCCACGGGGAGGGCGACCTCATCATCGGCAAGGGCAACAAGTCCGCCGTCGGGACCCTCGTCAGGCGAACCACCCGATTCGTGTTGCTGCTCCACCTCCCCGACGGGTGAGCTTCCCCAGGACGTGAAGCAGACGATGCGAAGTGCCATCGAGCAGTTGCCGGCCGAACTCGTCTGCAGCATCACCTGGGACCAAGGAACAGAGATGGCGCGGCACAAAGAGTTCACCGTCGCGACGGGCGTTCCGGTCTACTTCTGCGATCCGCACAGCCTCCCTGGCAACGGGGGTCGAACGACAACACCGTCGGGCTGCTTCGGTCAATACATGCCGAAGGGCTCGGACCTCTCGGTGCACAGCGCCGAGGACCTCGCTCGCTTCGCTGCAAGCCTCAACAACCGGCGCGATGCTCGGATTGATGACACCATCTCAGGCATTCGCCAACGCCGTTGCGTTGACCGCTTGAGGACACACCCGTTCCGGGATAGGGCGAAAATGTCTCTGCCTACTCGCGGACGGCCTTCTCGGGTGCGACTGATCACCAAGATTGGTGCAATCCCTGCGCAGATTCTTGCTAATGAGTTGCTACTGAAGTTGCGGTTACCAGCTGGACCAACGACTACTAGCTAGATCAGGCACAGGACCTGAACTGCACGAATGGACAGGGCCTGATCGGAAAGATGGCCTGGGTAGGACTACAAACCCTTTGAATGCCACGGTCACCAGCATGCGGCGTCGCTCTCCACACCTCTCGCGGACGGCATACCTCCAATCGAAGCGTTGACAATCACCGCCACCGAAGCCGGCGCCTCTTCCATCTCGGTAGCCGAAGGCGCCGGCTTGTCGGGCGCGGCAAGTGCTGGCGCCTCAACCGGGTCGTTCGCCGCCGAGGTCCGGGACGAGGAGACCGCCGCTTCGAGTTCGTCGGCAACGAAGGTCATGACCTTCGTTGAATCGCGAAGGTCATGACCTTCGCGATTAGTCGCGCGAACGCCACTGTATCGGGTACCGCCTCGGCGAGCACCGCGTCGATCTCTTCCGCTAGGAAGACAGCGCCCATCGCGGGCCGCCGATCATCGGCGCTGGCGCTGGCAGTTGCTGCGCCCCCAGCGGGGCGGCCGCCTCGCCAGTAAAGGTAGTGATTAAAACGAACAGAACGCCCACCACTTGAGATCGCCAGGAACCAGTGCATGGGGCTTCAATAAGCCCTCAGGGCGAGACGAAGCCGCTAAGCAGCGGGTTGTTTCGCGTTTGGCGAATTGTCCGACCCATTCATGTTCGTCGTTAGATGCGGCAGAGACTAGGAAGGCGACATCGGCGCTACGTCTGGTGTCTCAGCCACTCGTCCCGGTTCGAGCAGTTGGTTCTCGAGGGACTCGGGATCGAGAGGCTTCGCGAAGAGAAAGCCCTGCACTTCGCGAACATTCTCAAGGCGGAGATGGTCGACTTGTTCGATGGTCTCGACGCCTTCGGCCAGCGTCTTGAGTCCGAGGTCCTTGCCCAATTGGACAAGGGTGTGAATAAGGGCGTCGGATTCAGTCGATCGAGCGATGGCCTCGGTAAAGGTCCGATCGATCTTGAGACAATCGACCGGGAAACGTTGGAGATAGGCGAGGCTCGAGTAGCCGGTGCCGAAATCGTCGATGGCGATCTGGACACCGAGGTCTTTCAGGTCTCGCAACCGTCGCGCCGTCAAGTCGACGTTGCGCATAAGCGCAGTTTCGGTTACTTCGATGGTCAAGTACTCCGGACCAAGACCACTCGTCTCGAGCGCCTCCCGAACGTGCTCGATGATGATGTCCCGGTCGAGCTTTCGCCCAGAAACGTTGACGGAGACGACAAGGTCACTCCCGCGCCGACGCCAGGTCGCCATCTGCGTGCAGGCCTCGGTCAGCACCCATTGCCCGACTTCTACAATCTGGCCGCTCGACTCGAGGAGTGGGATGAACTCATTCGGTTGAATCTCACCCAACGTCGGGTGTTGCCACCGGATGAGGGCTTCGACGCCGACCAGCGTGAGGTCATCGAGGTTGTAGATCGGCTGGTAGACGAGCCGGAACTGCCCATCGGCGAGCGCGGCACGGAGGTCGAAGTCGAGTACGAAACGACGCTGGATCTTCGTATCCATCTCGGGACGGAAGACGGCAGAACAGTTCTTACCAGCCGCTTTTGCTTGGTACAGCGCCACATCGGCATCACGCAATAACTCTCCGGGAACCTCCCGATCGCCGACGGCAATGCCGACAGTTGCCGTCACCACAATCGGGGTTGCCGTCTCTTCGAGCTCGAATGGCTGACGCATGACTTCGAGTATCCGTTCTGCACACAGTTCCGGAGCATTTACCTGGGAAACGCCGTCAATGAGGACCACGAACTCATCGCCACCCATCCGTCCGATCGTGTCCGCCTCTCGCAGACTGATCGTCAAACGCGCCGCCACCGCTTGTAAGAGCCGATCCCCTGCCCCGTGGCCGAGGGTGTCGTTGATGTTCTTGAACTCGTCGAGGTCCACGTACAACGCCGCACCCGACGAGCCATTGCGACGGTTCCGCGCCAAGAGCTGCTCGATGCGATCTGCGATCAGCGCCCGGTTCGGCAGGCCTGTGAGTGGGTCGTGCAGAGACTGATGACGGAGTTCACCCGTCTTTTCGCCGACGAGCCGGAGTGCGCGTGCGCGACCGGTCGCCAAGATGAGCACCAGGGCGGCGAGCAGTGTGCTCAAGGCGATGCCCGCGATCAACAGGGCGAGTGCGGGACCGTAGGTGAGCACATCACCCGCTGCCACCGCGCTGGACGTTGTGATCGTCCAACCGTTGTGCAAGTTGATCGTGAAAAGCTGGGAACCGACAGACGCCTTCCCCGCTCTGAAGGCCGCGTGAGAAGGGCCTGCTTGATAGGTCATAGACGCCGAAAAAGCCGGGTGGCCTTGCAAGGCGCGGTCCAAGACGACCTCGGGAACGATCGACAACCCGAACCAGCCCAGAAATGCGGCTCGGCGTGCCCTTATGGTCGACGGCACACCGCCGCCGCGGTAATACGGGGTCGACACTCCGAGCTGTAGAACGGTCCCGACCGTGAATGGCACGTAGGAGCCCTTGCCGGAGTCTCGAGCGGCGAGGAGCGATGTTCCCAGCCCCGTTGCACAGAAGTCCTGTGCCGCCGGAGCGTCGACTTGAGCGCTTCGGGCATTGTCCACAGTGCCGAAGCAGTAGTACGCACGTGGTCCGGGAGGATCAACGTCGAATGTTCCGTTCGGGCCGAGCGGCGCAGACGGGTGGACCCGCGCCCAGGCGGCGAAGGTCGCTAAGTCCGACGCGGGCACGATCACCGCATTGCCGAAGTCGTTGAGTTCGGGAAAGCGCTTCATCGCCTCGACCGAGTGGGACCACTGTACGAACTGCGCTTCGGACCCCGTCGGGTTAGCGGCGAGGTAGGCAGCCCCACTCAAGATGAGATCGTCTTCGCGCGCGATCGCCAACTGCAACGTCGACGCGATCTCAGCCGAGGCGGTCTTGAACGCCGCGCGTGATTGATTGGCATTGGCGCTCGCCACCGCGTTCGCGGCGAACGCAGCACCTGCCGTGCCGAAAACCAAAAGTGCCAACGCGCCGGCGAACCACATCCGAAGCCGACGGTTCGAGGTCCACGGAGCGATCGCGTTGGAGCCATGCGGCATCGGGGTGGCTGAGGTTTCCGCGATTTTGCGGGAATGAGACATTGATGCCCGGCTAACTCGCCTCCGGCCAATGTTGGCAGAAGCTACCGGGATCCCGGGTGGCAACTCGCGAGTCGAGGTGGACGCTCGCACTCTTGCTAACGACCGAAGTGCGACACGTTTTAGCTCGTAGCGCCTCCAGGGAGCGAAACGCTCCGCCACCGAGGATGGCGAGGATCCACCCTAGGGCTTGCAAAACCCCAACTCAGAGCAATCGAGACCGCGGACGAGGAACAGAAACGCGTTAGTTGAGCTGCGGTGCTGGGTGATTCGTCGTTCGGCAGGTCCGCGAGCACGCAATATTCGATCCATCGCTGAGGCGTGGGCGGAAATGGTAGGCGTCACGGCATGGCGATCGACGGTGCCAGTGACTCGCGATGACGAGTGCCCAGCGACATCGGCGTCTAGTTCCAAGAGTACGCCAGCGTCTGACAATCAAGCTTGCCTGTCCGTGTTCTCCGAACTTGTTCCGAACCGTTGGCGCACCCGACTCCAGGAGCTGAGCAAACGAACTGAACTGGGTCTGGAGTGCGGCCGGAATGACGTTATTGGGAAGCACTACGGCAATCAGTTGCTTCGCCGCATCGGTCGACTTGGTGCCATCTGCGTCGATCGCAAGATGGCCTTCATGATGCTCTCGAGCGCCTTTTCGGCCCATGTGATTGCGTCTTCGGTATTCCGTGACGAAGGTGGTTGAGCGCGATCATGAATTCTTCGCTCGGGCCGGTGTAGGCAGGGTCTGAAAGGAAAACAATCGCCTTCGCGACGATCTCCTGGTTGATTATCGAACTCTGTGCCGCGCCTTCGATTAACCCGTAAGACATTGCCAGCAGCGGTGATCATTCGGTAACCGCTGCTTGGGGGCGACATGCCTTCTTGACCAGTACGACGATCGGCAGCTCGCAGGTCGGCGTAACGGCGAGCGAGCACGAAGGACGTCGCCGCGTCGTGATTTCCCTCGGTGTCGGCCTCATTGACCGCTTCGGCAAGCTTCCAGGCCAAAGCGGTATCCCAGGTGGCGTTGAGTTGCCTGCGCTGCGTCGGGTCGAGGGAATGCTCGGGTTTGGTCATTCAACACGTCCAGTTCAGAGTCTTCGTTGAACGCGCTGTAGGTCAGTATCGAGGATCGCAGCTCATCGGGGCTCAGACCGAGAACCTGTCGTCGTTCGAGCAACAAGTTCAACCATGCAAGATCTTGACTCGGCGGTGAAAGAAAGACGCCTCGCGCTCCCCTGCCGTAGCTCGCTTCCTCAATCCCTTGGCTTCAGTTGGTCTGTCGCGATGCTGCCGTGACGCGACCACGCAGCATTTGCCCGACCATTGCGGACTACCCCATCGTCTGGCGGAGTATCAGCCGGATCGAGAGTTCACCTCCGCGTTCAAGCTTTTCGGTTTGATTGGGTGCCTGCGCAGGTGGAGCAGAGGTCGGCGTGTAGCAGTACCCCTCCTCCCCCGCAATGACCTCCGCTGACGATCCGAGGCCGGACGGATACTGCTGAGGCTCACTCAGCTCCGGACACTATGAACCGTTCTTATTGAATACTCCGTGACAATTCCAGGATCCGGAAAACGGCAGCATCTTGCCACCCTCGGGCTCTGTGCTCTTGAAGGTGCCCTTCGACGAGCCGTTGGCTTTGAGCTGCTCTTATGGACGGGGGTCGATCCGAAATACGCTCTGGCTAGGACTCCGGGTCAGAAGGCGGGGATTCGAATTCCTCCGAGTGCACTACAAATGCCCAGGCTAATGGCAGTATCTCTAGGCGGCAATCCACCAACAGTCCCGCAGCACCTCACGTTCTGGCGCGTCCCGTCGTCTTCGTGCTGGTGGCCCGCACGGGGCCGCCAGTGAGTCGAGAGGAACAAATCGTGTCAGTTGAGGAGAACAAGGAAGTTGTAGGCCGCTGGTTCACGGAATTCTGGGGCGAGGAGTTCAACCCGGACGTGATCGACGAGCTGGCTGACCTGGACATCCGCTTCGAATACTCAATGCAAGCCCCCTGCCGAGGACGGGATGAGGTCCGAGCTTTCGCCACGAAGTTCAGGGAGTCCTTCCCGGACCTGAACTTCTGGGGAACGGCCGAGCTACTGGGTGAGGGCGACTACGTGGTGGGACAGTGGGAGGGTGGCGGCTCGCACACCGGGCCTGCCTTCGACGACCTGCCAGTCGGGTTGCTCCCGGCCAACACCGGCAAGAAAATGCATTTCACTGGAACGACCGTCCTCAAGGTCGAGAACGGGCTGATCACCGAGGAGCTGGGCTTGGACGACGGGGTGACCGTCCTCAAGCAGCTCGGCATCATCCCCGCCTGATCCACTCGGCATCTTTTCCGAGAGGTCCACACACGGAGACCAGCGTCGCGGCGGGATCGTCCGCCGCGACGCTGGTCTCCAATGTCTCCGCCGACGCCCGCCCCGGCCAGTACGAGTGATCCAGGCTGTGTGTCACGGTGCACGGCCCAGCTACCGTTGGCGATCACGCGCTCTGCAGCGAGGCACTGCTCGCTTGGATCGGACAGGCCTCCAAGTTTTAGAGTTCGCGGACGCTCCTTCGTCGACGAGCACTACCGCGGCTATTGGCCTACGCCCGCGGCTGGACCCCAGACGGGCGGCGAGCCCACGTGCTTGCCCGATGGCGCCTCACCCTGCAACCTCATCGCCTTCAGCGGCCCACCCATCGGTCGTCTCAACCTCAACAGGCACCGCAGCTAGCCGCGGCGGCGGGCGCCGTCGAGCGAGCGCGTCGACCCACATTTGCGCGGGACGACCTAGGTAATAGGTTGTCAGCGGCCGCACCCTGCGGATCATTGGATTGTTGTTGGACGGGCCTAGAACGGCGCTCGGGACCGAGCGCAGGTCGCACTTGATGATGACGTTCACGTGTACGCCTCGCTTCTGTTGCCCGTTATGGACGACTCGGCTGTAGACGCATGCGGCGGCGTAAACGTGAGGTTTGTCACTCCCAGCGGACTGGGGTTGCCGAGCTAGGCGGTACCACCGCCCGACGCGGTTCGCCGTTGCGAAGCCACCCTTGGACGTCGGCGATAGCGGCACGTACCTCGGTGGCCTCGGCGAGGTCGCTCCCGAGCAATCGGGCGTACACAGGGTAACGAGCGATGGCGCCAGTCGCTGGCACCGCGACTGCTACCGCCGTGATAGCCACCGGCGTGTACCCAACCAGCGGCATGATCGCCAAACAAGCGAAACGTCTCCTCAAAAAACGGAGTCGGCGAACGTCCACTCTCCGTGAGACGCAGGTATGCCGGACCAAGAGGGTTCGGTGGGGTGGGCCATGCGGTGTAGACGCGAGCGACGGGATCGGCGTGAGTCCGCGTCACCGTCCGCCCGCGGACCTCACGAACCATATGGCCCCGGGCGTCTCCAATGCAGAGAGACGAGAGCGAAGGAGACCGACGACGATGTTGGTGAAAGAACCGTGGTTGCACCTGGGGTCGCCGTCACACACGATCGTGACGTCACCACTGGGGGACCTGACCCTGGTGAGAAAGGCCGAAGACCTGGTGGGCTTGTACTTCTCCCGCCACCGCCCGGCACCGGAACAATCGTCCATTGGCATCGCATCCGACGACGGGTTCGTGGAGTTCGAGACCCAGCTCGGCGAATACTTCGCCGGTTCGCGGCGCCACTTCGCCCTGTCCCACGTAACACAGGGCACCGACCAGCGGCAGAGAGTTTGGGATCTGGTAAGCCGCATTCCATATGGTGAGACGACCACCTACGGACGGCTTGCTCGGGAACTGGACGACGACACGACGGCCAAAGAAGTTGGTGCGGCGGTGGCCCGCAATCTGCTCTGTGTCGTGGTGCCTTGCCATCGTGTCGTGGGCGCCGACGGCGGGCTGACCGCTACGCCGGAGGTCTGGATCGTA
>DATCDR010000105.1:0-2945 GCA_036510575.1 Acidimicrobiales bacterium | reverse complement strand
CAACCTCCAACCATAGTTTTGTGGGGAATCCCATCGTCGCCTGGCTACTACGTCAACGGGGTGTGAATATGAACCTCGGGTACGCAGGTCCAGGACTCGTGGAGGAACTAGTGGGTGCCTAGGGCATAGCCCCAGTAGAAGTCGTGCCCCACCCCGTGCCGGCGTCCGAGGATTGCAGTGGAGGTGAAGTCGCTCCTGCCCCCGCGGTCGTGAGGCGCGTAACGGCGACGGTCTGGAAGGCAAGCTTGCCCGCAATCCGCTCGGGATCGGAGAGGACAACCTCCGCGGCGTAGATCACGTACTTCCCGTCGTAACAATATGGAATGCACGTATCCTGGTGCTCCGTATCCCGTCGCCCGCGTGGGTTGGTACGAAGTCCACACGATGCTTTGTACGGTGGTGTTGAGGCCAGCGCAACCAAAACCGATGACGCTCGGCCGGATAATCGAATGTCCGGTGTCGTCACAGACTGGTACACCAGGAAGCAGAGAAGGAGTCGTCGTCGGTGGCGCAACCACGCCCGAGACTGATCCAGGGCTGGTGGTCGACGTCGCCACCGGAGCCCGGTAGTTCAACGCGTAGGGTCCTCCTCCTGTGTTGGTGATACCGAAATCCGCGTAGAGCGTCGTCTCCGCTTCCCTCACTGCCAGGAGCTGCGAACTCCAAGGGTTCCCCTGCATCAGTGGGATGACAACGTTGCAGTTGGATCCGCACTGAGGGTTTGGGTTCTCGTCGGCCGGATTGTCTAAGTCGGCGATGAGCTTGCTGCCCACGTAAATCACCGCCTCAATGTCGTCTCGGTATGGCGATGAGCCGGCCAACTTGCCGAGCGAGGCGTCGTATCGCGCTAGGGCCTCCGCCAAATGCGAGGTGAATCGGCCTGGGTTTCGTAGAGGCTCGTTCGTTTGGATCTCTCACGCCGCGTCGGCCTGAGGATTCCGAGCATAGTGATCGGCCTCCATCTCGGCTGGAGTGCGGTCGTCGAGCTCGGAGTGGAGCCGGTCTTCGTTGAACCACGAGACCCACGCGCAGGTCGCGATCTCGAGGTCGTCGAGTCCGCGCCACGGACCGCCGTTCTCCGCGATCGCCGCCGGGTTGCGATGCAGTTCGGTCTTGTAGAGCGCGTTCACACTTTCTGCAAGTGCATTGTCATAACTCCGATGGTGCCGATCGAGGGCGCCGCGCCGATCTCTGCCAGACGTTCGGTGTAGGTGATCGAGGTGTATTGGCTGCCGGCGTCGGAGTGGGCGACCACGCCGGCGATGTCGTTGTGGCGCCTCGTCCACGCCGCCATGTTCAGTGCATCGAGCACGAGGGCCGTCGTCATCGATCGCGCCGCCTTCCAGCCGACGATCCGGCGCGAGAAGACGTCGACGATGAACGCGACGTAAACGATGCCCGACCACGTCGAGCAGTAGGTGAAGTCCGAGACCCACAACTGGTCCGGTCGCGTGGCGAAAAACGCACGCTTCACGAGGTCCGGGGCGCGCACGTGTGAGGGGTCGGACTTGGTCGTGAACCGTTTCTTCGCCCGACTGGCACCGCGAATACCTTGAGCGGCCATGAGGCGGGCGACCTGGTCACGACCGACCTCGATGCCGACTCGACGCGCGGCCTTGGTCAGCTTGCGACGTCCATAGACCGAGTAGTTCTTCTTCCAGAGCTCGGTGAGTGCTGGTCCGATCTCAGCGTCACGGACGGCACGCGCCGAAGGTGGGCGGGACTTGGCGGCGTAGTAGGTGGAGGGGGCGACCGCGAGTTGCTCGCAAATCGGCTCGACCCCCCATCGACACCCACCGGTCTCTTTTGCCCGGTGGGTGTCGATGAAGGTGACTACTTCTTCGATCGGCGGTCGAGCTCCGCCCCAAAGAAACTCGCCGCGGCTTGCAAGATGTCGTTCGCGCGGCGGAGCTCCTTCACTTCCTTGCGGAGCTCGGCGATCTCGCCTTGATCGGCGGTCGAGACGCCTGCCCTGATGCCACCGTCGATTTCGGCCTGGCGGACCCAGAGCCGGAGTGACTCGGTGCCCACACCGAGTTGGCGTGCGACGCGGCTGATCACCCCGTGGTCGCCGGGGTCCTCGCGTCGAAGCTCGAGGACCAGCTTGACGGCGCGCTCTTTCAGCTCAGCCGGGTACCTCTTCTGGGATCCCTTGTTCGTTGCCATGCTCCATCCTCACTTCCAAGGTATGGAGCCTCCAGGATTTCCAGGCCGATTCAAGGATCTCGAGAGCCATTGGTTAACTAGGGCCAAACTGCTTGAGTTCGTTGCATCCCAGCCCAACGCCGTGAGTACTCGCTGATTTCCGGTACCTAACCCGGATCATTCGTCCGGCTCTCGGCCAACCGCTTGAAGGCCTCGTCACCGGTCTGATCGACGGTGACTGCAGGACGCCTGACCCGGGGGCGTGACCGATCCCGGGTCTCCCATGCCTGCGTCGGATGTCACGCCGTCGGTGGTGCTCTCTCGGGCCGGCGCAGCGCCCCGGTCGTTCACCCGAACGCGGTGCGGATCCGCACGAACCCAAGCTCGAGATCAGCTGCCCACGGCCAGGTCTGATCGAGACGGAGCACGAGGCGTCGTCCTCGTCGGACGAGGAGCGCGGCGACGTGCAGGATGCGATAGCGGAGCGTCTTCGGCTCGGCCTTCGCGAGCGCACCGTCGAAACAGACGAGCTGGGCCCAGGCGAGGAGCGCGCCGGCGACGAGGGAGACCTGCAGCCACGCCGCATTGCGCACGACGTCTTCGAAGGGAAGGTTCTGCAGTCCGCAGGACTTCCAGTTCCTGACCCGATCCTCGACGCGGGCATGTCCACGGTGGCGGAGCTCGAGTGACGCGATCTCGCCAGAAGCGGTGTTGGTGATGCAACAGGTGTGGCGGAAGCCCTCGCCGATGTCGAACAGCGAGAGCTGCGCACCGGGGTGCGGACGCTCGCGCCGACAGAG
>DATCDR010000104.1:0-12879 GCA_036510575.1 Acidimicrobiales bacterium | reverse complement strand
AACATCGCGCCATCGACCATGGCAAGCCCACGCTCGACTTCACCACCGAAGTCCGCGTGTCCAGGTGTGTCGACGACGTTCAAACGACGTTCTCCATAGCGGAAGGCCGCCTGCTTGGCGAGGATGGTGATGCCCTTTTCGCGTTCGAGGTCCATCGAGTCGAGCACTCGATCCACGGCTTCGCCGCGAGATGAGTAGCCAACCTGCTGGCGCAACATCGCGTCGACCAGGGTGGTCTTCCCATGATCGACGTGGGCGATGATCGCCACATTGCGGAGCTCGTCCCGAGTCGGCACTTCGTTTCCTCTCAATCTTTGCCGCGTACTCGGCCGTTTCTGGACCGCATAAAAACCGCAGCGCTTATATTTCTGACATGACGCCGCGCCTGAGCAGGCTGGAACGAATGACAAATCTCGTTCTCGCGCTGCTCGAAACCGAGCGACCAGTGTCGCTTCGGGAGATCGGCGCCGCAGTAGCAGGTTACCCGCCAGAACGTGGTGCCCTTCGCCAGGCCTTCGAGCGCGACAAGAAATCCCTTCGTGAGGCCGGTATCCCGGTGCGTACCGAGCAGATCGAGGGCGAGGATCAGGCTGGATATCGCATCGTTCCCGACGAGTACTACCTGCCCGAGCTGAGCCTGGAGCCCGATGAGAGCGAGGCGCTCGCGTTCGCGCTCGCGGGCGTGCGCCTTGAAGGCGGGCTGATCGGTGACGTCGCCGCAAAGCTTGCCGCGCCGGGCGTTCCAAGGTTCTCCCCGATAGCGGTACTCCCGTCGCTCCCCGGGCTCGGCGTCTTGCAGCAGGCTCTTCGCGAGCGAGCCAGGGTGACCTTTGAATACCACGGACGCGAGCGCGTCGTAAGCGGGTACGGACTGACCTTCAAAGAGGGAAGCTGGTATTTCGTCGGCCTCGACCACACCGTCGGTGAGACCGGGGCGTTACGGACCTTTCGGGCAGATCGCATCGTCGGCGCGCCTTTGCTCGGCGAGCCCGGCTCGTATGAGGTGCCTGCCGGTTTCTCGGTTCGCGACGAGCTCGGTGGATCACCATTCGGCGGCACCGAGGAGTCGACCACCGAGGTGTCGATCGCCGTTGGTGCACGAAGCGCCGCGGGCGTCATCGGCGTCGTCGGCGCCGCGGCAGTCCGAGAGCGCCTCCCTGATGGGAGCGTCGTTGCGGTGTTCAAGGTCGCCGACGAGCAAGCGATCTGTTCCTACCTCCTTGGACTCGGCGAAGATGTCGAGGTTCTTTCGCCACCCGCTCTTCGGGCGCGGGTGGTCGCCGAGCTCGAATCGAGCGTGCGCGCTGGATCGACCTTGGCGAGGAGATGACCGACGCTGAGCGTAACTTTGCGTCCGGTAGTGGCGATCGCCTGATCCGGCTGTTGGCGATGCTCGCCTACCTCGCTGAGGTCGGGGAAGCAACCTTTGTCGACCTCAGCGATCGATTCGCCCTCGACGAGCGCTCCATAGTCTCTGAGCTCGAGCTCGCCGCGTGCTGTGGACTCCCGCCGTATACGCCCGCCGAGCTCCTCGAGCTGGTGGTCGAAGACGACCGGGTCGTAGCATTCGGTCTTGCTGCTCTTCGCCGACCGCCGCGGCTTACTCCCGACGAAGGGTTTGCTCTCGCCGCCTCGGCGAGAGCGATGCTCGCAGCTACGGGCGCGACAAGTGGTAGCCCGTTGGCCCGTGCGCTCGGCAAGCTGGAATCAGCCCTTGGCGAGAGCCACGTCCAGATCGAGATTCAGTCGCCCGAGAACCTGGGGCGGCTCCGGACGGCGGTGGCCGAACACGAGGTCATCGAGATCGACTATCTCGGCGCGGAGCGATCCCAGACGACCCGGCGCGTCGAGCCGGCGAGTGTCGTCGCGCTCGACGGCACGTTCTATCTCGACGCGTTCTGTCATCTCGCAAACGACTGGCGCCGGTTCTCGCTCAGTCGGATCAGAGACATCCGGTCGACTGACGAGAAGAGCTCCGGACGAACGCCGCCGCCGGAGTTTGCGAGCGGGAGCGCCTTTGTCGGTGGCCCGAGAGTCCGACTCGCAAAGGTCCGCGTTCCTGCTTCGCGCGCCCACGCGCTAGAACGGCTCGCGACCGGCCCGGGCCAGCTGCAAAATGACGGCACGCTTCTCTTCGAGATCGAGGTGGCCGATGCCTCCTGGTTCGGGCGCTTGCTCCTTCGCCTCGGTTCCGAAGCAGTCGTGATCGAGCCGCCGGAGTTGGAGCATGCCGCGGCCACTGTCGCGGCCAAGGCGCTACTTCGCTACGAGACCTCAGCCCGCTGAGCTGAGGTATCTCCAAGGCTCGACGTCGAGGTATCACCTTTGAGGTACTACCGCCCCGTGACTACCGCCGGCAACGTGAGATCCGGGGGAGTGAGGTGTTGCATCGTCGTGTGATGCTCCTCGTTCAGGCGAGATCGCTTTCTGGACTCGGGTACTACTTTGATGCGACCTACGCGGCTCGCGTCGCAAAAACGCCCGGTGGGCGCGGCGAGCACTACGGCGGTGCGCTGGCGCGTCGCCTGGGTCTCGATCAGATTTCGGGCGCGCGATCTGATTTTTCGACGCTCCTCTCGGGACGAGATCCGGTTACCGGCGAGATTCTCGACTCCCGTCGTGGGCGGGTGCGGCACGCGTTCTTCGACGTCGTGTTCACGTCGCCGAAGTCGGTGAGCCTGCTGTACGCGCTCTCCGAGCCACCGGTCCGGTCCGCAGTGCTCCTTGCCCATGAGCGCGCGCGGGATGCGACGCTCGATTACCTCGAACGCCGTGCGGCCTGGGTGAAAAGCCCGCGTGACGACCGGAGAAGTGATCGAGCCGACGGCCTGTGCTGGCGCGCCTTCGTCCATCACACGAGCAGGAGTGGCGACCCACACCTTCACAGCCACGTGCTCGTGGCGAATCTGGTGTCGTCAGCGGCGCGCGGTTGGTCGACGCTCGACTCCGGCCCCTTGTACGCGGAGCGAAGGAGTGCCGGGGCGCTCTTTGATGCGGCGCTTCGCTTTGAGTTGCACGAAATGCTCGGCGTCGAGTTCCGCTCGAGGACGGCGCCCGGCTCTGACATCGCGGCCTTCTCCGATCAGGTGATCGATTCGTTCTCGCAGCGCGCGAACGCGATTCGAGCGGCAGGGGCGGCATCTCGTAACCGCTCCCAGGTGAGTAAGGACCCACTCCTTCGCGGACTTCGACCCGACAAGGTCGCCGAGCCACCGATCGACGAACTCGCTGCAGTGTGGAGCTCTCGTGCGCGCGCTGTCGGTGTGGTACCCGGGCGAGACGTGATCGACGTCGTGGGCCGTCGCGCGCCGCGACCCGAAGCGCCTGAGCGCATTGCACAACTTGTCGATGCTGCAGTTCTTGGCGCGGTCGCGGGTTTTGGGTCTTCGTTCTCGCGAAGCGAGCTCATCGTCGCTACCGGCCGAGTGCTTGATGTCGGAGTCACGGTCTCGGTTTTCGAGTCACGAATAGATGCTGCGATCGCGGGGTCTGGCCACCGCATCGATGCTGGCTCGCGGGCAGAACGCTCCGGACGGCCGCCCTACGACAATCGGGGTCTACGGGGATACGCCAACGCGACGGTGCGAACGGCTCTCCTCGCCGAAGAGAGTTACCTCAGCTCGGCGCTTCGGCTCTCCGCGATGCGCGACGAGCGGGCACTTCGAGAGGCAGTACTCCAGTCGAAGGCTGTGCTGCTCGCCGACTCGAGGCGGTCGCCGCTTGCCAACTACGACAAGATCCGTCGGCTCCGGGAGCTGGCATATGCCGCATTCGCACGGGAGCAGATCGTCGCGCCGTCTCCGCGCGCACTGGCGCGATTTGAGGCAGCCACCGGGGCGGTAGGTGGTGAGAGCGCCACGCGTAGCCGAGAGGAGCTCTCGCCGCGACTGACGCTGATCGTCGACGCTCGCCGGATTGACGTGGCGCGCCGCGCGGCGCTCGTCGCAGGTGGCCTCTCTAGCGGTGGCCAGGTCGTCCTCTGTGACCTGGAAACGTGGAAAGCGGGGCCGCACGAGCGCGCTCAAGAAGCAGAGTACGTGCCGGACTCGGTCGCGCCGACGCGATGGTATCGAGATGGGTCGCGCGCGATCGCGTTCGCCGCCGACCTGACTTCAGCGGTCGCCGAAGTCGAGGCCCTTCGGAATCGTCTCGGCCCCGATGTCGCCGTCGTCGCCGACGAACGGCTTGCCACCCTTATCGGTGGCGATGTCGTCGCTTCGAGGGGTCGCTCGGCGGTGACACATCTTGCGAAAGCGCGCGTGGTCGTGCTCGGCGATGCCGCCTCGGTGCGGTTGTCGCCCGGTGTGACCGAGCACACCTACGTAATGGCCGCACCACTCGCGCGTGACCTTGCTGATGAGCGCGCACTGGCGTACGCGCTGATGTCGACTTCTGGACGCCCGGCTCGCGGCGCAGCTGTTTTGCTAAGCCCGCTCGAGCGCCTCGCTCGCGGGTGGACCATGGTGACCGACATCGACCGCGGTGATGTCGAGGTTGGTCTCGGGCGAAGTTCTCGACAACAGCGTGGCAAAGAGTGGCGACTCGAACGCAGGGGTGAGCGTGATCGCGCTCACCTTGGCCCCGAGTAGTAGGACTGCCTGGCCCGAGCGGGGGATCGCGACGGCGTCGGGCGGGAGGCGCCGCTGTCGACGTGACGAGACGCTTTCCGTCTGGCGCGCCCCAAGGAGCCGGTGACGGGGCCCCTTGGAGACCGACCTCGTCGTGACGTCGACGTCCCCGGCGAGCAGCGAAATCGCCTCGAGGGTTCTCGTATCGCCGATCCCGGGCAGCACGACCTTGGCTCCAAAGAGCGAGAAGAACCCGTCTGCGGCGACACCCCAGCGAGCGCGAGCCTGCGACAGATCCTGGAGGCACGCGATCGCTACGAGCCCCTGGCTTCCGCCCTCGGCGATGAGCGTCGGGAGATCGTGTATCGGAGCGATGTTGGCGAGTTCGTCGAGGATCAGCAGTACCGGCGGCCGAGCCCGCGAGCTGTGGTTGTCCGAGTTCATCGAGCGATGAGCCGCGTAGCGGTACGCGGCGCTTCGTAGGTCTCGGATGAGTCCGACGATGAGCGGACCGACGTGTGTTTGGGTGTCACCGGTGGCGCAGATGTAGAGGGTCTGTCGGTTCCTGACGAACGCATCCGCGTCGAACGGGTTGAGTGTGGTCGAAGCCAACGCGGATTCGGTCCGGTATGCACTCAAAACTCCGGAGGCCGTCGACCAGATTCCGCTCTGCTCACGCGAGTCGGTTTCGGTGATGCCGACGAGCAGATCGTGCGCGAGGTACGACGCGGCGCGGCCAAGTTCGGCGATGAATTCCGAGGCCCGCCTTCTGTTGATCGCCTTCACGATGTCGGCCATCTCGAGGTCCATGACCGCTCCGGCGTGGAACAGCGTCGCGAGGAGTGCGCCTGCCCGCTCGCTCCAGTGCCCCTGGTCGCCGGTTGCGTTTCGGTGTGTCGCGCCGACCATCGCCTCGGCGGTTAGCACCGCTTGGTCCCAGAGCATTGCCGAGCTGAGCGGCGACCATCCAACGGCTACGACACCGTCTCGCTTGACGCTTCCGCTCGGATCAAACAGAAGGACCGGGCCGAGTCGCGATCGTGCCTCGACTGTCGTGTCAAGCAGATCTGGCTTCGTTGAAATCGCCAACACACTGCCGTTCGCGCAGAACAGATTGGGCAAGACGATGGACGTTGTCTTGCCCGCGCGCGGCGGACCTAACACCAACACGCCGTGTTGCGCGGGAGCGAACACGAACTCGTTACGGCTCTCGCCTAGGAATACACCGTGTTCGTGCGCGACCGAGATTGCCTGTACGAATGCAAGCGAGTCCCGTACTGGCGCGGTTGCGGAAAAGCTCATTCCCCCAATGAAAGCAAGGAACTTACCGATTGACCTACCGATGAAGGTCGCGGCGTGCGGACGATCGCGTGAACTCTGAAGTACCAGATTTTGGTTGCAAACATTGGGAATGCTTGCAATTGCTGGGTACATCCTCTTTCATTGTCACCACTTCGCACCATTACTTGGAGGTGTTCGTGAACAAGACAGAACTACTTGATGCAATTAGCGCGCGGGCAGGTTTAACCCGCGCGCAGTCCGAGGCTGCGCTCGATGCCGTCGTCTACGAAGTCACCGCGGGTGTTCGATCTGGCGACGCGGTACGCATCACCGGATTCGGCACGTTTAAGCTGCGCGAGCGTAAGGCGCGCAGTGGTAGGAACCCGCAAACCGGGGCCGCCGTCAAGATCAAGGCGTCCAAGGGGATTGGCTTTACGGCCGGCACGAAGTTGAAGACCGACTTGAACTCGAGCGGCGCGCTTGCTGCACCGGCGAAGAAGGCCGTCGCAAAGAAGGCAGTCGCCAAGAAGGCCGCACCGGCGAAGAAGGCAGTGGCGAAGAAGGTCGTCGCCAAGAAGGCAGTGGCGAAGAAGGTAGTTGCGAAGAAGGCTGTACCGGCGAAGAAGGCCGTCGCGAAGAAGGTAGTTGCCAAGAAGGCTGCACCAGCGAAGAAGGCAGTCGCCAAGAAGGTCGTCGCCAAGAAGGCTGCACCGGCGAAGAAGGCCGTCGCAAAGAAGGCAGTCGCCAAGAAGGCTGCACCAGTGAAGAAGGCCGTCGCAAAGAAGGCAGTCGCCAAGAAGGCTGCGGCAACCCGCAGGTAACGCGTCGCATAGCACTCGGAAATGGAGGAGCCCTGACTCACGGTCAGGGCTCCTCGCCGTCGAGGCGGAGTTGCCTAAAGGCGGTCCATTCGCTTGAACGGCTCGGCGAGGGAGATCCCGACGCTCTCCCCGGCTGTAGCGAGTCGTTGACGTTCTCTCTCGACGAACTGCTGGGTCGTCACGTCGACGGTCGCGTCGTCACCGATGTGCATCGTGGTTTCAAATTGGCTCTGATGCGCGAGCAGCGCCCGAATCTTTGTGTCGAAGTGATCGGCCACGTCCTCGTAGTGATCGATCTCGTCCGGCTCAAAGAGCAGCAATGCCTGTGGGCGATGTGGCGCTTCTTCGAGGTCTGGAAAGAAGAGCGGATCGCGGGCGGCGACGATCCCCTCCGTGGCAAGGAACCCTGCCTCGCGGTGATCCGGGTGCAGTCGATAGCGCTTCCAGGGGTCGTGCGCGAGCACGATCTCAGGCCGAAGGCGTCTGATCCAGAGTGCGACTTGACGTCGTTGCTCGAGACCGGAGGCGAGCTCGCCGTCGGGCCAGCCGAGGAAGATGACGTCGTGATGTCCTCCGAGCATTCGTGCCGCGGCGCGTTGTTCGAGCTGTCGCTCCGCTATGAGCAAGTGCTGATCGGTGGTTGGATCCCAGGTTCCCTTGGAACCGTCGGTGCAGATGAGGTGGAATATCTCACAGCCCGCGCTCGCCCATTTCGCAAGCGTTCCCCCACATCCGAACTCGATGTCATCTGGGTGCGCGCCGATTGCCAGCGCGCGCTTGGGGGTGTCGAGGTTGATCGATGCGGGCACGCGAGTGCTACTCGTTTTCCGCAACTACGCCTGCGACGTGTCGCGGGAGTAGGTGGGTGACGAGATGAAGGTCACTCGGGAGGTCTACGTCGCTTCCGAGGCGTTCGTCTCGGACGACCACAAGTGGGATGCCAAGCCGCGTGGCCTCGGCGCGGTGTCGGGAGAACGATCCTGGACCATACGCGAAATGGAAGCCCGCACCCGCGGGAACCGCCGCGACGTTCGTGCCGTCATCTCGCCAGTCCGGCGCGAGCGTGACCGCGCCATCATGCGCGAAATTCTCGAAGGTAGTTACGAGGGGAAGATCGGCGTGCGCGACGACGACGGTGTCGTAGCCGACGGTTGCGAGGTGCGCGACGCCAGCGTTGACCGCGCCGGAAAGACCGAGTCCGGGCGTCCAGAGCACGAACGCTCCTTGCGCGATAGCCCAGTCCGCGACCTGCCCGTCGTCGCAGGCCACGAACTTGTCAAGGTCCCCCGCGGCAGCGAGCACGATCGCTGCTAGCTGCCTCGCGAGGTCGGCGCGCGACGTTGGTGAGAGCGCGCTCTCCAAGCGGTGTTTGGCTTCGGTGAACGACTTCACTGGCACGAGGAGGGCACGCACGTGGCGAGTCTAGGAATGGCTCGACAGTCGCGGATCAACTGCAGCGCGACAGGTCCGGAAGTAGCGTGGTCGCCACGTCAGTGCCCACGAGCGCGGAGTGTTGGTGACAAAGGTTGCAGTGATCGGTGCAGGGTCCTGGGGGACGACGATCGCGTCGATGCTCGCCGAGAAGGTCGACACCGTCGTCTGGTCGAGATCCGGCGATGTTGCACGTGAGATCGAGGAGTCGCACGCCAACTCCGCGTACCTCGGTACTCAACGCCTCACGACCTCGCTTCGCGCCACGACGGACATGTCGCTCGCGCTCGAGGCCGCGACGCTCGTCGTCGTCGCGATCCCGAGTCACGGTCTCCGCTCGACGCTGTCTCAGGCGGGCGTGGTTCCGTCGCCGGGGGTAGCGGTCGTGAGTCTCTCCAAGGGCCTCGAGGAGCACACTAACCAGCGGATGACCGAGGTGCTTGGCGAGGTGTGGCCGGCGCAGCCGACCGCATTGTTGACCGGACCGAATCTCGCGGAGGAGGTCTTTGACGGACAGCCGACCGCATCGGTGGTCGCGACCACCGATGATGCGCTCGGCAGAGAGCTGCAGGATCTCTTCACGTCCGATCGTCTTCGCATCTACACCAATCCCGACGTCGTTGGATGTGAGATCGCCGGTGTCGTGAAAAACGTAATGGCGATCGCGTGCGGGATGGCCGTGGGACTCGGATACGGCGACAATACGAGGGCGGCGCTGATTACGAGAGCGCTCGCGGAGCTGATCCGCTTCGGCGAGGCACTCGGCGGCGAGCCGCGCACGTTTGCTGGTCTCGCCGGCGTCGGCGATCTGGTCGCAACCTGCACGAGTCGCAAGAGCAGGAATCTGAGCGTTGGTGTCGCCCTCGGCGAGGGCCGACCCCTTAACGAGGCAATCGGTGGGCGGAGTGTGGCCGAGGGAGTCCGGAGTTCTCGCGCCGTTGTGGACCTCGCGGCTCGCCTGGGTGTGGACGTGCCAGTCGCTGATCAGGTCGTCGCGGTGTGCTACCGAGGTCAGACGCCATCCGACGGAGTCGCCGCGCTCATGGGTCGAGCGCCGCGAGCGGAGTTTCAGCTCGACTCGCCGGTTCAATCGGGCCCGCGAACCAGGTGAAGGTGCTTCCTACGAACGCGGAAGAGGAGTCGCTCTTCTCGTTGGGCGCATGCACCGTGGCCGGCGTTGACGAGGTCGGTCGAGGCGCGTGGGCGGGCCCGGTCAGTGTCGGAGTGGTAGTAGTCACGCGTGAATCGATCGGTGATCTCCCTCCTGGGGTCGCTGACTCCAAGCTGCTCTCGCCTGCGGTGCGCGAGCGTCTGTTCGCCCCCCTCTCTCTAGCGGTGGCGGCCTACGCCGTCGGACATGCCTCGGCGGCTGAGTGCGATGAGCTGGGAATGACGAAGGCGCAAGGTCTGGCGACCGCACGTGCGTTCGAGCAACTCGCTCTCGAGGTAGATGCGGTGATCGTTGACGGGAAAACGGACTTCACCGGGCGGGATCATGTGCGTGCCATCGTCGGAGCGGATCGAAGCTGCGTCGCGGTCGCCGCGGCGTCGGTCCTGGCAAAGGTGACTCGCGACCGCATGATGATTGAGCTTGCCCCGAGGTATCCGGGATACGCGTTTGAACAGAACAAGGGCTACCCTTCGCCGAATCACCGCGCTGGGCTCTCGCGACTCGGTCTGAGTGAGCAGCACCGTGCGAGCTGGTCGTTTGCTCCCGCTTTCGACGCAACCCGACCGGGCTCGACCGAGATTGCTTCGAGGTAGCGGTGTTGCTCGCAATCCTTCTCGCGATCGTTGCCGCTGCGTGCAATGCGGTTGCGACGATCTGTCAGCGTCTCGGCGTAGAGCAGTCCGCGCATGAGCAGGGCTCGACGCTCGGCTTGATCCGCGGCGTGTTTCGACGCCCGATCTGGTTTCTCGGCTTGTTGATCATGACGCTCGCCTTTGGGCTACAGGCGCTCGCCCTGTCGGTGGGGACGCTATCTTCGGTTCAACCCGTGATGGTGACCGAGATCGTGTTTCTCGTCGTGATCATCGGTACCTGGTTTCGTGGGCAGTTGACCTGGCGAGAGTGGCTCGGCTCTGTCGGCACAGCGTTGGCGCTCGGTGCATTCCTCACGCTCAGCGCGCCAGTCGGCGGGACGACGCAGCCCTCTGCGGAGAGTTGGCTGCTGCTCGATGTCGCGAGCGGCGGCGCGGTCGTCGTAGTGGTCTTTGCTTCGCGTCGTGGCTCTCGGGTATGGCGCGCTGCGGCATTCGGGGTCGCGGCAGCGATTTGTTACGCGCTGACCGCGGCGTGCGTGAAATCCGTCGCCGATGAGTGGTCAAGCGGCGTCGCGCAGTTGCCTCGTCACCCCGGCCTCTACGGCGCGATCGTGGCAGGCGCTATCGGGCTCGTGCTTGGTCAACGCGCGCTCGACTCTGGTCCGGTCGCAGCATCGCAGTCGGTGCTGTTGATCGTGAACCCGATCGTCAGCATCGTGATGGGCACTTGGCTCTTCGGGGACCATTGGCAAGCGAGCATCCCGCGCCTTGGAGGTGCTGCGCTCGCACTCGCGCTCATGTTCGTCGCGCTCTCGGTGCTCGCCACCTCGCCGCTCATCACTTCAACAGGCTCGGGCGAGGTCCTTTCTCATAGCCGCCCCGCCGCTGTGGGCGGTCAGTGACCAAAAGAGTGGCGAGTCGGCGGACGCATTGAGTCAGCTTCGGTCGGACGAGGTCGGCCGACACGGGTCAGACACCGCGACACCCCGTTGATGCGCGCCGTTTCGCGTGCCGAAGCTGATAGGAATTTGATGTGACGAAACGTATCCGCACGGGCAGATCACTGCCTTTTTCTCCGGCGAGGGTCCTCGCGGTCATCGCCGCGGGCGCGGGCCTTCTCGGGTGTGGCAATGCAGCAACTACAACGACGACGACCTCGTCGACGACGACCTCTACTACGCAGGTGACAACGACCTCGCCATCGACGACGACCACGATCGGTCTACAGGCCTGTTCAACGGGGGTGTTGAGCGTCTCGGTGGCCTCCGGAGGCATTGCGGCAGGTACCGGGTACGAGACGTTCAAAGTTACGAACGGCGCGCCGAGCGCTTGTTTCCTTAAGGGCTACGCGACGTTGGCGCTCTTTGGTCTGAGCGCCGCCGGAGGGGCTGGCCTGGGGCCTCGGCTCAACGTGACAGTCGCGCAAAGTGGCGCGACCGCAGCGCAGATCACGCTCGCGCCGCATGACTCCGCGTCCTTTTCGATGCGCTACAGCAACGAGCCAGTCGGCGGAGGTGGTTGTGAGACTGTCGGCTCCGCGGAGATCACTCCTCCCGGCGACACCGAGGTGCTGTCGTTCCCGGTGTCGCTTACGATCTGTGGCGGCAGCGTCCAAATCGGACCGCTTGGTCCGCCTGGCGCTCAGACTCCGTAGGACGCGGGCGCTTAGCTCAGCTGGTTAGAGCAGCTCGCTTACAACGAGCAGGTCGGGGGTTCGAGTCCCTCAGCGCCCACAAATAGCCGTTGGGACAGGTAGACAGACCCCGGGATGGTGGACCGCATCGCGGACAAAGTCCTGGTAGGGAGCTAACTGCTGGCGACCATTTGACATCGGCGGGAAGTGCACCTACTTTTTTGCTCCCAGCTGCACCACCACCCGGTTGGCGGGTCGTGTGTCCAGCGGAATGGAGAACATCATGGGTACATACCCGAACTATGCCGCCGTGGACGATTTGGTTCACGGCGCTTGCGCGTCTGAAGGATTTGTCTTCAAGGATCGTGACGAAGTCGAGAAAATCGACGACGAATCGATGAGGGAGGCGGTCTACCAGGTGATGCTGAAGAGCCACATCGTAAGTGCTCCGTCCGAAATGACGGCGAGGGCCTGCACCGAACACGAGTTGTACGAGGAAGTCTTTCCGCACGGACCGGGTGCAAGAAGTCAACCCGCGAGCGAGGAAGAGCGACTTGCTCGTCAACACCTCTCACGAAAGTTGTGGGGATTCGTTAATACGGGCACAACCGGTTATTGCAATAAGCGTGCAGAGATTGATGGTCACACGCTCGTTATGTGCGAGGCTGCCGTTGGTCGGACCTACCACTCCGAAGAAACGGGGCGACCGAATCCGAAGACCGAGCCAGGCCGATTTTTCACGGACCATGCCGATCTGATCGCGCAGAACAGCACCCTGCCGCAAACTCTGAAGCTGACGAAGTCGGCCGACGCCGTCGCGAGGCATCTAACGATGGCGCTTCGCCGACACCCTGAGATGGCACCGGTAATCGCTCGACAGACTGTGGGGGCCCTCAAGCAGACACAGCTGACCCTGTCGCCGCTAGCTGACGCAAAAACGGCGGCCGCGCTCGCTGCGCCGGCGCGATCCGAGGACGAAGTCGCTTAGTCGACTCCGGCCATGGACTCACAATGGAATGAGTGGCTTGAGCGGGGGCGCGCCCTTCTGGGCGCCCCCCCGCTGGGGCGGGGCGACAAGGCGAAGCTCGGACCAGCGGACCCGAAATGGGCAATGGGTGATCTCTTGATGGAGGCCCCTGATGGCCTGGTCGAGCCGCTCATCACCGCGCTCGTCGGCCTCAACAATGTTGCGATATACCGCCAGTACCGTGGGGTCGCTGGACGCTGGCCCCCGGAAAGGCGGGTCGCGGCAAGTTGGACGGCGCACCGGGAACTGAAGGATCGAGACGACAGGTTCGAGTTGATTCATCCAGGAATGACTATGCGCGAAGCAGGTCAGGCGGCGGGCAAGCAGCCACTAGAGGTGAAGTTGCCTCGGACT
>DATCDR010000103.1:0-11640 GCA_036510575.1 Acidimicrobiales bacterium | reverse complement strand
AGCCACGGGGGCGATCTACTCGGGTTGATCGTTGTCAAGCGGCCTACGACGGGCGACACCTTCTCCGAAGACGACGACCGCGTCCTTGCCGACCTCGCGCGCCAGGTCGGTCTCGGCCTGCACAACTCCCAGCTTGACGCGGCGCTCCAAACCACCCTCGATGAGGTACGAAAGCAGGCGAACGAGCTGCGCGAGTCGCGGGCCCGCATCGTCGCGAGCGGTGATGCTGAGCGGCGCCGGGTCGAGCGGAACCTCCACGACGGCGCGCAGCAGCATCTTGTCGCGTTGGCGGTGAACCTGCGCCTGACCCGCGACATCATCCTCGACGACCCTGCTACAGGCGTCGAGATGCTCGACCAGCTCGCCGAAGAGGTAAAGGAGACGATCCAGGAGCTTCGCGAGCTCGCGCACGGTATCTATCCGCCACTGCTCGTCGATTCCGGACTCGTCGAGGCGCTAAAGGCTGCGGCAAACCGCAGCCCGCTCGACGTCCGCCTCGTCGCAGACGGGATTGGGAGATACTCGACAGAGGTCGAGGCCGCGATCTACTTCTGTTGCCTCGAGGCCCTCCAGAACGCGGCGAAGCACGCGCCAGATGCATCCGTGGAGGTACATCTCTCGGAACAGTCCGGAGGGCTGATTTTCTCAGTCGCCGACAACGGTCCAGGCTTCGACGTGGCGCGGTCCACGCATGGCCACGGCTTTACGAACATGGCCGATCGCCTCGGCGCGATCGGTGGCGCAGTGCAGTGGGAGTCAGAACCGGGACGTGGCTCGACGATCCGAGGCTCAGTACCGCTGGTGTGAGTCGCGAAGCTCTAAGCAGGCTGTCGCAGTCCCTAAGCGGGGGAGCGGCAGCCTGGTGTGCTCAGCTGGCGAGGAACGTTCCGGTATCGCGTTCGTCCCAGAGACGCTGCAGCTCGGCCGAGCTCAGGCGCTCTTTGTTCAAGTAGGCGCGTGCTCCGCTCGCGCTGGCGTCAGGCGGCAGGTCACCGATCTCATAGGTTGAGCAGAGGATCACAACGATCTCCGGGTGGGCGGCAACGATCTGTCTCGTCGCCTCGATCCCGTTCATCTCGGGCATGTTGATGTCCATCAGAACCAACGCAGGGTGCAGCTCGTCGGCGAGCGCTACTGCCTCGGTGCCACTCACCGCCTCGCCAACGAGTTCGAAGCCGCCGAGTCGTCGCACGACGGCTTTCGCCGCCATACGGAAGGGCGCCTGATCGTCGACGACGAGTACTGGAAGTGGCTCGTCCATCTGATGAGTCTACGGCGGAGCGGGCCGCGAGCCGATGGTGCTGGCATCCACAGTCTGGAGAAATTATCCCCCGCCGGGCTCGCTCAGGTAGAGCAGCACGGCCTTCACGCGCCGATTCACGTCCTTTTCCTCGGTCAGCCCGAGTTTGGCGAAAATCGAGTTGGTGTGCTTCTCGACGGCTCGCTCGGAGACTTTGAGCGCAGAGGCGATTGCCGCGTTCGACTTCCCTTGTGCCATCTCGCCGAGGATCTCGGACTCGCGGGGCGTCAGCCAGGAGAGATTCGATCTCTGACGAGTTCGCTGTGCCTCGACGAGCTCCTCGACGACGAGTGGATCGATCGTCGAGCCACCAGCTGCGACAGTCCGAATCGCCTGGGCGAGCTCGTTCGCGCCGGCGACGCGCTCCTTTAACAGATAGGCGCGGCCCGCCGAGCCGTGCTCGAGGAGCGCCAGCGCATAGGCCGGCGCCGTGTATTGGCTAAGCACCACGACGCCGACGTCGGGCCGGGTGTGACGAAGCATCGTCGCAGCTTGTAGCCCCTCATCGGTCCCCGTCGGCGGCATTCTGATGTCGGTCACGACGACGTCTGGAGCCGCTGTTTCGATCAGCGCTAACAGCTCGGGAAGGTTCGCGGCGATCCCGACCAGTTCGATGTCGTCGTGAGCGGCGATCAGCTTGGAGATTCCTTCGCGAAGCAGCGCGTTGTCCTCGGCGAGTACGACCCGGATCACCTTCATTGCCGTCGGACCGTAGCGCGCTGCGCGTCATTTTGCTCAGGTTGCCCGGCGCAGAGCACTCTCGAGTCCTCGGCAATGCGTTGATCACGCCAACGAGGCGGTCACTGCGAGTGCTCTGTAGCGCCGAGCAACTCGTCGAGCGGCGCGACGCCGATGTAGCGCCAAAACGCCGCGCCTTCGCTCGAGGTCGCGTTGGTAGTCTCAATGGTCGTCTGGCTTCGGCGGCATGCGCCGTGAGGGCGAGGGATCTCTCGAAGGGGGAGCGGTGAACGCCGCGCAGCTTGTTGCACCTGGTCGGATGGAGCTCTCAGCGGCGCCTGCTCCTTCTCCTGGCGACGGCGAGGCGCTTGTTCGCGCGCATCGAGCATCGATCTGTGGGAGCGACATTCATATCGTCTATGACGGCTATTACCTGGGTGAGTACCCCGCCCCTCCCGGTTTCTCGGGACACGAAGGCGTCGGTGTCGTCGAGGAGAGTAGGTCGGCTGGACTCTCCGAGGGAGACTGGGTCCTCGCCGTTCCGGCTCCGCCAGTCGCGCGTTGCTTTGCCGAACAGCACGTCGTGGCGGCAGGGTCGCTCATCAAGTTGCCAGATGGTGGTGACCCGAACCGACTGCTCATGGCCCAGCAGCTCGGAACCGTCGTGTACGCCTTCCGCCGGCACTGGCCGGCTTCGATGTCCGCAGAAGGACTGACAGTGGCGATCTGCGGGGCGGGCTCCGCCGGGTTGTTCTTCACCCAACTGGCCAGGCGCGCTGGCTTTGCAAAGGTGATCGTGGCGGACCGTGCCGAGCTCCGATTGCAGATCGCGAAGGAGTTTGGCGCCGACGTCGTCGTCGAGGTTCCCGGCCAGTCGTTCCTCGAAGCGGTGATGGACGAGACAGACGGACAAGGGGCTGATCTCGTCATTGAAGCCGTCGGTTACGACGCGACGCGGATCGAATGCCTCGAGGCCGTCCGGTACCAGGGCCGCGTCGGCTACTTCGGATTTCCCGAGCACCCGAGCGGGCTCTCGACGTGGTCGTTCAACGCCGCGTGGAGGAAAACGCCGACGATCGAGATCGTTACCGGCACCCAGCGGGAGGAGGGACTTCGCTCCTTCCACGAGGCAGTGGATCTCATCTACTCCGGACAGGTGAACGTCGATCCTTTCCTCGCCCCGGTCTACCCGCTTGATCACATCCAGGATGCATTCGACGCCGCGCGAGAGCAGCGTGGTGGGAAGATCACCGTGCAGGTGGCGTCGTCTGACCTGACGTAACTGCGCGACCAGGCCGACGAGCTAGCTGCACACAAGGGTTGGCGCAACCGAAGCCGGGTGAGTTACTTACCTATCCTCGGCCGACCAAGGGCATCTTTGTCGCCATGATCGTCATGAATAAGACGTTTGCGCCGAGCGGCAGCTTCGCCATATAGAGCACTGCCTCTCCGACGTGTTCGACGCTCATGTGGGCTTCGTCTGGAAGTCCGTGTGCTCGTACCGCGGCGTTCCCTATGTCGATCTGTCCACATGCGATGTCGTATTTGCGGCCATCGAGAGCAGTCTGCTTTGTAAGCCCGGTCATCCCGTGCTTGCTGGCGGTGTAGCCGACCGAGTCGGGTCGTGGCGCGTGCGCTGCGATCGAGCCGTTGTTTACGATTCGCCCGCCCATCGGCTGCTGGGCCTTCATCATCTTGAATGCCGCTTGGGTGCAGAGGAAGGCGCCGGTCAGGTTCGTGTCAAGGGTTGCCCGCCACTCCTCGTAGGGCACATCCTCGAGAAGGGTGCGAGTACCGAAGTTGCCGGCGTTGTTGAACAAAAAATCGAGTCGTCCGAATCTGCCAGCCGTCTCCTCGAACAGCCGAGTGACTTCGGCAGGATCAGCGACGTCGGTCGTCACGATATGGGTCTCGCCCAAAAGCCCAGTGGCGAGCTCAGCGGTCTCCTCTAGCGCTTCTCGCCGCCGTCCCGATAAGACCACATCGAATCCGTCACCTACGAGGCTGAGCGAGACCTCGCGGCCGATGCCGCTGCCTGCCCCGGTCACCACAGCGACCCGTTTCGATGAAGGGACATCAGACACGGTCATAGGGTCCGTCCGAATCGCTCGCATGCGCGGCCGCTCGGGGCCTGCGATCTCTTCGGAACTCGACGTCGGCGCGTTCGGGGTCGAGATGTCGCAGCGACGTTCATGAGGCCGAGCTCCAATCGGTTGGTACACGCACGAAGCGGGAATCGAGTTCTGACAGTTTCTGCACGCCGACGAGCGCCAGGTTCCGGCCGATCCCGGCGCGGAGGACCTCCAACACCTCTTGGATGCCCGTTTCACCTCCTACGGCGAGGCCGAACAGCCACGGACGGCCGATTTGCACGGCTCGAGCACCGAGACTCAGCGCCTTGATCACATCGATCCCGCTTCGTATGCCGCCGTCGAGGAGGACTTCGCAGCGGCCGTTGACGGCGGCTACTACCTCTGGAAGCGCTCGAAGCGTCGCATCGGCGCCGTCGAGTTGTCTGCCACCATGGTTGGAGACCACTACCGCTGCGGCGCCTTCGTCGACGGCGCGAGCGGCATCCTCGCCGGTCAGCAGGCCTTTGACGATGATCGGACCACCGAAGCGCTCCTTGACCCAGGCAAGATCCTCCCAGGTGAGACCGTTTGGACTCGGACCTCGTCCGAGGATCTGCGGCGTGCCGTCTTCTTGGATCACGTTCATCAGCTTTGGTCGGAGGCCATGTACGAGGTGGTCACCGAGCCAGCGTGGTGATCCCGTAAGTCGTAGAAAGCCAGGGATCGCGCGCACACGGCTCGATCCGAGCAAGGCCAATCCGCCGTTCCTGCGATCGCGGACCCGAAGCGAGCCGACTGCGGTGTCGAAGGTGATGACGAGAGCGGCTACTCCCGCGTCGCGTGCACGGTCGATAGCGGCTTCGACGCGCGACATCGGCCCCACTCGATACACCTGGTACCAGACCGGTGCACCATTCGCCGCTGCCACGACGTCTTCGATGCGATCCGACGACATCGTCGAGTGGGTGAAGACAGTGCCAGCACCTGACGCTGCCCGTGCCCCGGCGATGTCCCCGATCGAGCGAATCACTCCAGCTGAGCCACACGGGGCGAGGATGACCGGCATCGAGAGTTCGCTTCCAAGAACCGAGACGCCGATGTCGATTCCGCCCGGGTCCATTCCGCCGCGAGGTCGAAGCGTCACCGATTCGAATGCCAGTCGGTTCCCCTGCACCGTGGACTCGCTTTCGGCTCCACCGTCTACGTAGTCGAACACGAGTTTCGGGAGCTTGCGACGCGCCTCGTCCCGGTAGTCCTCGACTGTAAGCATTGATCCCAACCTGGTCTCCCCCCGAGTCCGGACCGAGATCGATGCGAGACGCGGATCTGGTCGTTCGGTTGCCATTCTGCTACCGATCGCGACCCGGTCATTTCATAACGCAAAGGCGCGGCCTTCTGGGGTTGAATCGATCTGGCCCGTGGTTGAGCCCTTTAGGATCCTCGACCGTAGCGCTAGGCGCGCGGGCTTAGAACGTGATGCCGGCAGGCAGGAGCGCTTTTGCGCGCATCCAGCTCTCGACCTGCCCGGCCGGCATCGGCCGGGCGAGCAGGTAGCCCTGGCCGCTGTCGCACCCGAGCGCCGTGAGCTGCTCCCATGTCTCGCCGTCTTCGATTCCCTCGGCGATGATGCGTAGGCCGAGGTTGTGGCCGAGTTCGATCATCGATCGCACGATGACCGCATCGAGTGGATCTCGGTTCATGTTGAGCACGAACGAGCGGTCGATCTTTAGCTGATTGACCGGCAGATTTTTCAGGTACGCGAGCGACGAGTAGCCGGTGCCGAAGTCGTCGATGGAAAGCTTGACGCCGACAGCGGACAGTTCGGTGAGCAGATGGTGTGCTCGCGGCGGATCGGCCATGATCATGCTCTCGGTGATCTCGAGCTCGAGCAGGTGAGCAGGGATCTTCCAGCGCTCGAGAGCCGCGACCACCTCAGTTGGAAAGCTCTCGTCGAGCAGGCTTCGGGCGGAGAGGTTGACGGCCATCGACATCTCCTCCGAGATCGGGCCATCTTCTTGTTCGCGCCAGTAGTGGAGCTGGCGAAGCGCCGTGTTGAGCACCCAGGTGGTGAGCGGTTTGATCAGCCCGGTATGCTCCGCTAGCGGGATGAACTCATCGGGCGGCACGAGCCCGAGGGTCGGGTGCTGCCAGCGAACGAGCGCTTCGACGCCTTCGACGCGTGCGCCCCCGAGCGACGCCTTGGGCTGGTAGAAGAGCACGAGTTGGTCGCTCGCAATACCCGTCCGGAGCTTGCCGAGCAGCGCTAGTCGAGCGCGGGAGTTGATGTTTAGCTCGTCGTTGTAGGCAACGACCTTGGCATCGAGGTGCTTCGCGACGTACATCGCCACATCGGCGTGTTGCAAGAGAATGTCGACGTTGTCGCCGTCGCCAGGTGCGACCGCGATACCGCAGCTCGCCTCTACGTCCATCGTCATGCCGTCGATCTCGAATGGCTCCTCAAGGAGGCCGAGGATTCGTTCAGCGACTTCGAGCGCATCGCCGATTCCGTTGACTCGTGTCAACAGCACAGAGAACTCGTCGCCGCCAAGGCGCGCCAGCGTGTCGGACTCGCGAAGGCCCTGCCGGAATCGGGGCCCGATCTCTCGAAGTACCCGGTCACCGTATTTATGGCCGAGCGTGTCGTTGATCTCCTTGAACCTGTTGAGGTCGAATAGCAGTACCGCGGTGGAACTACCGTCGCGCGCGGCTAATCGGAGCGCATGGTCGGTTCGGTCATAAAAGCACGCGCGGTTCGGCAGTCCCGTCAGCTCGTCGTGGAGCGCTCGGTGCTTTGCGTCCTCGAATGCGTCGGCCATGGCCTGATGACTTCTCGCTTGGTTCAAGGCCAGACCCGCATGCTCGGCGAACGCGAGCATGAGCTCTTGCTCTGACTCGAGGTAGTTGCGATCCTTCTGCATGGTCGCGACGATGAGGCTGCCGATCGCGCGTCCCTCGGTGTGGATCGGCGCGGCCATAGCCGACCACAACTCGCTCGAATCGAGGCCGCCGTCGGCGGTAAAGCACCGGAAGTTGTCGATGACGCAGAGCTGGTCTTCGGCCACCGCTCGTCCGCCGAGGCTCGAGGTGGGCGGGATGCGGTGCTGTGCGACTCTTTGCTCGTCGTCGATCCCCACCGATGATGCCATCGACAAGTAATCGGAGTCGTCGACGAGCCGGAGGACCGCCATCTCGCTGTCGAGCAGTTGCGCGCAACCCTCGGTGATGTCGTCGAGGATCTCCTGGAGCGGGTCACGCGCGGTGATCCGACGCTGGATATGAGACAGTCGATCCGAGAGCAGCTGGCGCTCTCGGAGGGAGAGCAACAGCAGCTGGTTCTCCGCTGCTTGCCGCCGTTCCGCGGCGACGGTGCCGAGGAGTCGAAGCCCGAGCGCGAGCACGCGGGCCATTCCCCGCAACAGTCCGGTCTCTTCGGCGGTGAATGGGTAGTTCGACCTTGCGAGAAGGAGCGTCGTAGCTTCGTCGCGATCCACCGGGACCACCACGATCTCGCAGGCACCGACACCAGCGAGCGTCGCACGAGCCTGGTCGTTGCTGACGGCGGCGAGGAGCTCTGCGTTCGGCGTGTGCCCTGCCGGCCATCCAAGCGACGACGTCACGCGATTTTGCCGAATGAACGCGCCCGCGTCCGCCTCGAATGACTCAGCTAGGCGCTCGAGCGCGTGCTTCTCGGCTTCTCGGTCGTCAGCGGCACTGGTCAGTACTGCGAGAAAGCCTGCGAGCTGCTGGGTAGCCCAGTCCGAGGAGGCCATCGGATCGCTTAGGAGAAGGCGACTACGACGAGGGTCTGGTTGTGGAAACCACTTACTCCATGGGTGCGGGCGATCTCGCCGTACGTGTAAAAGCCTGCAACTGGCGCACCAGGCGCGTAGTCCGTGATTCGGCCGACCTCAGCGGCGACACCTGCATCGCCGAGCACGCCCTTGCGGGCGATGCAGTCGAAGGCGAGTAGACCAAGTGGAGTCCGGCCATCGAGGGCGCTTACCGCTTGCTCGCAGGCAACGTTGGTTGCGCCGAGCACCGAGTCGTAGTCGCCCTGCATGATTCGCACCATGCTTCCCTGGGGGACGGCGGCGATGCAGTTCAACGAGCCCGCGCTGAGATCTCCACCGGCGACGAAGCGGACTTCGTCCCCGCCTCTTCGACTGAGTCCGAGCGGATGGGTCGCTGCGAACAATGTCAGTGCCGCTGCATCGTCACCGACTTCGGCAGGAGCGTCGAGTCGTTGCAGGTAGGCATCGAGGGCAGGCTGATCATCGAGGGTTAGCACGCTGTTGCCCGAAGATGACGTCACCACCATCGGCTCACCAACGGCGCGCCAGCCGTGTTGCACGCCGATGCCGATCGGGCCTTCGGAGCCAATGGCTGCCCCGACGATCGCGTGTTCGAGTACTTCGGTCCCATGGAACTGCCACGTGTGCTGCATCCTCATGTCATCGCCTGCGCAGCCACCGATGAGGGGGACCTCCGCTCCGAGCACCCCGAAGGCGCCGCGAACGACCTCTTGCTGGTCACCGCCGAGGCCGTCGCTTAGGAGCAGCAACACCTTGTAGGGGCGCGGGTCGAGACGCGAAAAGCTCTCCGCAACGGTGGCGCTAGCTTGCCGGAGCCCGTTAGGCTCGCCGCTCGCAGCTGCCGTCGCGACGGAGAATCCGCTCCCGCCGAGCGCCATTACGACTACGCCACCCGATCCTGGACCCGACGCGACGATCTCGCCCGCTGTGGAACAGCCGATAACCGGTACGTCGGGAACGACGCTCGCTACTCCGGCAAGGAGCGCGGACTGGTTGTAGCTCGCGGCCGCGAACACCACCAGAAGCTTGGCGTCGTCGCCTGCGAGGGCCTGTGCGGCAGCAATTGCTCCCGCACTTCGGGCATCTGGGTCATCGGATGTGCCAGTGAAGATCCACTGCGTCGCCGTTTGAGAGTCTGCGAGCGAGAGGCTGGAGTCCATAGCAGCCATAACGGCGCTCGTCCAGCCTGTGTTTAGTGATTCCTGCCGGGAGTGAGAAGTCGCCGTCGGGTTTCGGGTGCCGTGACGGACGCGATCGGCGGCCAGCTTCCGGCGTGCTACACAATGCTGAGTCCGCACGTCTTGTTGTAAAAGCCCTGGTGGCAGGCACGTGAAGAGGTGGAATCGCGTCCCCGATGGATTCGGCACGCCCCAGACAGAAGTCGTGAAAAGAATTTCTTCACTTCTGCTCGAGAGGGTCGTTATACGAGTGTCAGACGCCGAGACGGTTTGTGTCTGTCGCATACGTTGACTCGATCTAACTCGATCCGCCGCTTCATTCGAGCGTGATGCAGCTCCAGCTTTCTCGCTCGTCGAATAAGCCATCGGTGATTATTTCTCCGCTCGAAAGCGACGGAGTTCCTCGATAACCGCTGCGCACCACATGGTGCGCTGTGATGAACCGCCCTATCGAGGAAGGATCACTATGAAATTCCCCACCTGCCGAAAGGTCATGACGAGGCCGCGCGCCGCGGTAGTCGCGATCGGTGCCGTTGCGGCCGCCAGCTTGGGTCTCGCAAACGTCGCCGGTGCAACAGCGACCTCGGTGCCACTCGGCACAACATTCTCTTTTGGCGTGCTCGCAGCCTCCACGGTCACCAACACTGGGCCGAGCGTTATCAACGGCGACGTCGGACTTAGTCCTGGGACTTCAGTGACCGGGTTCCCACCTGGAACGCTGAACGGGACGCTCTATGCCGCGAACGCGGTGTCCGGTCAGGCAAAAAACGATCTCACTACCGCGTATAACAACGCGGTGGGTCAGGGTCCCACAACGCCTATTATCGCCGACCTCGGGGGTCAGACTTTGACTGCTGGCGTCTACAACTCCGCCTCTTCTATCGGTCTCACGGGCATACTTACCTTGAACGGCGGAGGCAATCCAGCTTCGGTCTTCGTCTTCCAGGCGGACTCGAGCACCCTCACCACGGCTTCGTTGAGTCAGGTCAACCTGATTAACGGCGCGCAAGCGTGCAACGTGTTCTGGCAGGTAGGGAGCTCGGCGACACTCGGCACCGACTCCACCTTCGTCGGAACGGTCCTTGCGAGCCAGAGCATCACTGTCACCACCAACGTGACGATCCTTGGACGGGTCTTGGCAGAGAACGGGGCGGTAACGCTCGACTCCGACACGATCACGCCGTCGAGTTGTGCTACAACCTCGGTCACCACGACGACCACCGCGTCGGGGGCAGGGACCTCTACCGCGACCAACGCGTCGGGGACAGGGACGTCTACCGCGACCACCGTGCCGGGGACCGTGTCCTCTACCGCGAACGCTGTTGCGGCTAAAAGGCGGAAGGCCGCTGCGAACGAGGCTGCCGCCGACAAGGCTGCAACTGCAAAGGCCGCGCCGGCAACAACCACACACGACTCGACGACGTCGGCAGTAGTGCCGACCGCCCCGATGAGCCCGATTGGGACTACGACGGTCTCGGTGACAGGTTGAGCATCGATGCTTGACGGGGTGTCTGACGGCGGTCGAGGCGCAGAGGGGCCGCCTCGGTCGTCACGCTGGTCGTCGCGAAAGCGACTGACCGCAGCAGCGATCACAGCCGTTCTCGTCGTCGGAGTCGTCGTCTTCACGCAGCACCAGACGCCGAAGCCACCTCCTCCTCCTGCAGCGCTGCAGCCGCCGAAGCCCCGTCCGGTCACGCTTCCAGCAGCACCGGTCACGACAGCTCCGGTAGGTCTGGTCGCAGCGTTGAGAGCGACGACTCCTTCATTCGTTTCGCCAGGTGGCCTGGCGGGAAAGCCGATCCTAGCAACGTGGCACGGCTCGGCGTTGTTCCTACCCGTGGTAGCGATTCGGTCGGGGGATCTTGAAGTCCGCTTGCCGACAAGGCCAAACGGCTCTACGGCGTGGATTGCCGAGGCAGGTATTCATCTCTCCCGTACGCCGTATCGAATCGTGATCGACCTGGCGACTCGCCACTTGTTGCTCTATCGCGACGGCGTCGTCGTCGTCGACGCGCCAGCAGGAGTTGGGACGGCCACGGATCCGACACCGATCGGGCACTTCTTCGTGGCCTCCTTCGCGACTGCCCCGTCCTCGGCTTGGGGACCCTTCGTCATCGTCACTTCCGCGCACTCGAACGCGATCACCGACTGGGAGGAGTCAGGCGATGCCGTCGTCGCGATTCACGGTCCCTTGGGCGAAGACGCAGCGATCGGCACGTCTGGGGCGCAGATCTCACATGGCTGTGTACGCCTTCACCTCAGCGCGCTTTCCGAATTGCGAGTTGTTCCAGATGGCTCACCGATCGACGTCATTGCCTGAACTCGAGAGCGCGACACCTGTTCGAGCCAGGCTCGACCGGAGTACGTGACCAGAGGTGGCTGGCGGTGAGTTATGTGACCGCGACCGCCACAGCTCACGGCATCCGGCACCCGCCACCTCACTTACCAGAGTCGCTTGGCTAACCTGAAGTTACCCCCTCTGAGCTAGCTTCACCCCGCTGAACTGGCCCTTCGCGATCTGCAGCTCGTTGTTCTGGCTACATCAGGTGTTTCGGGACCGGGGCACCGAGGAGCTCGAAAACCCGGCGCTGGATGGGTGT
>DATCDR010000102.1:0-18509 GCA_036510575.1 Acidimicrobiales bacterium | reverse complement strand
GATCCGATAGCCGGCGTCGAGCACCGCATCTCGTGCAACGGTGTTCCAACGCGAGTGTGGCAGGGACACCTCGGTTTCGAGGCCCGCAGCTAGTGGATGCGAGAGGTCGACTGTTTGGCAGAACACCCCGGTGCACTTTTGTGCGAGGTTTTCGCGTTTCGCGCCGTCAAAGATCGTCAGCGCCGCGTGTGCCGTCAAGCAAGAGAGCAACATCGAGTGCACGTTCTCGGCACCCCAGATGAGCAGCTCGGCGAGGTCGTCAAAGAAGAGCTCGTTCTCGATCTGTGGCTCTGCTGGGTTCGCACCGGTTACGAGGAGCAGATCGGGGCGCTTGCCGCGGAGCTCTTCGAGGGGCGAATACTCCTTGGCGATTCGTGCCGCCACCCGTTCGCCGCGCGGTACGCCTGACATCGCGTAGCGCTGAACCTCGATCGTCGTCGATCCTGACCCGCGATCGACCAGGTCGAGGAACTGGCGTTCGGTCGCATCGAAGGCGCCGTCTGGCATGTTGTTGACGAATGCGCAGTTCATTACGTTGGTATCGGCGTCGAGCTGGGTTGATGTAGTCAAACTTGGCGCCGCGGTCTCACGCAGCAGGACCGGCACTAGGAGTGGCTCACATCCGCGTACGTGACCGTGACCGCTTCGCGTAGCAGTCGGTCCACCTCGAGAAGCCCGTCATAGTCCGCTGCGGATCCAACCACCGCGACGATGTGATTCCGGGTGCCGTCCTTCCAGTCCAAGACTGCGCCCGGGCCTTGATGCACCGTGATCGAGTCCACGCCTGGATGGTCGCTCACGGCGTCGATCCCTTTGATGGCCGCAACCGTGGCCGAGACCGGTGGTGGCTGGAGGAAGAATCGGTAGCCGATCTGATCGGTTGCGACCGGGCCATCGATCTGCACCGCTTCACCCAGGGAGAGCTTGAGGGTCAGTTCCACGATCTTTATGTTCGTGGCGCGGGCGAGCATCTCGGGCACACCGCCGCCGACGCGTCCGTTGACTTCGATGACGCGCGGGCCCGCGGGAGTGAACTTGATCTCGGTGTGGAGGCAGCCGGTGTGCACGTCGAGCGCCTCTATCGCGGCCGTGGCGAGGAGTAGTGCGGCCTCCCGGTCGTCGACGCTCAGTGCCGCCGGGATGAAGAACCCGGTTTCACGAAAGTTCTCCGCCAGCGGGAACCGACCGGTCAAGGCGAGATGGCTGATGACGCCCGCAGAGGCCAGGCTCTCGACCGAGACGTAGGCCGCGTACGGTTTCTCGGGTCGATCGACGTCATCGGCGAGGTACTCCTCAAGGACCATCTCGGGCCGAGTTGGTCCAAGTGCCGACAACAGCTCCTCGAGTCGCGCCCGATCACTAACGAAGAAGGTGTAACGGCTTCCTTGCGCGGAGCGGGGCTTTAAGACTGCTGGCCAGCCAACTTCAGCCACAATCGCCGAAAGCTCGCTCTCGGTGGTGTCGAGGCCGATGACGAAACACTTCGGCATCGCCAGCCCTGCGCCAGCTAGGACTTGGCGCTGCTGGAACTTGTCGGTCAAGGCGACCGCCGTCGCGACGGAGTGGAACGGGAGATCGAGCGCTCCAGCAACTCTGGCGTAGGTGGCCATGTCCGCGTCGAGGTACGTAGCGATACCGTCTGGTCGGTAGGGGCCAGAGAGTTCAGCGAGGATCCCATCTGCACCGAGACCGTTGATATCGACTACTGGGCCGAAGCGGTTCAGCAGTTCGCTCATCTCGCGCATCTCTGCAAGCGAGCCATCGATCATCCAGAGCAAGTCACAGATGTTGGCAGCGGCCTCGGTCAGCTGCATCACCGGCACGCATCGGGGGCCATAACCGACCGCGACTAGGGGCCTTTTCTCGTCCGCGGAGGAATCCATCGTGCGCCGAACCACCAGGCTGATGTTAGCGTTCAACCAGTTGTTCGCCGGATCTGCCGCAAAGTTGTTCAAGATGGCCCTGGATTCGTCGTGGAAGTTATACATGGAGGACTCCCGCTAGATGCCAGTCGAGATCATCGGGATGGTGGGAACCCGAGACGCTTCGGAGATCAAAGGCCCCCTTGTCGACGGACCTGTTGTCGACTGGATGGATGGTCCGGTGGTCGACTCCGACTACCTACTCAATATCGCAAAAGCCCACGACGACGGCGGATTCGATCGCGTGCTCATCGGCTATGGGGCGGTCTCACCCGAGGGGTGGGCTATTGCCGCGACCGTGTTGCACCAGACTAAGCACCTCAAGGTCCTCGTCGCTCACCGTCCTGGCGTCGTCCAGCCGGCGATTCTTGCCCGAATGGCGGCGACGCTCGACCATCTGACTGGCGGTGGCAGGATCGCGATCCACTTCATCACCGGCGGAGACGAGGCAGATCAGCACCGAGAGGGTGACTTCTTGGCGCACGACGTGCGTTACCGGCGCACGAAGGAAGTAATGACCATCGCTCGGCGGCTTTGGACCGAGGACAGCCCGTTCGACTTTGACGGCGAGTTCTTCCACTACGACGCGGCCTTCAGCTCGGTAAAGCCCGTCTCGCCGGGGAGCATTCCGATGTACTTCGGCGGCGCCTCAGGCCCCGCGATCGAGATCGGTGCGTCCCAAGCCGACGTCTATGCCTTCTGGGGAGAGCCCCGCGCCGCGGTTGCGGCGCGGATCGAGAGCATCGACCAGGCGGCGGCAAAGTTCGGCCGCAAACTGCGATACAGCCTTTCGCTACGCCCGATCATTGCCGACACCGAGGAAGAGGCTTGGGCCAAGGCCGAGTGGATCGCCGAAAAGACTGCAGAACGGATCGAACTGGCCAAAGCACGCATGGCAGGAATCAAGGACTCCTACACCGGCTTGGGCGGAGGTCAAAACGCCACGTTCTCAGTAGATCGCGACACCGGCGGTACCACCTCGGTAGGGCGCAAACGGCTCATCGAGATGTCCTCTGGCCAGGACGTCTACGACGAGCGGCTGTGGATGAAGGTCGCCAACCTGACCGGGGCGGCGGGCAACTCGACGGCGTTGGTCGGGACACCTGAACAGGTAGCTGAGGCGATGCTTCGCTACTACGACCTCGGCATCACCACCCTGCTCCTAAAGGGGTTCGACCCGCTCGAAGACGCGATCGACTTCGGCAAGCGCTTGCTGCCGCTCGTACGCGACGGCGCCGCGCGCCGTGATGCAGCGAAGTAGCACCGCCTCGCTCTAAAGATGATCGAGCTGCCGTCGCAGGTAGTTCGCGCGAGGCTTCGCGGCACCGATTACGCGCGAGAGCTCGCGACGGTCAGATCTCGGAGTCGGCGCGCCAGTCCTGAGGTAAGCATCCCTGGTTGCATCTGCCAGCGCCAGTTGCCGCGCGAACGGCCTGGAAAGTTGAACCGAGCCGTGCCGTCGAGTCCGAGTAGATCCTGCACCGGAAGGATCGCCACGGCCGCAGGATGCGCGAGCGCAAGTCGGATGAGCTTCCAATTCGGCGATATCTCATGGATCCCGGCCCGATCGAGCGCACGTTCGACGTTGGCGCGCGTGCCCGGGCCAGCACTCCCCCACCAGCTGAGCGTGGTGTCGTTGTCGTGGGTCCCGGTGTAGACGACGTTCTCGACACCTGGCTCGTCTCGATGGCGGTTCAACATCTCGTCGCCGAATACGAACTGCAAAACGATCGTCCCAGGAAGTCGTAACGCAAGGCGCAGCCGCTCGACGGGCGGCGTGATGACGCCAAGGTTCTCAGCAACCAGGTGCGACCGCCCAAGCTCGGCTTGCACTGCCGCGAAGAGCTCGCGCCCAGGGCTTCTACGCCAGCCGCCATCCATCGCGGTCGAAATGCCGTACGGCACGGACCAGGAGGCGATAAAGCCGCGGAAGTGATCCACCCTCGCGGCGTCCACCAGCTCGAAGGTTCGTCGAAACCGCTCGATCCACCAGCGGAACCCCTCTTTCCGCATCGCTTGCCAGTTGTACGTCGGATTTCCCCAGAGTTGCCCCGTCGCGCTCCAGTCATCGGGCGGGACTCCGGCTGCACGATCACTGCGGAACAGGTTCGGATGCACGAGATGATCGGCGGAGCGCCGGGCCACGTAGAAGGGCATGTCGCCGAGAATCTGCACGCCGCGTTCGACCGCGTGGAGACGAAGCCGTGACCACTCGCGTTGAAATCGCACCTGGTTCTCGAGCGCGCCCCTCCCGCCGTAGCGCGCCCAGCCCTCTGCCCAGTACGAGTGTTCGCCGACGAAGCGGTCGAGCTCGCTCGTCGTGACGCGTGCCTCGGGCCGGGCGAGCAGTGCCGGCGAGCAGGCGAATGCGGATCGCGCGAGGTACGGGGAGCCCGATCGATCAGGTGGCCCGAGCGGGAGAATCTGCCACCACCGTTGTCCTGCCTTGTTCAGCCAGTCGATGTACCGCAACGCCTCTGATCCGAGCCGACCACCTGGAAGCGACGTCAGATGGCACAACACGCCACTTGCCCGATCAAATGCGAACGCCGGCTGGTCGATGCTGTGCGCCTCCTCGAAGGAGTGACTCGGAGAGTCAACAACGTCGAGGGTACTCAAGGCTGCCTTCGGGTTACGCCATCCTCCACGGGTGTCACCCAGCGCTTAGAGCTGCCCGAACGCTCCGGCTGGTCGTGCGCCTGTTCGGTCGGTTCAACGCGAAGCCAAAGCCTGGTCATCAGAGATCATCTAGATCCCGGTTTGCTTGCGCCAGCGAGTCCCGCGAAGATCGCGAACTTGACCTACCTCGATCTGGACCCCGTGAGTTCGCGTCGCGACGCGGCCGCCGCGCCGCACTTCGCGCGTATCGCGGGCCTAAACGGGGTGCGCCGCGACCCTCGATGCGCGGCGGCTTTGCCGCGCGGATACGGACGGAAGTAGTCACGCGATGGAGATCTGGCCTGGTGATCCGTTTCCCCTCGGAGCCGTCTGGGACGGTGGCGGCATCAACTTCTCACTCTTTTCCGAACACGCCGAACGTGTCGAGCTCTGTCTTTTCGACAGCGAGGATCACGAGACCCGCGTAGAGCTCGAACAACGCACCGCGCTCAACTGGCACTGCTACCTTCCCGGTACCGGACCAGGGCAGCGCTACGCCTACCGGGTCTATGGGCCCTACGAGCCCGAGACCGGGTACCGATTCAATCCCGCGAAGCTCCTCATCGACCCCTACGCGAAAGCAATCGACGGTCGTATTCGCTACGACGCGGCGACGGTGCTCCCCTACGACCCGGATGGAACGGCTGCGGATCTCGAGATCGACAACAGCGATGACGCCCTCGCGATCCCAAAGTGCGTGGTCGTCAACGAGAGCTTCGATTGGGAAGATGACCGCAGGCCGAATCATCCCTGGCCAGACACGGTGATCTACGAAACACACGTCAAAGGCTTCACGAAGTGCCATCCAGATGTTCGCGAGGACCTCCGTGGGACCTATGCAGGACTTGCTTCAGACGCCGCGATCGAACACTTCAACGCACTCGGCATCACCGCCGTCGAGCTGCTGCCGGTACACCACATCGCCGATGAGCACTACCTACAAGAGCGCGGACTCTCCAACTACTGGGGATACAGCACGATCGGCTACCTCGCACCGGACTCCACCTACGCCGCGGCCGAGGCCGTCGGCGACCACTTACGCGAGTTCAAGGGCATGGTGAAGGCACTCCACCGAGCCAATATCGAAGTGATCATGGACGTCGTCTACAACCACACCGCCGAAGGGAACCACCTCGGTCCGATGCTGTCATTTCGTGGCATCGACAACCCTTCGTACTACCGGCTCTCAGCTGAGGAGCCGCGCTACTACGTCGACTACACCGGAACCGGCAACAGCTTGAACCCGACGCACCCGAGTGTGTTGCGCCTCATTATGGACTCGCTTCGCTACTTCGCCATCGAGTGCCACGTCGACGGGTTCCGGTTCGATCTCGCTGCAGCATTGGCGCGGGAGTTTCACGAGGTCAACCGGTTGTCAGCGTTCTTCGACATCATCCACCAGGACCCGGTCTTGTCACAGCTAAAGCTCATCGCTGAGCCCTGGGACGTCGGCGAGGGGGGCTACCAGGTGGGCAACTTCCCGGTGCTTTGGACCGAGTGGAACGGGATCTACCGAGACACAATGCGCGACTTCTGGCGGGGCAGGGCTCGCCTTGGTGACTTCGCGGAGCGCTTCGCCGGCTCAGCTGACCTCTACGAAGAAGATGGCCGTCGGCCGTCGGCCTCCATCAACTTCGTAGCAGCGCACGACGGCTTCACTCTCCGCGACCTGGTGTCCTACAACGAGAAGCACAATGAGGCGAACCTCGAGGACAATCGCGACGGCACCGACGACAACCGCAGCTGGAACTGTGGCTTCGAAGGGCCGTCTGAGGATCCCGCGGTGAACGCCCTTCGCGCTCGCCAGCAACGAAATTTTCTGGCGACCCTCTTGTTGTCCCAAGGCGTCCCGATGCTGCTCGGCGGTGACGAACTTGGTCGCACCCAGCGCGGCAACAACAACGGGTATTGCCAGGACAACGAGCTCTCATGGTTCGACTGGCGTCCGGCGGCGCACGCAGAAGAGATGTTCGAGTTCGTGCGACGCCTGATCGCAATTCGAACCGAGCACCCGGTCTTTCGACGCAGCGCGTTTTTCATCGGCACTCGACCAGGCGAGCTCCCCGATGTGTGGTGGTGCCGCCCAGACGGTCGCAGGATGGCGAGGCGTGACTGGGACTCGGATCGAGGCCAACTCGGGGTCTTCTTGAACGGCGAGGCACTCCGCACGCCGGGTCGGCACGGCGAGATGATCCACGACGACTCGTTCTTGATGCTCTTCAATGCCAACCACGAGTCGACGACCTTCATGTTGCCGACGCGTCGTTTCGGTGCGCGGTGGTCGATTGCGCTCTCAACGTTCGCCCCAAGCGAAGTGGGGGCGATCGTCGACTCACGCGGCGAGGTCTTCGTCGAGGACCGCTCGCTGGTGCTGCTACAACGCGCCTAGTGCGGAACGCGAAGCGGCGTCGCGGTGCACGACCGCTGTCAGGGTCGCTGCTCTAGGCAGCAGGTGCGGCGGCGAGACGTCGGGCGCGTTCGTAGATGCCCTCGATTCGTTCGACCACCGTCGATGCGAGAAAGCCACGAAGGTGCCGATGTGCTTCGAACCCCATCGCCGCGGCGTCGCCTTCGAGCACGCTCGTGATCCCCTCAGCGAGAGCGGCTGGGTCTTCGGGAGTTACCAGTCGACCCGTCACGCCGTCTTTGACCATGTCGGTGATACCGCCGTTCGCCGATGCGACGACTGGCCTACCCTTCGCCATCGCTTCGAGGACGACCGTCGGGCAGGGATCCGGCATGATCGAGGGCACCACCATCAGGCGTGAAGAGGCGATGAGCGGCATCACGTCGTCGTGGGCCAGAGAACCGATCAGCCGCATCCCAGGAATCGACGGCAGCTCCACACCTGGAGCCGGTCGACCTGCCAGGATCAGTTCAGGGGGCGACTTCAAGCGTCGATACGCCTCGGCGAGTACAAGTACGCCCTTTTGCTGGGTCAGGTCGCCGACGAAGAGCATCGGGCCGTCTGGTTGTGGCGGGCACTCCTCGACGAGCTCGTCGGGCACGAAGTTGGGGACCACCTCAAATGGCGTGCTGCCACGGCTGAGACGATTGAAGTTAGCGACCGCAGAGCTCACCGTGACGTAGATCGTCACGCCCGAGTTCCGGCGCCGAGCCGCGATGAAGTTCGCCGCGGCCGTAGCTGGACCCTCGAGCGCTCCGTAGTGACCGGCCGCGCATTCGATGCACTTCCAAGGGCCAGGACCAGAGCAGACGCTCCCGTGGTACACGTAGCGCTTCACGGCACAGATATGTGCGTAATCGTGAAGCGTAAGGACGAGCGGCACCGCCTGGCGCGTAATGGGCGTGATCGCTGAGTTCACGATCCAGTTGTGTGCGTGGACCACGTCGTAGTGTCCCCGCTCTAGCTGGACGTTGATGGCGTGTTGCATCTCTGGATCGGGGAACGGCATCGCGTGCGGTCGGGCAGCGTCGCCATACACCGGCAGACGCTGCGCGCTCGTCCGAACCCTTCGGATCAAGATTCCATCTTCGACGAATGACCCCGCGCCGGTCACTGGCAGGGCCGTAGTCAGCACCTCGACGTAGTGGCCCCTCGCCGACAGCGCGATTGCAAGGTTGCGAACATGTCGCTCCTCGCCACCGATGTCGGGCGGGTAAAACTGAGCGAGCATCAAGATCCTCATGCAGCCACCTCTCGATAAAGCGCTGCAAGTTCATCGGCACAGTCATCCCAGGTGTGCAGCGCGGGCGGCCCGGCAGCCCATCGGCGTGCCTGAGCCGCTTCGAGGAGCGCGTCTGCGACCTTGCCGGGGGGCGCGTCCAGATCGACGGTCGTAACGATCCCGTCTCGGCCGAGTTCGGTCAGACCCGAAGTCGCCGAAACGACCACGTCGATCCCCTCCGCGACCGCTTCCATCACGGCCACCGGGTGTGCTTCGTACTCGCTTAGCAGCACCACAACGTCCGCTGAACGCACCAGCGCACCCATGAGATCACGCTCGGACGGTCCGTAGCTGACGAGGCTCACCGAGTCCCCAAGGCCGAGGTCGGCCACCTGCTTTCGGAGCTCCGGCTCGTAGGGCCCACTCCCGACGATCACGAGACGAGCTGAAGGGGCGCTGTTGAGCACGTACGGCATCGCGTCGATAGCACGGTGATGCCCCTTGTAACGCTCAAGGCGGCCGATCGAGAGAATCAGCGGTGTGCCGCTCTCTTGAGGCCCGCGATCGCTAACGGGTAGCCGCTCTGAGCCGTTTCGAACGACGGAAATCTTGCTCCGATCCACCCCGAGCGCGCGCGAGAACAGATCGGCCTCGAATTCACAGACGGCGATGAGCCGAGTCGCCCTTCGAAGAACCGGACCCTCGACTCGCCATTGGACACCGCGGATCGCATTCCGGAACGAACTTGAGCTGCCGCCGGTGTGAAACGTTATGAGCGAAGGAATTCGACGATGTTCTGCCGTCGCAAGGGCGAGCGGCGGCACCGCGTTGTGCACGCCCTGAACGTGTACGACGTCGAAGCCGCCATTGGCGAGCGCACGCATGAGCGCTGGGCTCACGTAGTAGTCCTTGGACTTTGGCCACGCCGGAAAGCGGCGAATTACGAAACCATCTCGTTCCTCCGTCGGTGGCAGCTTGCCGGTGATGTCGGTCGTGAGAACGGTGAGATCTAGGCCACGCTTGGCGAGGCGTCCAGCAACCTGGTCTACGTGGGTTTCGATCCCGCCCATGAACGGGACGGTGCGAGCGGTCACCATCGCGAGCCGGGGCGAGCCTGACGTTGCGTGCCCCTTCCACTTCCGTGCGCTCGGGGGCGCAACACGATCGTTATCGCAGCCTGTGCCCCATTTCGAGGCGACCCAGCACGTCGAGTGGTATTGATTTTAACCCACACGAGCGCGATAGAGCCGGACCTGGGAGGACCCTGCTGTCCAGGCAGGAGTTGGGTCCAGTACCCAGCTCAGACTCCCATGTCGTATGGTTGCAAGCAACGGCGACGGCTCCAAGCGATACGTCGGGTTCGTGTCTCCCTCGGACGCATCCGAGGGCTCATCGGGCGCTTAGCTCAGTTGGTTAGAGCGCAGCCTTCACACGGCTGAGGTCGGAGGTTCGAGTCCTCTAGCGCCCACCAGGAAAACAATGTTAAACAGCAGGTAGAGGCTGATTTATGGCGGTTTAGGGATTAACCGGAATTACCCGTCAGAGTCCCTCAAAACACCCTGCGTGCCACACGGTGTGGCACGCCTGTGGCACGGAGCCTCATCCGCGGGCCTGCGCGATGATCGGGATCATGAGCGCAGAAGCGGCAGTCACAGAGTTTCGTGAGCGTTTACAAGAGGTATCGGCCGCCGCGGTTTACGCGCAGACGGCAATGCTCATGCAGTCCGATCGACTGACCGAGCAGCTACAGCAGTCGATTGCCCTCGGCAACACGGACCCCACGATGTTCTTTGGCTCAGGCGATCCGAATGAGGCGTTCGCGCCCTTCGTGCAGCGGCCGCTACGGGAGCTAATTGCGAAGTCGTCCAAAGGCGGCAGCTACATCGACCTCATCGGACATGGTTGGATTATCACCGTCTTCTCTTCCTGGGAGGAAGAGTTCCGAGCGCTCATCGCCGGGGGTCTGGGTCTCTTGACCGATGATCTGCAGTGCGATCTCCTGGGCGACCTTCGACACATGCGCAACGACATAGCGCATCACCGCGGCATCGCCACTGCTCGCAATACCGAGCGCTGCTGAGTCCTTCACTGGGCGCCAGTAGGGCAACTTATTTCTGCTGGTCCTCCCGAGATCGAAGAATTCCTTGGGCTGCTTTCCTCCTACCTAACGGTCTGGGCTACCGGCGACTCGATCTCCTGAGTCATCTCACTTGTCCGCGCCTTGTCCGCGAGAGAACGTAAAACCACCCTGAGACAACGAGAAATTATCGAGAGACCAAAGACGAGCTCAGACGCCATATTTGACGATCTCGCACGCGCGAATCGGCTAGTTTTGAACCCCGCCTATAGGCCGACTCGCCACACGTACCAGCTCGACCGCCGAAAATTAGCCGTTGAGCTTGTACTTTTATTGACCCCTGTTGACCGCGGTCAACCACTGTTCGCGACCCTGCCGCGTCAGTTTCGCGTCAGATCTCGCGGGTCGCATTGACAGCGGACAGGCCTTGCTGGAACACCCGCTGCCTCCGATCCTCGTCGTGGACGAGAGGCTGCTCGCGGTACTAACTCCAGCTCCCCCACATGACGGTTTAGCTACCGACTCCAGGACGTGGCGAGGCGTACTTCGAGTAGCCCGATTCGTTACCGCTCGCCTAACCAGGAATCTAGGAGGTACTCCAAAACTCCGTCGCCCGCTTCACGGCTTCGTCCTTTGACATCGCCCGGACCTCATCCTCGGAAAGTCCGACGGAGTGGATGAGTAGGTGTACGAGGTCGGCCGGAATGGAAACCGCCTCGGGCTCCGAGGCGGACCGGAGCGGAAGGATTCCTTGAGCCACGCAGGCCCAAAACTCGTCAGGCGTCACGCCAAGCTGGTCGCGGAGGATATGGGACCAGATGCTCGCGCCGTAAGTCTGGCGGCCCGGCGGGTGCGAAATCCGCGTTCGGAGGATCCGTCCGTCGGAGAGGGGGAGCTCGAAGGTCTGATGATGCGATCGAGAGCCGCTCCCAGACCGGACCTCGCTCCAGCCCTCCAGTTCGCAAAAGCGGAGGTGATCGGCGCGCGTTGCAGCAGGATGCCTAGCCACGTCGGGCTCCGCAGGTGCGGTTAGCGCTCGGTTGGCGCTCCGGCGATCCAGGTGCGGAGCTCGGCGTCGTCGCTGAGATAGACGAACTGGACAACTCCCCAGTTGTTCGCGTGATTCGGAGCGTGCCGCAAGCGCGTCGTCCAGTCCTCGGCGTACTCACGGAGCGCCTCGACCATCTCTTCGACGGCGTCGTCGAACGCTTCGGCGTCCGCGGCGATCGGCAGGCCGGGAATGAACAGCGACCATCCTCCGGCCTCGCTAACGGCGTCGGCACGCGGCAAAAGCTGCTCAAGTGCGTATCGAAGTCGGGCCAGATCGACGATTGCCGCGTCGTCGCGGCCGTCTCGTCTGACGATGGTGCTGCGCCCATCGGTTGCAGCATCCAGTACCTCCTTAAAGTGATTGCGCGCGTCAGTCGCGCTTAGAACGTTCATGTGTGGGCTCCTTTGTTTGCGGTAGGGACGATCACGAAAGACCGATTGTGGGGCGGTCCTCTCGCGGCAGGTCCAATCAGGGCGGGCGCACGGCCATGGTGCTAAAGGTTGAAGTCATGTACATCACGTACAGAGTGTACACGTGCGAAACCAATCAGAGGTGCGAGAAGCGTCGCCCTGCCGTTGCGCGAAATGGCACGGCCTAAGCGCCGTGCCGAACCGCTTTGGGTAAGCCGCTGTGCCCCCCTCCTGCTCAATGCTGCATTCGGACGACTATTCGATTCCCGCCACCTCCACATAAAGGAAAAGTGCTATTTACCAGCTATTATGTTGTTCACAGGATACCCGGCGACGCGGTTGTGACGCGGTAGAACGCGAGTATGGCGGTCACTCGAGGGCCGTAACGGCGAATTTTGGTCATCCCTGGCAAGTAAGCGTTGCGGATTCAATAGCTCCGCCGGGACATCCTGCCCCGGCGGCTCATGGCCTCGCCGTGAGCACGGTAATAGCGTCTTCCTCGATCTCAAACGCTGGCGGCCACGCCTCGAGCTTGCGAACGCGATCTTCGGGTCCGTCGAGACTTTCCACGACGGCCACCGCCACCACTCGTCGCTTGGCATGCTTACACCGTTCGGCTTCAGACCCGACATCTGGCACGACAGTGGCAGATGTCGGCCTCCGCTAAAACCAGGGCACTCCAGCGCCTTCAAGATTCCCCGGGCGCTTCATCCTTTCCGATTGGATTTCATCCTTCTCTTCTGAGTCCACAGACGCTTCTTCGTTGCTGAGATCCTTCCATCCCTACTTGCAGAACGCGTCAATGACATCGAATAGATGCTGTACGTCATAGGGCTTGGTGATGTACTCCGCTATCCCGAGCGATCTCAACCGCTCGATCGTGCTCGACATGGCGTCAGCGCTAAGCACGACAAGTGGCGGAGTCATCTCCCCTAGGTCATTCTGCAGGCAGATGATGAGTTCCTCGCCGGACATATCCGGAAGGTTGACATCAACGAAGACCAGTTGCGGGTCTGCTGTTTTCGCTAGTTCTCGTGCACTGGTGCCGTCAGTTGCGATGAGGAGCTCCAGCTGGGGGCGCTCCATGAAAATCCGTTGCATGAGCTGAACGTTGGCGACGTTGTCCTCTACATAAAGCACTTGAACGGATGGCGCCAGATCGCTTTCCATTAGATCAAGCGCCCGGGCCATTGATTGCAGGACTTGCGGCTCGGGTGATGATCGCAGCAAATTGCTCGATCATGGTCATCGCGTGTTCAGCGGTGGAGCGAATGGTGACGAGGTCGGATCGCACCAGTACAGACGTCGACACACCGCTCGTGCTGTCCGTGCCGATGAGAATGTCCGCCCGCATCTGGATCGCGGCGAGATCGTTCGAGAGCTCGTGCAGCAGGTCTCGTGCCTGATCGTCACCGCACTCCCTACCTGGTCTATCTGTGTACACACGGAACTCCTTGCACCGAGGGGGCTAGCACTGACTCAATAATTGACGTGAGCTGAACACTTGTCCGGAAGTCACGACTCAAAACCAGCGCCAGGTCCGTCGGTCAGGACGACGGGCGTCTTCGGTAGCACGTGATCATCGATTATCTGCAGCAATTCGCCGACGTCGATCGGCTTCGTGAGGTACGCCAACGCGCCGGCATTTAGCAAGCGCTGGATCTGTCCAGGCGTCGCGTCCGCGCTGACCATCACGACCGGGATTCCCGAGGTTGCGGGGTCATCTCGAAGGCGTTGGAGAACCTCATCACCGCTGATGTCCGGAAGATGCAGGTCCAGGAGAACAACAGCGGGCTTGTGCTCCCGAGCAAGTTCGAGCCCGAGACGTCCTTGCATCGCCGGAATGATGTCGATCCCGTCTCGTTCAGCGACGATGCGCTGTACCAGGGTGAGGTTCGCGAGGTTGTCCTCGATATAGAGCACAGTGCGTCGATCCGCCCTCGAGGAATCGTGCGCCTTGGGGGCCCCAAGGATGTTCAGGCGCTCGTAGCGCTCGATCGGCGCCTCGACGAGCGGCAACTCCACCCAGAAGGTGCTGCCCTGTCCCACCGTGGACTCGACGTCAAGGGTGCCGCCCATCGCTTCGGCGAGTTGACGGGACAAGGCGAGCCCAATACCGGTGCCCTCGATCTCGCTTCGCTCCGCTCCCAGTCGCTCGAATGGCGTGAACAGGTGGCTCAGTTGCTCCTCGGAAATGCCATAGCCGGTGTCCGCCACCTTGATCCGGAGCTGGGTCGCTCCCCGCAACTCGCACGAAACCGCGACCGTGCCGCCGACCCGGTTGTACTTGACGCCGTTGGACAACAAGTTCAACAGGATCTGCTGCAGCCGCTGACGGTCGGCGAAGACGTACTCGGCGCACGTCGAATCCCGACCGCCTGTGAGATTGATCGAGTACTGCGCGGCGAGTGGGCGAACGAGGCTGAGTGCGTCGCCGACAAGATCGCTGACCAGCACTGCTTCGGTAGAGAGGCCGAGGTCACCCGATTCGATGCGGGCGATGTCGAGGACCTCGTTAATGAGACTGAGAAGGTGGTGACCACCCTTCAAGATGTGATCGACTGAGTCTCGTTGGTCATCGCTCAGCTGCTGTCGCTCCAACAACTGCCCAAAGCCAATGACGGCATTGAGCGGAGTGCGCAACTCGTGGCTCATGCGAGAGATGAACGTGTTCTTGAATCGATTCGCCGACTCGGCCTCCTCTCTTGCGAGCCGTTCGGCGACTTGAAGTCGTCCGCGCTCTTCTAACGCCGCCTCGAGCGTCGCGGTCCTCTCCTCAACGAGCGCTAGAGCATAGGTCCGCCGACGAGCAAGACCCTCTATGAGCGTCGCGACGAGCAGCGTCGCAATCAGCCCGGCTAGCAGCGAGACCCACGGAGCGTTCGCCGCGATAGTGCCGACCAACGGTTGCTTGGCACTGGTCAGCAGTAACCAACGGTCAGAACCGACTGTGAGGAACTGGCTGTCCACGTCTCCGGCGGGCACCGCGCCGGAGATAACCAGTAGGTCATTTGAGGTCGCGCTGGCACCGGCGTAGAGCGCGAGATTGACGTCGCTAAAAGGCGATCCGGCGGACGTTGGCGCGGCCGTCGTTGCGCCGAGCGCCGACGTCTCGGCGATAACGAGGCCGTCGGTACTGCCATCCGCGAGTACGAGGGCGCGGCCAGGCCCACTTCCGATGATGTCCCCGACGAGGCCCTTCGTGACAGCAGCGCGTTCGAGCAGCGCCACGCCCTTCGACGCGGTCTCAAGTCCTAGCGTGCTCTTTCCTGCATGGTTAATCGTCTTGAGCTGACCACTCTTCACGGTGAACACGTCGACGGAGGCTTTGCCGTTTTGATCAAGCAAGGCTGTGACTTGGGCAAAAGCCTTAGGCAGCTTGGCACTAGAGGTCGTTGCGACCAGAGGCAACAGCGTCGAATCGTTCTGCACCGATTCATCGAGGAGCAGCGCAAGCTCGCCCGCGTGTTCGTGCAAAATTCGGCCTTCTTGATCCGCGACAATGCTTCGGATCAAAAAGAAGAAGGCGACCGAACCCGCGGTCATGACGAGCAGTATCGCCAACGCGAGTCGGCCGAGACGGAGAAGGCCTAGCCGCGAGCGATGTTGCCTCGACAATCCGAGCGAAGCAGCGTCCGGAGAAATTTCGGCGACCATAGTTTCCCCTTGCTCGCGAACTTTGCTGCACAAAGACGCGTTTCGGCCGAAGTTTCCTCGCCGTACTAAGAATTACGGCGGCTCTGTGCAGTAAATCCAGACACTTTTCAAAAATCCGTTGCGACGTCTTCGATGCTCGATGGCTGAGCAGCCGAATCCCGGTTCGCCGGCTCGGGAAGCAGCATCGGCGTCTTCGATACTCCTTGGCCCCAAGCGCCTGGTGAGATCGGGATTCCACGGTACGGACTTACCAAACAGCTTCGGAGCGAGCAGTAGCCACGGTCACGATCGATGCTCTCGCCAAGCTTCTTACGCTCGGCACCCCTGTGCTTCATCCGCGACGGAGTATCGTCGCTGGATTCCAAGCTGGGCGTCGCCAATGTCCTGGATGAAACCCTTCACCGTCCAGGTTTAGAACACGGTGATGGGTCAGAACATCCTCGCCCAAGCGGCGGGCGGTCTCTACATCGACTGGCGCAGCATGAAGAGACGGACTTTGCTGCTAGCAATCATCGCTTTGAGCGCTGCGCGCTCACCGAGGAGCGCGGATCGAGGTGTAGAAGGCGAGGCCATGCCGCTGTGTGAAGCCGAATCGACGCAGCACCTAGTCCGCGGACGACCAGACCCGTGCGAGCGTCCGTTGCAACGTTTCATCCTCGGACAACGGGACCCCGTTGGCGATGAAACGATTCACGCGCTCCACTAGTAGCTGGTCCGACGTCACAGCCCTCACGCGAAACGCTTGGCGGAGGAAATCCGAGCGAAGAGTCTTCTTGCTTGCTTCAGTCCTATCGCAGGAGTTGCACCGATCTCGGTACCACCGTCTTTCAGGTCTTCAGCGAATACGGCTCATGCTGTGGCGACGCCGGTCTTCCACACAAAAAGTGCTGCTACTGCAAGCGCTGGTGCGCCATCGACAGTCACGCGTTGGGTCGTGACGTCGATAGAGAGCGTCGCACCGGCGACTGGTGGGGTGCTGAGCACATTACGACGGTGGCCGTCGCAGCCAGGAGCGTGTGCGGAGATGCAGTCCGCGTTCCATGTCGCTGCAACTGAGCCTTCCCATCCGTCGTGATATACCCAGCCGTTCACGATCTCGAGTGCCGCAGAGGCACTTGCACCGGAGACGCCAGGAACGACCCCCCAGAGACCCTCTTCCCCGACCACGCCACCGTTCGTCGGTGCAAAGGGCGGGTCCTCGTTCAGCGCCACTGCCTGGTCGACCTCTGAGCTGTACTCGCTCGTCACGACACCGGTCGAGAGCCCGAACGAGGTGCGGATCGCCTTTAGCCGGTTGGCGACGACGCGATCGAGGGCGACGACCTGTGCATGTCGGAGGGCCTTCGGGTGCACCACTGCAGCACCAGCGGCGCCGCTCGAAAGCGCACTGCCGACCAGCACCATGCCCCCGATCGCGAATCCAAGTGCAATTTTAGAGAGCGAAATCTTTCGTGGCGCTCGCACGCTCTTGGCGCTCTCGGTGACTGTGATCTGTGATGTCGTTTCCATGACTCTCAGTGTGCGAGCCCGCGGTCAAAACGACATGAGGCGCCTCCACCTATTTTCCCTTGTCGGAAGCACTATTTTCCCCTAGCGCTAATGCACTAGTCCCCCGAGCGCCTCGTCGTTAAAGAGCGTGTGGCTAGGCCGCCGAGAGGATCCCGAGGGGAGAACCACTCGAGGACGAAACGCGATTGACGCTGATTGTGCGTCATGCATTGGTCCAGCGGCAGTTTCGAGCAATCTCGACTTCAGCAAACACGGTGAGAATGCTCAACTAGCGCGTGATGCTGGTCGTTAGGGGCAGTGTGGGTGTCGACCGGACTGAGAGTGCCGCCAATGATCGGTTCTCGCTACCCCTGATGGACGTCACACCCTCTCTGGTCCCGCCGCGACGCAAGTCGCACCTAGGTGTAAAACCCCAGATCGCTTCGCGATGCGCCAGACCATGACCAACGGAGGCATCCTCGCTCTCAAAGGCGACGTCGACGTACCATCGGACGGCGGACCGAAGTTATCGAAGACCCGAGTCGCGATCGTCGAGGATCACTCGATGGTCGCCGAGGGATTCGCTCGACTCATCGCAGCTGAGCCCGACCTCGAGTGCGTCGGCATCGCCTCAACGCTTGCTGAGGCAATTCCTCTTGTCGAGCACACTTCTCCCGATGTTGTGCTCATGGACTTCCACCTGCCTGACGGCGATGGCAGCCAAGGGACCCGAGATGTTCTCGCACGTCGCCCGTCCACCAAGGTCATGATGCTCTCTGGAGCTCACGGTGACGACCTCGTCGCTCGAGCCATCGAGGCCGGGTGCTCCGGATTCCTCAAGAAGACGCGGCCAGCGAGTGACATCATCACCTCGATTCGCGCGGTGGCACGGGGGGAGCTCGTGGTTAGCGCCAACGAGCTTGCGGGCGTGCTCGAACGCTTCCGAAGCGGCGCTGTCGGCGAACGCCTTACTGCTCGTGAGCGAGAGGTCCTTCGACACCTCGCACAAGGACAGTCGAACGAGGACATCGCAACGGGGCTCTACGTTTCGATCCACACAGTTCGCAACCATGTGCAAAACATTTTGACGAAGCTGAATGCACACTCAAAGCTCTCAGCAGTCGCTATCGCTATGCGCCTCGGGATTCTCGAGCTGAACGAGATCGGCTGAGTCGTACACGTGACCTCATCAATCAGACCGATGATCTGGACCCCAGCTCCTCGAGCTCAACTATCGCCGCCTTCGGTCGTTAACGGTAATGCGGATACTCACCTGAGTTCGCTAGTCACTAGAGGCCCCTGGCTTCCGCGAAATCCGGCCAGAGGCGGGGTTGCAGGTTACGTCGATGATCTCTAGCAAGATGCCTCGCAAGGAGTTCTACGGGCAATCTGCGCGCAACTCTGTCCGCGCCCCCAGTGTCAGCAACCTCAACCATAGGCAAAGAATCTCGATGAACTTGAACACACCTTCACAGCTCTCCGCCGTCGATGCCGCAACTCGACTCGGAAGCCCCGGGCTGGGCGAAATCGGCTGCGCCATGGCAGAACTTCACGAGCTCCAACCCTTCGACGAAAGGTGTACTAACCACACCTGGCCGCACAGCGAAGTTGCGAACG
>DATCDR010000101.1:0-2019 GCA_036510575.1 Acidimicrobiales bacterium | reverse complement strand
CCGCGTCGAGCCGATCCCCGGCAAGGTCGGCAAGGCGCTGCACGACGAGTCGACGATCGAAGACCGCCTCATGGTCCGTCAGGCCGTCGACTCGAAGTAGCTCGGCGAAGAGTCGTTCGCGGATCTCGTCCGAGAAGACCTCAGGCCCCTCGACGCGACCGATCACGGCATCTCGCGCATCCTGGTCGTAGCCGACGGCGGAAAGGCGCTCGTCCCAGGCGGCGAACAACACCTCGGGGTCGACCGCCCGATCCTTCGCGGCTCGAGTCGACCAGGCGGCGACCTGTCGAGCCTTCGCGGAGCTCACGCCGAGGGCGGCGACCGCCGCCTCGACGTCGCGCGACCGTGTGCTCATCTCCTTGATCGCTTGGGCCGGGATGCCTTCGATCTCCGCGATGCCGTTTGCGACTTCACCCCAGGTGACGCCGAGACGCGTGGTGAGCTGATGACGAAGCTCGGCGGCGGCGAGAAAGCTCGCGGTCTTCGCGTGATGGAAGATCGTCCTCGAGTCGAGGGCGCGCGCGACACCGTCGGAACCGACTCCAACGTTGGCGATCACGACGTGATGGTGCAGCTGTGGCTCAAGCGCCCGGGAGGTCGTATGGAGGTAGTCCGCGGCGATGCCGCCAGAGGCGAGCTCGGAATGACCTCTCACGCGGACGGCGAGCGCATGACGCTCGAGATAGCGCAGTCCGGCGGCGGCCGATTCGTCGAGTGCGTCGAGCACCGCGGTGCGGGTGACCGCATCGCCGCCGGCCCACAGCACACTGATTGACTTCGCCGGTGAGAACGTCAGGTCGTAGCCAGCGACGACCTTCGGCGGTGTCCGCTCGCTATCTATCCGGAGCAGAACCTCTCGGGAGACCTGCCACCTGCCGCGTCGATCAACTGAGACGCCGAACTCGCCGTCGGTATCGCTCAGCGCCATCTCGCTGAGGAACTTCCGGACGTACGAACGGGACACGCCAAGGACCGCGGCAGCCTCGTTCACGGAGCACCAATCCTGACGAAGACCTTCGACGGTGAGTGCCTCGCCCCTGTTCCGCTGCGCTCGTCCGGCAGAGCCCGTCGCCGCGATAAGTGGCTCGCCGGTTACCGGGTCGATTCCGGACAAGAGGGTCGCCAGCTCGCTGGTGTCGACGTCGCCGGCGCGCCCGAGTGCCCATCGACCCGGTCGAAGCCCCGCCGAGTCCGCGTAGTAGGCAGCGGCGCCCGAGGACGAAGCGGAGTTGATCCCACCGAGTGCTCGGCTTCCGGCGACGATGAGCCGGCCACCTTCGAGGTACTCCGCGATGCGCTTCCCGATCACCGACGGCGCAGTGCCGTCAGACGAGCCGAGGACGGTGACGGAGATAATCACGGCGCTGACAGTGACGATGAAATATTACGGACAGGTTCCATTTGGAGCGCGAGGAGAGGTCGTTCAGTACCTCTTCAGTGCTCCTTGGAGCACCTTCCGCCCGCAGGGCGGGCGCCGCAGGTTGCGCAACGCGCAACCTGCCAGGGTGTCTAACCCTGGTTAGGAAGAAAACGAGGACTGAATGCCTTCGCAGAGCTCTGGCGTCTTGCGGGAGGTGAGAGAACACGGAGCAAAGGATCAGGTAGTGCTCGAAAGGTGGAGAGGCGCTGCACTGTGACGGCCAAGGAGTAGTTCCAAAGGTATTGGGGAACGAAGGCGATGAGGAACCGGTGGAGCTCAGATCTCCGTAGTGGTCGCGAACCCTGGATAGAGGTCGACCGCAAGGTTGAGACCGCGCCACCTCGACCTCAGCTCCCGAGCTAGTTCACTCCCCCACTCCGCCAACGCGCTCACCGCCTCTCGTCCAGGTTGCCAAGCTCCAAAATGTTCGAGAACGGTGATAATGCGTTGGCGCTCGGTAAAGAAACCGCGATCTCGATCGTCCACCAATAGCCCCGACGCGAATCGCGAACCGACGAGATAGACCACCCACGCGGCTCGACATCTCGCGTACTCGGCCCAGAACGTCGTCTCGTCGACTGAAACACCGCCGTTTGCCA
>DATCDR010000100.1:0-5267 GCA_036510575.1 Acidimicrobiales bacterium | reverse complement strand
GAGCGCGCTCTGCCAGGCGGTCGCTGCCGCACCCTCTGGGTGCATCGCCAGGTAGACGATGAGCTCGGTGAGCTTTGGTCGTTGGTCGACCGATTCGAGTGTGCCGCGGACCTCGATCGGTCCGAGCACGGCGATCTCGACGGGCGGGTCGAGCACCGCTACCGCGCCGTTCAGCCCATCTTGGAGCGAGACCGCCACGTCCTCGGCAGCCGTCGCTCGGAGGTAACACGCCATCGCCCGACCGATGACCGAGACCACCACCTTGGCTGTCGCCGCGGGAGCGGGGAGCAAGATGCAGCACCACGGACGGCTCGAGGCGTAGGCAAGAAGTTCGTGGATCGCCTGACCCCGGTAGGCCTCGCGTGAGATGACGACGAGCGTTGCCTTGTCCGGCTCACCCGCCCTGCCGCTCGCCTCGAGGCGGCGGAGTACCTCAAGGCCCTCGTCTACGCGGTTGACCGACACCACCGAGCTCACCTCCGCGACTCTGCGCAGACCCTTGCCGATGACGATCACCCGGTTCGCGGTTCCATACGATCTGCTCGCCGCCTTCCTCGCGAGATCGCTGAGTGCCGCATCGACGGCGGTATTCGTGCCAACAACGGCGGTGGTGCCGGCAGCTGCGAGGTCGAGCAGGAACGTGCCTGGAGCGTGTCGGTCAAGGGTGACGATGCAACTCGGCCGGGAGCTCGGAGCCTGGCGTGGCTCGAGCGCTGCCAGTTCGGCGGCGCTGACCGTGATCTGCGTCGCGCGAATTCCCGCACCGAGAAGCGCAAGTGAGGCGAGGGCGGAAAGGCCAGATAGCTCGGTCTGGCCGAGGGTGAAGTTGAAACAGACGATGGGGGAGGGCTGATCAGGGGCGGCCGCATCGGCTGAGACCGCTCCGGTGAGTCGTCTTAGGTCGGCTAGGAGCTGGACTTCGAGCGCGGCCGCTGTCCCGGCTGCGGCGCGCGCGAGGTCATCGTCATTGCTGCGATCCCGCACCAGATGACCTCCGAAATCATCGCCCTGTCTCACCGCGCCGGAGAGCTCAAGGGAGATGTTTGCCCAGCACTGTACCGGTTCTCCTACCGTTGGTACCTGGGCCCCCGGAAGGGAATCTTGGCCTTGGCTGCTATCATTTGGGCGAAGCAGTGGCGGTCCGAGTTTGGCCAGAGGGCGTGGGCTTTAGCCCACGTTCTTGCTTTTCTGAGGGCCGGAACAGTAATTGGTGAGGTCAATGAGCGACCGGGATGACGAGTCGAAGGAGGAGGTGACGTGGAAGATAGGGCTATCGAACTGGAAACTTTTCTGGCCGAGACGTGCGCCGCGCTTCATCTCGACCTCTACGACGTCGAGCTCCGCTCTGCCACCCTCGTCGTCACCGTCGATCGACCCGGCGGCCTCGATTTAGACGCAGTCGCCGACGTCGCGCGGGTCTTGTCCGCCGCCCTTGACGAGCGCGAGGAGATCGCGCCGGCGACGCATTACGAGCTGGAGGTATCTAGCCCAGGGCTCGAACGGCGGCTGAGGAAGCAACAGCACTACCAGGCGGCAATCGGAGCCGAGATCGCCCTCCGTCTGGTTTCTGGCGCGAGCGGTCAGCGCCGCTTCGAGGCGACGCTCCTTAATGCTGACGAGAGGGGTATCGAGTTCCGCGCGAACGGCGCCGAGCGACGCGTCGGTTACGGCGACATCGAGCGCGCCCACACGATCTTTGACTGGAAAGCAGCACTGGCGTCGTCGCGTGAGTCGGCGGCGCATCCCGACGATGGGGACGAACAAGTAGGCGACCCAATAGTCGGGGACGTGGAGATGACGAAGGAGCAAGCATGACGAGCGCGATGAACTTTGAGTTTCTCGATGCCTTACAACAGATCGCCCGGGAGAAGGGGATCTCTGTGGACACACTTCTCGAGGCTCTCGCAAACGCCCTAGTCGCCGCCTACAAGCGGATGCCGAAGGCAGCCGAGGAGGCGTTCGTTACGATCGACTCCGACTCAGGTGAGATCCGCGTCTACGGCCAGGAGCTCGACGAAGACGGCAACGTCACAAGAGAGTGGGACGACACCCCGAGCGACTTCGGGCGCATCGCCGCCCAGGCGGCGAAGCAGGTCATCTTGCAGCGGATCCGTGAAGCAGAGCGCGACATCAAATACGACGAGTACGCCGGGCGCGAGGGCGACATCGTCACTGGCATCATCCAGCAAAGCGACAACCGGTACACGCTCTTGGACCTCGGCAAGGTCGAGGCCCTGCTGCCCCAAGCAGAACAGGTTCCCTACGAGCGCTACGACCATGGCGCGCGCCTAAAGGCCTACATCGTCGAGGTCAGGAAGACCAACAAGGGCCCCCAGATCGTCGTCTCGAGAAGTCACCCAGGGCTCATCAAGCGACTCTTCGAGCTCGAGGTTCCCGAGATCTCAAACGGCGTCGTCGAGTTGAAGGCCTGTGCTCGCGAGCCAGGGCATCGCACGAAGATAGCGGTCTGGTCGAACGATCAAAACGTCGACCCGGTTGGCGCCTGCGTCGGCGCACGAGGTGCTCGCGTCCGCATGGTCACTAACGAGCTTCGAGGGGAGAAGGTCGACATCGTCCCGTTTTCCGACGATCCGGCGGAGTTCGTGACGAGGGCGCTGCAGCCCGCGAAGGTGAAAGAGGTGCGCCTCGACGAGGAGTCGGGCACCGCGACGGTGATCGTGCACGACTTCCAGCTTTCACTCGCCATCGGCAAGGAGGGTCAGAACGCGAGGCTCGCGGCCAGGCTCACCGGATGGCGGATCGACATCAAGAGCGAGACCCAACTCGCCGACGAAGAGGCAGGCGGCGCAGGCGGCTGGGCCGAGGGCGAGTGGGTGCAAAGCGAGTCTGGCGAGATGGTCTTCCAGCCTGCTGGAGGCGGTGCCGCCATCTCGATGGAGGAGTGGGAGCGCGCCGGCAGTGATGACGCTTCGTTCATCGTCGAGGAAGTCGTTGTCGTCGAGGAGGTCGAGGATGCAGCTGAAGCGACCGCGACCGAGACTGACGCTCTGGCCGTCGACGCACCAGCCGATGCGGCCCCTGACGCGCCTAGCGATGAGGTCGTTGAGCCTCCGAGCTCCGAGGCGAGCGAATAACGCCGAAAGGCGGCTCGCTTCCTGAGCGCACGTGCGTGGGATGTCGCGCGAAGAGCGCCGTTAACGTACTCGTTCGCGTTGCTAGTGACGAGGAAGGTCACCTGCTGATCGGTCGAACCCTGACAGGTCGGGGAGCCTGGATTCACCCAGATCAGGCGGCGTGTGTGGATCAAGCGGTGCAGCGTCGCGGCTTCCAGCGTGCGTTGCGTCGAGAGTTCTCTGACCGAGAACTAGCACAGCTCCGCGTCCGGCTCGCTGAACGATCCGTATGCGGTGAAGGTGTGGGAGGATAGAAGTTCGCGAGAAACTTCGCGACGAGGTGAACCGGCGCGCCAACTGTGCGGTCGGGAAAGGACTTACAAGCAGTTGCCGAGAAACATCCGCGTTTACGAGCTCGGTCGCGAGCTAGGCCTCACAAACAAAGAGGCACTTGATCTCTGCATCGATCTTGGCATCGGCGTAAAGAGTCACTCATCGTCAGTCGAAGAAGCCCAAGCGGACCGAGTTCGCCGGAAGGCGGATCGTGACGGCCTGATTCGGCCGGTGCAGCCCGAAGAGCCTGCCGCGCCCGCGAAGAGCGCCGCGAAAAAGGCCGCTGCGAAGGCACCAGCCCCTGAGATCGTGAGCCCTGTTCTCGAGGTTGTCACTCCTCCTGTTGCGGCTCCCGCACCTGAGCCCGTTGCAGTCGCTCGGAGCGCCGAGACAGTTGTGGATCAAGTCGCCTCGCCGTTCGCTCCAGCTGTTGAGGCGCCTCGACCATCTGATGCTCCTGACGTCGAGGACGCGGCGCCAGTCGCTCCAGCCGAGCATCGTGTTGTCCGATCTCGTCCAGCAAGTGAGTTGAGCGAACAGGTCCACTCGCGGACGTTGCCGCCGCGGCCAGTGACGCCACAAGCGACGCGATCCGCGGTACCGCCGCGCCCTGCTCCAGCGCCACGCCTGACGACCGCCCCCCAGGCCCCGCCGCTCCCCGCGCAGCCAGCCGCCGCAGCGGGTGCTGAAGTGGCTGCGTCACCGGCCGCTCCGACGGGACCGCGCCCGCCGATGAGCGCTACGGGTCGACCGATTCCGCCGCCACCAGGTGGTCCGCCACGCTCCGCATCAGGTCGTCCTATCCCGCCGCCACCAGGTCTTGGCGGGCGGGCACCACTGCCGCGTGGTCGAGCGGTAGCACCTGGCTCGCCAGGTGGCTCGACTGGCCCAGGCGGCCAACGACCAGGATTCGCACCGAGAACCGGTCCGGGAGGCCCTGGTGGGCCCCGAGTGGGCGGTGGCTTTACTGGGTCGCGCCCTGGAGGTACCGGCGGAACGGGATTTGCACCGCGGCCTTCAACTGGGTCAGGCGGCATGCCAGGTCGACCAGGTGGCCTCTCAACAGGCGGACCTCCCGGAGCCGGAGGTGGCCGACCAGCCCCTCCGGGTCGCGGTCGTCCCCAACAGCGTCGCCGCCAAGGCGGAGGCCGCAGGAGGAACACCGAAGAGCTCGAGCCATTACAGGCGTCGGTCTACGCGCCCTCGAACGCCCCGATTCCCGAGAACGAGGTCATCGTCGAGCGTGGCTCGACGCCACAAGAGCTCGGTCCAAAGCTCAACCGGTCAGCAGGAGACGTGATTCGCTTCCTCTTCCTCCAAGGTGAGGTAGTGACAGCGACGCAGTCGCTTAGCGACGACATGGTCGAGCTGTTCGCCGCGGAGCTCGGCGCGAAGGTGAAGCTTGTCGACCCGGGCGAGGAGAAAGAGGCTGCCCTGCAGGCACGCTTCTTCGCCGATGAGGACGCCGAGCCCGATCCAGCCACGCTTCGGCCACGGCCACCGATCATCACCGTCATGGGTCACGTCGACCACGGAAAGACGATGCTGCTCGACAAGATCCGATCCGCGAACGTCGTCGCCGGTGAGGCAGGTGGGATCACCCAGCACATAGGTGCCTACCAGGTCGAGTCGAACGGTCAACTGATCACGTTCATCGACACCCCCGGCCACGAGGCATTCACTGCCATGCGTGCCCGAGGCGCCCAGGTCACCGACATCGTCGTGCTCGTCGTCGCTGCAGACGACGGCGTGATGCCCCAGACAGTGGAGGCGATCAATCACGCAAAAGCGGCAGGGGTGCCGATCGTGGTGGCGATCAACAAGATCGACCGGGACCAGGCCGATCCGAACCGCGTGATG
>DATCDR010000099.1:0-8681 GCA_036510575.1 Acidimicrobiales bacterium | reverse complement strand
CACATCGGTCCTGAGCGCAGTTCGTGCGCCTGCGCACCTTCGGCCAGTCCTCGACGAGGAGACAACGCTCGTGGCACTGCTCAGCGGGGCGTTCCTTGCCGAGATGGCGTGGGATCCCGCCCGCTGTGTCCTTGCTCCACCGAACGGCCACCGCCTCGTCGTCCGGCCGGTGTGCCGGGTCGGAGGGTGTTCGACAACGGCGACCACTGCGCGCAAGATCTGTCTGTCGTGCCAGCGGCGCCTCCGGATCGCCGGGCTCGGCGACGACGAGATCGGGGTGCTTCCCGCTCCGGACGAACCCACCCGTCTCGCGGTCTCGGCGCCCTTTTCGAACGGGCCGTGCGAAGTCGCGGCGTGCGTCCGACAGCGCCGTCACCCCGACGGCCTCTACTGCGAGGCGCACCAGATGCGTCTGCGTGCCGAGCGGCGCCGGGATCCCGATCTCGACGAGGCTCGGTGGCGCCGGACCGACCCGGCGATCGGCCGCGGCGGCGAGGTGAGCCTGCGCGGGCTCGAGCCCCTCGTCGTCGCGCAGGTTCTCTATGGACTTCAGCAACGCTGCCTGGTCGAACGGGTGCAGACGAAAGAGTCGGATCTGCGCGCCGTCTGTGACGACCTGCGCCGCCAACGGGTCGGCTCGGTCGCCGGCTATGTGGTGCCAAAGAGCTCCAACCTCGGCTTCTTGGGCCTCGCGAACTCGTTCCTCGCCCATGCCCGCAGAGCCATCTCGTCTCCCGAGATCGAGGTCGGCCGCGACGAGTGGGACCTCGTGCTCTTCGGGCACTCCGGCACCGTCTCGTTCGTCGCGATCCGCCAACCGTGGCTTCGGGAGGCGACCAAGGCTTGGGCGGCCGACGACCTGCCGCGGCGTCGGGTCCGTCCGGGGCGCCGCACGAGCGGCGGTCTTTCCGTGCGCCACCACGTGAGCTGCGTCGCGCTGTTGTCGGAATCGATCGGACTCCGTTCCGATCACGGGACGCGTCCTGCAGCACTCGGACGGAGCGACGTCGAGGCATTCCTCAATCGCCTCGCCTACCTCACCTCGACCGGACGGATGAGCACCGACGCGCGCATCCGCGCCGTGCGCGAGGTGCGCGGCGTCCTTTCGAGAGTCCGGGCAATGGGCCTCACCCGCCCGGGAGGGGTCGCCGGAGGTCTCGGCGACGACTTCGTCATCGGTCGGAGCGACGTCCCCGCGGAGCCCGAGCCGTCGAGCACGGGTCGGGATCTGCCGCCGGAGGTCATGTCGCAGCTGTGCGCGCACCTTGACGGCGTTTCCTCACCAGAGACGCGTTGCGCCATCGCGCTCGTCATCGACACCGGACGACGGCCCGAGGAGATTTGCAATATCGCGTTCGACTGCCTCGAGCGCGACAACGACGGTCTGGCGGTGCTCGTGTTCGACAACCACAAGGCAGGCCGGCTCGGGCGGCGTTTGCCGATCGCCGAAGTGACAGCCCAGTTGATCCTCATCCAGCAGGCCCGCGTCCGGGCCTGGTTCCCGGCCACTCCGGTGGGCGAGCTGAAGCTGCTCCCTACGGACCGGCGCAATCCCGACGGGCGCAGTGCGATTACGCCGTTCAGCCTGGCCTTCGCCCACCGTCGGTGGGTCACCGCGCTACCACCGCTGCGGACCGCCGATGGCGTCGAGTTCGACAAGAGCCACGTCGTCCTCTACGCCTACCGGCACAGCTACGCACAGCGCCACGCGGACGCCGGGGTCGGAATCGACGTGCTGCGTGAGCTCATGGACCACCGCAAGCTCGACACCACGAAGTCGTATTACCGCGTCGGCGAATCGCGCCGGCGCGACGCCGTCGATCGCGTGGCCGCGCTTGTCTTCGACCGCAACGGCAACCGAGCCTGGCAACAGGTGCACGAACTGGTCGAGTCCGAGCACGCGCGGCGGGCGATTGGCGAGGTCGCCGTGCCGTTCGGGCTGTGCACCGAGCCGTCCAACGTCGGGGCCGGCGGCACTGCCTGCCCCTACCGGTTCCGATGCGCGGGATGCGATCACTTTCGCACCGACGTCTCCTACCTGCCCGACCTCGGGGCATACCTCGACGACCTGCTGCGCAATCGCGAGCGCCTCCTTGCCAGCTCCGAGCTCGACGAGTGGGCCCGGAAGGAGGCGATGCCTTCCAAAGAAGAGATCAGCCGGATCCGACGATTGATCTCCCGGATCAAGGCCGGTCTCGAGGACCTCGGCGACGACGAGCGAGCGAGCATCAACGAGGCGGTCAAAACCGTCCGCCGACATCGTGCCGTCGCGATCGGCATGCCTCGAGTCCGGCGTGTAGGGGCGGAGCTTCGCCCAGAGCGGCACCAGTGACCACTCCAGCGGCGACACGTGCAGCCGCCATGACGGAAGGCCGGCGCGCCGACAGCACGCGGCGCCGGGAGCGGGTCCTCGCTGCCCTCGCCGAGGCGACCGAGACCGGAGAGGAGATCACGGTCAGCACTATCGCCCGACGGGCAGGTGTTGACCGGACCTTTCTCTATCGCCATCGCGACCTGCTCGGCCAGCTGCACGCCCTCGACGCGCAATTGTCTGACGCTACGGTGCCGCGATCATCGGCGGTCTCGCGGGCCTCGTTGCAGTCCGATCTGCACGCCGCTCAGCACCGCGCCGCTCGCCTTGCCGGACGTGTACAGCAACTTGAACGGCGGCTCTCAGAACACTTGGGCGAGCAGGTTTGGCAAGAGACCGGCCTTGGCGCGCCGGACGACGTGGACCAGCTCCATCAGCGAATCGTGTCTCTCGAGGCCGCAGTCGCCGACGTTCGGATCCAACTCGAGGAACGGGTCGACGAGCTCGCCGCAGCGCGTCTCGCGAACCGCGAACTGATGACCCGAATGAACTCGTCACGGTCCACTAACTGATCGCCGCGAGGACATGCACCACGACTGTCGTTCACGTCATCGCAGCGAGACACGTGTCCCCAACAGGGGCAACGGAGGCCGCTCAACGGACGCGCACGTCGCGACCCCCGGAGAAGCGGCGCCACGCCGGGATTGGCCTGCACACCCCGGCCTCGGTCCACTACGGCACTGCGACGGAGATCCGTGCCGAGCGGGCCCGCACCCTCGACGCCGCCTATGCCACCAATCCTCGACGGTTCTGCAACCGGCGACCAACCCCACCAAAGCTTCCGACCGTGGCGTGGATCAACAACCCCGCCATGAGCGGAGATCTACAGAAGTAATCCCGACCAGCTGTCTCAAAGGCCTTGACAGGTTCCGGTCCGAGAGGGTCTTGACGCAAAGAGGGTTCATTAAGGGGAGCCGTCGGCTCCGATCTAGGGGATGATCAGAACCGACGGCACTTGATCGCTCGAGCGATTGTCGTGACCGGTCGAGCTCAGCGCTCTCGATTACTTGAAGTACTTGTTGACCGAGGCTGAGGTCTGCGTGAACACGGACTTGAGCGAGCCGTTTGATTGGAGCTGGAGAAGCTCGAAACCCGAAGGCGGCCAGTTCCACTGATTGAAAATGAGCTGGCCGGAGGCACCTTCGTACTCGATCTTCTTACCGGCCTTAAGGTCCGTGTAGCCCTCGGCGTAGGTCGTCACCACCACGGCACCTGGATTGTTGGTGACCTTCTTTATGTAGTTCACGTAGACCGATGGGCTTGTTGAGTGCGCCTCGTCCATCGCTAGCGCAGCGATATTGAGCCCATCGTAGAGCGAGTACTGGGGCGGCACCGGGGCTCCGGCCTTCGGATAATCCTTCTTGTACTGGCTGTTGAAGTAGGCCTGGCCGGGGGCAGTCGCAGGAGCAAGGTTTTCCACATACATGAACTTCGACTCTGCGGCCATACCGCCGACCGACTTCGCTACCGCCGAGAAATACGAAGCGACATCGTTTTCGCCGCCGCCGACGATCGGTATGCCGAGCGCTCCGAGCTGCTTCATGTTCGCGAAGAGGGTCGCTGCAGTTTGCGGGTCGGTCTCAGTAACGAGCATCTGCGCCTTGGAGGCCACGAGCTTTTCAACCTCGGTCCGATAGGAAGGCTGGTCAACCGGCACGGTTTCGTTCAGGACCACGTCTGCGCCGTGCGCGGTCAGCTCCTTCAAAGTCGAAACCGCGTCGGACTGTGCAGTCCCGCTCGAGTCGAACATCAGCGCTATTCGCTTCTTCTGGAAGTGCAGCGCCGACTGCGAGAGCGCCGTTCCGCCGAGTGAGTCGGGCGGTGCGAGACGGTACAGATATTTGTAGCTGGAGTGATCGAGCTGTGGCGGGCCCGCAAGGCTCATAGTGACCACTTGGTGGGAGTTCATTACCGGCGCGAGCGCTGTCGCGTTCGACGTGTCGAGGCCCAGCAGCGCCGCGATGCCCGAATGCTGGACGAACATCCGCTGGAGCGCGGGCACGGCGTCAATTGGGTCCGATCCCGAGTCGGTCGAGATGACCTGCGCGGGATGGCCGTTGACTCCTCCCGCCGCGTTGATCAGCGCCACGCCGATCTTGACTGGGGGGAGGTTGAAGGTAGTGCCGATAAAAGCATTCGACCCGGAGAACGGACTGAATACGTCGAAAAGGACCGCCGAGCCGGACGGTGCTTTCGGCCTCAAGACGTGGCTCGACGTCGCCGCGTTTGCGGTGCCGGCGAACAACAACGCTGGTAGAAGCGCAACTGCTGCGACTCGTTCCCCCCGCGCCAAGCGATGCCGATCTGTTGGACGCATAACGTTCCTCCCTTGTGCAGACTGGGCATGCCGAATCGGCGCCCAGAGATCGTTCTTCCCGGGCCTCAAATGCCCGAGTCTTTCGTCAACTTGATTTGCTGGCCCATGAAGATGCGCCCGAGGTCGTGGATGTTCTGCAACATCTCGCCGCCGCTTGCCTCGACGGCGTTCTTTCCGTCGACAAGTACGTAGACCCAATCCGATATCTCCATGATCGCCTTCGCCTTCTGTTCGACTACCAACAGCGCGAGCCCTTGCTCTCTGAGCAACGCCAGGTGATTCCAGACGGTTGCCATCGCGCGGGGCGATAGCCCTGCGCTCGGCTCGTCCATCATGACTGCCGCAGGGGAGCTCATCAGCGCCCGCGCGATCGCGAGCACCCTGCGTTCACCGCCGCTCAAGGTCCGGGCGCGTTGGCGCATCCGGCTAGCCAGCAGCGGGAAGAGCTCGAGGAGTTCGTCGCGCTTTTGGTTACGCATGGCCTTATTGGAAATGCCACCGATCATCAGGTTCTCAGAGACGGTGAGGTGATCGAACACATCGCCGACCTGCGGCACGTAGCCGAGTCCCGCGCGCACCATTTGCTCCGGTAATTTGCCCTCGAGGTGTCGGTCATCAAGGATGACCGAGCCCGATGTGGGCTTCAAAATGCCCATGATCGCCTTGAGCAGCGTTGATTTTCCCGCGCCGTTGGGACCAATCAACGCGACAAGCCGTCCCGACTCCGTTGAGATTGACGCGCCCTCCACGATCGGAACGGGACCATATCCGGCCGTCACCTTGTCGACGATTAACCGGTGGGTCTCTTTCACGACCGGTCGCGTGAGTGTCTCAGTCAAGGTAAGCCTCGAGTACCCGCTCGTCTTGACGAAGTTCCGCCATCGTGCCGCGTGAAAGTACGCTGCCTTGGGCCATTACGTACACCGTCTCACACAGTCGGTCTACGACCTCGAGGTCGTGTTCGATCACCAAGAAGGTCAACCCTCGACCGCCCAGTTGGATGATGTGGTCCACGATGCGGTCGATGAGCACGCCGGCGACACCTGCCATCGGTTCGTCCAGGATGAGCATCTGAGGATCGGCCATGAGTGCTCTGGCAATTTCTAGAAGGCGCTTCTGGCCACCGCTTAGGTTGCCCGCGTACTCGTGCTCGAGCGAGATCAATCCGAATTCACTGAGATACTCGCGTGCTTTTGCTAGAAGTTCATACTCCTGGTCGATCCAGCTGCGCTTCCGAAAGATGGCCTTGCCGAAACTCGTGCCGATCTGCCGCGGTGCAACGAGCATGTTCTCGAGCAGCGTCATCCAAGGAAACTCACTCGATAGCTGAAAAGTACGGATGAGCCCAGTCCGAGCAACCTGATAGGGCGGGAATGAGGTGATGTCGGCACCGTTAAAGAGCGCCCTGCCGCTGTCGGGGCGGAGATGGCCCGAGATGATGTTGACGAGCGTCGATTTGCCTGCGCCATTCGGTCCGATGAGCCCAGTAACGCTTCCCCGCTCGATCTCAAGCGTGGCCTCAACGACCGCCTTCACGCCCCCGAATGCGAGGCTGACCGCATCGCAGCTCAAGATCGTGTCACTCATGTGCGGGAGCCATGTCCACGCTCGTTGGTTGATCGTTCAGTGGGGTGCTACCCGGCGAAGCGATGACGCTCGAAGGTGCCCGCTTCCATCGAGGCTTTGGCTCGGGAATGAAACCTCGTGGTCGGAACCACAGGAATCCGATGAGTGCAACACCGTAGAGGATCCATTGAATTGAGTAGCTGAGTTCGGGGTTGTTCGAAAAGCCCGGGAGGAATCCGAGCCCTTGACCGACCACCACGAACGTGGCGAAGGTCCCGAGCGCCGCACCCCAGTTGTTCGCCCGGCCGCCGATGATCATCGCGGCGGCCGCAGGAAAGATCTCCGCGTATGACCAAGGCTGCATCCCCCAGACCGTCACGTACTCGGCCAGAAGTCCGCCCGCGAGCGCAGCCATGCCCGAGCCGCAGACCGTCGCGAGTAGCCGAACTCTGAACGGATTGATGCCCAGGGTCGTCGCGGCCGATTCATTTTCGCGGACTGCCTTCGCCATCCGTCCAAGCGGCGATTTGAAGAATCGCTCGTTGAACCAAAAGCACACGACGCAACAGAACGCCGCGATACAGAGAAAGACCACCTGGTAGCTTTCGTAAGTTGTCGTGAGCGAGGCCAGGGGCTGAGGAATCGCGTCGAGGCCGTTGTCACCGCCCAAGAACCCAGGGAAGCCGTCCACGATCGTCCAGACGATCGTCAAGATCGCGAGCGTCAAGATCGCGAGATAGTGACCTCGCATGCGGTAGAGCGCGATCAGTCCCATAACGAGGCCGAGCAGCGAACCTACGGCGACGGCGAGCAACAGCGGAATCGGGAATGGCAACGCGGCGCCGTAGAAGTAGTGCTGGAGCGAGTCGGACGTCGCTGGGCCCATCGAGAAGATCGCGGTTGTGTACGCACCCATACCCAGGAAGAGAACGAACCCTAAGTTCGCCATGCCCATCAGCCCGAGCTGGAGATTCGCGGATAACACCAAGATGAGCTCAGTAAAGAAGTAGACGCCAATCGTGAGTAGAAAGCCCGTCACGAAGTGCCTCCTCCCGTGCTCGAGGTGAGTGATCGGACGAGGCCCTGGGGGCGAAAGAGCAGGGTGACAACGAGCGCCACCAGCGCGACGACCACGTTGAAGAACGGGTTGATGAGAAGGGCCGCCCACTCGGCGACGACGCCAACGATGATCGAGCCCACCATCGCGCCGTACGGGGAGCCGATACCGCCGAGCACGACGGCCGCAAGCAGTTCGGAAAGAAAGACTGCGCCGGTATTGACGTCGAACGACGCGGTATTAAACGCCAGCACAAGCCCCGAGATCCCACACATAGTCCCAGTCAAAAACCAACTTGCGTTGAGCACCCACGACGTCCGGATTCCCGAGCACTGCGCGAGCATCGGGTTGATCGCCACCGCCCGCATGGACCTACCAAAGTCGGTCTGAGTGAGCAGCAGGTGGATCGCTATCATCGAACCCACCGCGATGCCGATGATGATGAGCTGGGAGAGCGTGAGCTTCAAACCTCCGAGCGAGTAGGTGGAATTCCCTCCGACGGCGATGTTGAAGAAGGTTGGGCCCCAGATTGCCTGAATCGCGTACTGAAGGATCGTCCCAGCCGAGAAGGCGATGATAAGGAGATAGAAGAATCGGATCCCGCGCTTTACGAACGGTTGGAGGAGAAATTGATTGAATGCGACCGACGCCAGCGCCACGACGATCACCGAGAGGACGATCGCGAGCGACGACGTCAAGTGCATCTGTTGATGGAAGGAGTAGTCGAGATACGCAGCCAGGATCATGAGATCTACGTATGCCAGGTTTAAGACATTCGAGACGCCCCACTGCAAAGTGAATCCGACCGAGGCGATCATGAGGATTGACGCGACCACGATTCCGAACCCAGTACTGGCGATGAAGAGGCTCATCGCTGCCTCTCTGGCCGCCTGCGATACGAAAACTCGACGTCGTTCCTCAGACTTCGCAACCCACGCCCCCCGGTCGGTCACCCTGCAAGACGGAAAGATAACACAGCGCGTTCAACTTTCCAACGAGATCTTCGCAATTGGACTGCGGAACGAATAAGACTCCTCGACGGCGTCTCGTCTGCGTTGCCGTACACCAAAGAACCGCGTGCAGTGACCCCGCCCTTCGTGCAAATATCGCTCTGGCAAGAACTGTCGGCCCGGACGTGAGTCAACGAGCGCGTAGCCGTCCGGGGAAGTGCGCGCGAACGATCGCGTCGACAGGTGCAGTCACAATGGATGAGCACGCTCGCCCACGGTGTCGCTCGCATGCGCGCGATCCTCGACGTGTCGGATCGCTGCGATTCACCTTCTTCGCGTGCGATGTCCGCTGCGAGGTGCGATCAGTACCGCCGCTCTCTGGTCCTTGGGAGTACGTCCCGCAGCGCCGACCAGAATCGA
>DATCDR010000098.1:0-38786 GCA_036510575.1 Acidimicrobiales bacterium | reverse complement strand
CTCATTGATTCGTATACGCGAACCGTCTCATCAGAGGTTGGCACAGAGGGGAGCGCGACGATGCAGTAGGGCGTGGCCCGTTTTGTGAAGACCGCGAACTGCGGTCTCTTGCCCGGCGATCCCAACGTCGCTGCAGCAAGGATCGGGAGACCGACAGCGAAGGGAAGCGCATCTCTGCCTGACCAGGTGTAACCGTAGGTGTGCGCGTGGGACGTTTCGATAATGGCTGGAAGGACGAGAAGTGCCACAAACATCGTGATGAGCACGATGCCCCGGCGCATTGATCGAATCGCGACGCCGATCATTGCGAGAAAAACGAGCGAATACCAGATGACGTACGTGACGACTGGCGCATAGGTGTCGAACCACCCGAAGACGCCGACCATGTCGGGCAGGTAGAACGAGTTGCGTTCAAATGCGACTCTGAGGATCGTCGACGTGGAGACCGATGCCGGAAGCCCTGGATTCTTAGCGAAGTAAAGATCGGTCGCGTGCTCGGCGACGATCCACCAGACCGCAAGCGCGCCGAACACGACGACGAAGGCAGTGCCGAACCAAAGGGAGCGTTGCCGCAATCCGTGTTTCAGTTCCGTCCAGTTCACGCAGGCGAGCAGCGCGAGGGCCGAAAGGCCGAGCCAGAACGGCGAAAGAGCACGGGCGGACTCAAACGCTGCCGCAGAGAACGCGGCGATCGCGATCAATCCCCTCGGCGGCGTCGCCAGACGCTCAGTGAACAAAATGACCCCGGCGGTCCAAAAGGCGATCGCCGTCGAACACTCGAGACCGCTCGAGTTCACCACCGCTCCGAGAAAGAAGACCATCGGCGTGACGGCGAGCGCGAGGCCGAGGATGATCAGCCGATTGCGCGAGTAGATCACCGCCGAGGTGAAGGCCAGGGCGAGGAAGATCGCCGAGAGTGCCGCGGAGACTAGCCGCATCAAGTAAAGGTCGATCGTGCTTCCATCGAACAGCGACGGCAAACCGACCACGGCGTAGTACTCGGGTGGATATCTGGCCTGATACGTAGCGGCGCTCCAGATTGCTCCTGCACCAAAGAAGACAACGAAGGCGATAGCAAAGATGCGCAGTCCGCGAAGCTTTGGATCTCGCGTTCGAGCCGGCACAAAAGCAGGTGGGTCGACAGGAGTCGGACTCGGACCATCCACCGGCGCATAGTAGTAGTGGCACCTTGTCTCGGTACCGGGTAGGTGATGGTCCTCGGATCTCAAGCCACGCTCAGGGTTCCAATCGGAATGGGCATTCCCGAACCCTTAGGACAGACCCAGAACGCGTCGTCATCAAGAACAGCGGAGTCCATTGGGTGCACCCCGTGAGCTCGGCAGACCGGGAATGCCGTACCCCAGTGGTCGACGCTCTCAATAATCCCTTCTTGCAGCGTGTCTGCGACTCGAGCCACGAAGGAGCCCCATTCCAGCCCTTCAAACCCAGAAAGGCCACTGCCATTACCGTCAGAGTCGAGCACCCACCCCAGAATGTCATTGGTTGTGCGAAACGGCCCACGAAACCGCTCGTCGAACCCTTCGCCGAATCGCTTGTTGATTTGCTCAGAGATTTGCTCCGAGGATCCCACCGCGACGACAAGATGGAGCTCCCCTAGTTCGTGACTCACGTCACGCATCACGAGACTGATCGCTACTCGCATTCGTTCGATCTGGATAAATGACGCCATTGATTTAACAGACTAAGACGACACTTACTGCGCTCGCCGGAGGTGTCACGCTCCCGGTTCTGGGGCAGGCGTTTCGAAAAGCAAGAGAGACCACCTTCCTTAATGGATAGCCCTTCATGACGATACGTACTCAAGGGATGCGTCGTTCTAGAGCTGTGCGTCGACTTGGCGGACTCGGCGTGGTACTCGTTATCGCTTCGATCTGGATCGCCCTTTGCCTGGTGGTATTCGCCGTCGCGGCAGTTCTCGTGGCTCGGCTGAACGGTACCCTCGCAATTGGTTTGCTCCTTCTCGGCGCCGTGGTGGCCTTCATCGGCGTCTTTCCTATTTCATTGCAAACCGTCCGACGTTTGCGTCGTAGCGGATTGAGGGCCCTACTCAGCGGCCGAGTAGCCAAGATCAGTGGCGCCGCCGCCTCGGCGTTACTCATCGTCGCGATTGTTCTCGCGCTGCTGCCCGCCCCTGTGATTTGGCAATCGGGGACGTTGATCGACACGTCTGATGGTGGCGGACTACAGAGCCTCTCCTGCGCGAATGCTCACTTCTGCGTGACCTTCGACTGGAACGGTCACCCGTTCGTTTGGAACGGAGACGCGTGGACCGAGTCGCAGGTCGACCTGGTCCACAACTTCGATGAACCACTTGACCTCAGCTGTGGTTCGGCGAAATTCTGCGAAGTGGTGAACGACGTCGGTCAGCTAATGATGTTCGACGGCACATCGAACCGATGGGTGAACCTGCCCGCGAACTCTCCGTCGATCTCGAGCATCTCCTGCGTCTCGCGGCAATTCTGCGTGGCGGTCGGCAGTGACGGCGTCTTCGACTTTGATGGTATGCACTGGACGCGGCGGCTTCCGGGAGCTGACCTTGCCGTTGTGGCGTGCGCATCGCCGACGTTCTGTGTCGCGATGGGAGCCGGCGCTGCGATCTTCAACGGGCGCTCCTGGAAGTTGGGCTCACTCGCTTCTGCGAACTTGGCTGATACAAGCCAGTTGTCCTGCGTGCAAAACTCGTGTGTTGCCATCACCCTCGATGGCTCTTCATTCGAGTACGAGAACGGCACATGGCGAGCAATAGGAGCGACCGGTGCCGGCAACCAGAACACCGGCTACACGCCGAAGATGCTCTCATGTACTTCGGTAGGCCACTGCTACCTCGCGGCAACCAGCGGCGTGATCTACGAGCTCGATGGTACGAGGTGGTCATCAATTGGATATTTGTTCCGTGAGTCGTGGCTTCGGCGGTTGTTCGAAGAACTCGCGCCGACGCCTGCTGTGTCACTTTCGTGCCCACAATTGAACCTCTGCGTCGCCGTTGATGGCGGTGGCATCGCATATGTTGATCACCTGAAAGCATCCCGTTGAGATGCTGTGGGGGAACAACGGACCCTGTCTTCGACGCGCAGAGCGATGTTGCAGAGCCGGTGGTAGGGGCGCGTCGATGTCTTTAGAGTGGAATGGGTGGTCTGGCGTAAGTGTCCGAACTGCGGCCTCTCGTACGACGATGAGACGCGAGCACGCTCGGGACCTTTTCACTTTCTAGTCGGGGGCGTCCTACCGGCATCGGAGCGCTGGAGAGTGACCGGTCATTGGGCGTCCGGGGTTTTCACACCTGACGAATCCCTTGTGCAGACCGACGAACAGGGTCGTCTAGTTCGACTCGACTACGTAGAAATGGAAAAGATCGCCGTCGGGGTAGGAGGAAGACGTCGCGAGCGCCGCTTGCTGGCTACGCATCAGCAAGCGAGTCAACTCGCGATGCATCGTTGTCTTTGGAGTACCTCGGGCGAACCGTAGAGGGCGCTTGTGCATCGGCGGGTTCTTAGCCGACGCCGTATTTGCGCCGAAGTTCCTTCGCGGTGAGTCGGGACAGGTCCATCCGGATCTCTTGATGAATAGCGAACATCGAGTCTGATGGACGAAGATCGTTGGCCTTTTGTTGCCACAACACGGCGTCGGTGTTCGATCGGAGGATGGCGATCGACTCCGGTGATACGTACGGTCGCTCGGCGTCGAGTGAGCAGTTCGTGATCATGAGATATAGGTGGATCAGGCCTCGTGCGAACCAGGTTAAGAGTGGATGGTTATACCGAACCTTCATGAAGTATTCCCAGTAGGCCGGCGGTTCCAACCACCCCGGTGGCAGCTGACGGCTCCCATCAGAAACGGCTTTGCGGAGAATTGCCAGCGATCTATCCAATGACCGCCGCAGTTCATCAGCATTTGTCGATCCGGGGTCTTCCGTCACTGGCAGCGTCCTTTAGCGTCAAGCTTTCGCTCGTCCCGATCAGTTCGCCAGCCCAGGGGCGTGGAGATGGCTCGAAGACGCTCTGAGAGCTTGGATAGATCGACTCAAGGTCGGGTCTTTTCGGGTACGAAATCGCGACTCGGAGCCGATCGCCGGGCGCACGGAGACCACATCAAACAATGCCCGTCCGCTCTCGAGGCTTACCTCAGAGGAAGTTGAAAGATTGAGCTCGGCGACACCACGACGCGTCGATGCGCTGCTTGGCGTCCAAACGACGGAATCTGCGGTCAGGGCGAGCCGACCTGAATACTTTCGTCCTCGGCTGAGCAGATTCGCCGGGCCGATCCACAAGGCGCCGAACGTTGGAGAAGTCTTATTGCGCGTTGCGACGAGGGTTACCACGATGGCTTCGGCGATCGCCATCGGACCCCATCGCCAAGCACCCTGAAAGATGAAGGCTGTGACGAATCCCGCGACCGCGACGACTCTCAGGCCGAGAACGAACCAGGATCGATTCGAGCGGGATGCGACTGCTGCACGGCCCGCGTCGGGGGAGTTCACCTCGTTGGGCCGATTGGGTGTCTGAGGTTGCTCACACAAAGTCCCCTGGCTCAGTAATCGTGGATCCTGCCTTAGCTTTACCCCAAAATCCTCACCTCAACTCGCCCGAGGCGCGACGAGGCATGCGGACAAGCAGTCTCGTGCTCGGGCCGTGCCCCCTGGATGCGCCGAATAGTGCCTCGAACCGGTGGTAGGGGCGACCATCCCCGCGTGGGGGCATTTGTTCGGTCGCCCACATCGGCCGATGCCGTCCTGCGCTACGGCGCTCGATCCCAGATCGGGCTGTCACGGCTTACGAGGCCGGTACCGCCTGGGCCGACGAGTTCTGTCGCTTGAGTCCACGTGATGAATGGCGAGATGATCCCCGAGGTGCACTCATAGAACGCCGAACCGGAAGGGTTCCAAGACCCTCCAGCCGGCGCAGGCATCCTTGGCACCGGCACGACGAGTGTCTCTCGACCGAGGCCGAAGCGGATCCCACCATTCCCCGGCGGATCGATGCAGTGGACGGGACGGTTCGCGGCGTCGGGCTCGGCATCGGTGTCGATGACAAGTACAGCTTTCCCGCCAGGATGGAGTTCGAGCTGTGTGAACTCGAGCGACTCGGGTAGCCCCACCGCGATCAGATATCGCCCATGTGTGATCGGCACCTGTGCGCGAACGAACTCTTGTGCCGGTGCGAGTAACGAGGGCCACTCGTTCGCTGAACCGAGGTCAGCGGAAACCGAAAAATAAGGAGACCGGACCGCCGTGACGCTCCCGTTTTCGATGATCGCCGAGCTCACTTCTGCGGGCAGCGCGCACGACGTCGAGCCGATGTTGGTAATCGTTACGCCGGAAAGCTCGACTGCCATTGCTGGGAGTGACGTCCAAAAAAGCGAGCGAAGGGCGGTGATGGCGCGGGCTGCTGCCGGAACCCCTGACACCGGGACCGCACCGTGATCTCCACCCGTAAATCGGATGACGCTCGCAGGAGTTGCGTTAGCCGCGTATGCGGGTGGCGCTACGAGGAGAGCGGCGACAACCGCGAGAGCAGACACAATCCGCTTCTTCGCCTTCGCGCCACTACGTCCCATGCTGCATTATCGCCTCGGTAGCGCGATTGTCGCCGTAGGCGGCGCGGCGTACTTGGGTGCGATGCGCCTCCCCGCAGCCGGTGATCAGGGGCGCTACGACGACCCTCGAGTGCCCGAGTTCGGCTTGGGTGCCGCAGCTATACGGGACACGACAACGCGCTGGGTCCGCTGCAGGTGCTCTCGGGCGGCCTTGTCTCGAACAGAGTGTCATTGCGGCGAGGTGGCGTAACGCGTGGGGTGCGATTGAAATTCGAGAACGTCCAGGTGCTGACGTTCAACGTGGGAATCGTGACGTCGCCGGCAGGCCCCTCGAGTCCGTGCGAGGAAACCTGGACCTGGCGAAGTCGGCCCTGGCTATCGAGCCAGAGGTCGATCTCTTTCGTCGCCGGCGGAGTCCGCGGGTAAAAAATCGCTGACAGCTTCAGAGCGGTCGCCCCGGACCACTTCGCAGCATCTACCAACTCCCGGTATTCCGTAGTGCGAACACCTGTCACCACCGCGGTCCCGATCCTTGCAAGTGGGCGAGCTTCGATGGACATCAGTCCGACGAGAACAAGCGACGGTGAGTACCTGGCGGTAGGCGGCAACTTCGTAGCAGAAATGGGATACGCGACCCAACCGCGGGTGGTTCGAGTGCAAACAGGCGTGCACACTGTGACGAACGGGCCGCCTAGTGGCTGGTACTCGGTGGTGACCTTGCCGACCGTGACCACCTCCGAGCTGGTTTCGGCCGCGGCAAGACCTTTCAGATATGCCGCCTCGGTATTAGATCGTGGCAATGAGTCGCCGAAGTTAAACCGAGCGACGTTCATCTGCAGTGGTCGGTCGCCGAGTGTCGTCGTCACAATCTGTCCGTCGCCGTCTGCGACCGTGTCCCGCGAGGTGATCGTGTTTCGCGTGACGGTGACGGTCACTGAGGAGATCTCCGTCGCGGGGTCGGGCACTGCTGATGACGACGTTGACGTCGTGATCCTTTGTGGACGATGGTCGGTGTGACCGGCGCTGAGAGCGACGACGACTGCAGCTCCTATTACGAGCGTGACAAGCGTCCCGATGCCAAGACGCCTTCTCGTTTCTCGGCGCCTGGCCTCCTTAAACAGCGCCTGCAGGTCCTGGCTCTCCGCGGGAGATAGCTCGTCCGCCGATTTGGATTTTGGCGTGGTCTCCGAAGTTGATTTTGGCGTGGTCTCCGAAGTTCTGGATTCGTGAGTGATTGCCATATAACGCTACTATCATTGTTGTTATGAGTTCTGTCAAAAGAAAACCGGATAGCGATCCAGCCGTGTTCGAGATCGCGGCGGTGGATCGGGCCGACCCGACGTATCTTCACGAACAAGTTGCCGCAGAGCTACGACGCGCGCTTGCGGATGGAGAAGCGAAACCAGGTGAACGGATTCCACAAGCGAAGGACCTCGCCGCGGTACTCGGCGTCAATACCAACACGGTGCTTCGGGCCCTTCGGCTACTTCGCGACGAGGGTCTCTTGGAGGTAGGGCGAGGGCGCGCCATCACCGTGTCGGGGACACCGGAGCAAGGAATGATGATCGCGAAGATGAAAGAGCTCGTAGAGCTTGGTCGGAGAAACGGGTATCGGCGCGACGAGCTCATTGCGATGCTGCAATCGTTGCCGGCGTAGGGGTCCTGCGGCTCGTCGCAGGGTGTTGACAGGTTCTAACGACTCCTGGTGAGGCCGCCACTACCCGGTTCTGGGACGATTCTCGGAGGCTCTTATCTCGGCGGATCCACTTCAGGGAGCTCCTAGCGATTGCGGACCAAGTAGAGATGCCGCGGCAGACCACGTCGATTCGTCGACAGCGGCGACCAAGCCGAATCGACCGTCGTCGAGAACGTAGGGTCTCCCATCCGGCCTCGCGACCTTGCCGCCGGCCTCGCTCACGACGAGGCTGCCAGGAGCGTGATCCCAGGGAAGGGTGCGCCACACCACAACGAAGTCCTGCCCTCCGGTTGCGACCAACGGGTACTCGACCCCTGCCGATCCGTGGCCCCGTAGAACCTCACAGTCGAGCGCATGCGCGCGTTCGTTGACGGCGGATCGCGCCACATCGTCGAGAAAACGCAGGTATACCGCTCCACGTAACGGCGCGTCAGGACGATCACTCAGTCTCAGCGGCCGCTCGTTGCGAGTCACGCCGGATCCCAACTCGGCGACGTACATCGCGGGTGTCATTGGTTGCCAGATCCACGACAGCACCGTCACACCGGCCTCTTGTAGTGAGATCATCATCGCCCAATTGGACGAGCGAGCCGCAAAGTTTGCGGTGCCGTCGATCGGGTCTACGAGCCAGGACCTTGGTGCCCCGAGCGCGCTCAGCAAATGCGGGTCGAGATCGACAGATTCCTCCCCAATGACTGGGACCCCGGGAAGGAGCGCGTTCAAGCGAATCGCGATCGCCTTTTCCGCCAGCAGATCCGCCTCGGTCACGATCTCTCCCGGCGACTTCGCCCAGGAATCACCGTCGGTCGACGCGAACCGAGGCTCGACGACCTCAAGGCTCACCTCGCGCAACACTGAGGCGACTGCGTCGGTGATGTCCATTGTCCTCGCTCTCGAGCATCGCCGCAGGGTCATAGGAAACGAGCGCGATCTGAGCCTATGTTCGGGTAGCGGCCAACGGGCTCGTTCCCTGATGTGCCTGTCGGGGATCGAGTCGCAGTCCCGGTGTTGTGTCACCCGACCTCGCTCGTCCGCTCCCCATTAGGCTGTCGAGGTGGATTTGTCGGGCATTCCGGTGCTTCGCGTCTTCACGCTGAACACGCTGTTCAAACCGCCGACGAAGCACCGGTGGAACGAGATCGCCGCATGGGTCACTGCCGAAAGGCCAGACGCCATCTTCTTGCAAGAGTGCCGAGAAGAAGATAGCGGCAACGTCGCGAGCTGGCTCGCTGCCACGCTTCCAGGCGAGTGGTTCGTCGCGTTCGGTGGCATTGACGACGACGAAGGCCGAGCGTCAGGCACGCCATACTTTCGCGTTGGCCTATCGAGCACCAGGACCAGTTCCTGCTCGAGTGCGACGACGTCTGGCCGAAGATCCTCCTACACGCGAGGACCGCTGGAATCGACCTGTACTGCGTCCATCTCACCTCGGCCTTGGACGGCGCAGCGGTGCGTGAGGCCCAGGCATTGCGCATCGACGAGGTGATCCGCGAGACGAGCGACCCGACCTCGAGGCTCCCACCCGTACTCGCGGGTGATTTCAACACCGGCCCGCGATCGCTCGCGATCGCCTACTTACGGGGCGAGTGCTCGCTTACTGGCCGATCGACCTTCTACCAGGATGCGTGGGGCGTCATAGGCAACGGCCCAGGCATCACCTGGGACCACGCGAATCCGCTCATACCACCGGCGTACTGCTTCGACGCGCGCTGCGACTACGTCTTTGTTGGAACGCCGAAGGTCGCGGTGGGATGGAGCTCTGGCGCAAGGGAGGACGTCGTGCCAGCTGGCCAGGTCACCGCGGCGAGGGTCGTCTGCGACCGTTCGCTTACCGGCCACATGGCAAGTGACCACTACGGCGTGGTCGCCGCGATCTGCTGGCCAGACCGGCCTGGCGACTAACCGCGACTGGCGCCACCAACCGGCAGCGTTCAGGGGCGGCGGCCGAGCTTGACGAGAAGGTCCGCGATCGCATCTCAGTTGTTGGCGATGTCGAGGTGCCGCCCGGGTCGCTCAACGACGGGCCATCCGAACTCCAGCGCCCTATCCGCGTCGGAGCGGTAGCCGACACTCAACAATACGTAGGCGCCGGGGGCCGTACACCAGCCCTTCGGCACGTCGATCGAAGTCTCATAAAACCGGATGGGGATCTCGGGGAGTTCACGTTCGATTGCTTCCCGGCGATCGACATCGGGAACGAGAGTTTCAAGCAGTCCCGCGCGCCACCATTGAGACCACATCGGAAGCACTCCATTGATCGCCAGTTCACGCAACCTGCTTATGAAGTCCCCACCAGCCGTGAGCGATCCCTCGCAGGGCGGGAGGCCGGCATCGACGAACACCGTGAGTCGAGGAGCGTGCGTCAGTCCCTGGGCGACCAGAGGGAGGATCGCTCCAGCGCCACTGTGCCCGACGAGCACCACATCGTCGGCATCACACGCGTCGATTGCAGCACCGGCGAACGTCAGGGGATCGCCAGAGATCGCCGCCGCTACAAGGTCGGGAACGATAACCTCGTGACCGGCGTTTCTCAGGGCTTCAGCCACCCATCGCCACGTCGAGGGACCGACGACCGGACTGTGCAGCAGCGTAAACCTCATTTGCAAAGTATTCCCTCCGAACAAGCCGCGTCCTGGTGTTACGTGACAGTGCCAGCGTCGACGCCTGCGTAGGCACGTCATGAGTTGAGATACTCGTTCCATGCGAACTGCGGTGATCCTCGATGTCGGCGGCGTCCTCCTCGTACCCGACGAGGCCATTGTCGGTCAGGCACTTCGTGGTTTTGGTCTAGCGCTGGACGACGCTCTGCTGAGCGCCGCGCACTACCTAGCCGTGCATTACGTAGACGACGAGACGAGGGCGCTGTCCGATCGCCCTTATGAGATCGGTTACCTCTCCGCACTTGGCTTCGCCGGGGATGAACTCGCTGCTGGCCTCGGGGCCTTTGACGAGCTGTGGAAGCTGCCCGCGATCGACCTGGGTCTCAGCAGGTTCCAGGCGGTGTCGAGCTGCTTGCCCAGCTCTCTTCCCAGGACGCGCCGGTCGCAATCGTGAGCAATTCGGACGGGACGGTGGAGGAGAGCCTCCGTCGACAAGGACTGTGTCAGGTCGGCGTTGGCCCATCTCCGACGGTCGCCAGCATCATCGACTCGGCGCTTGTCGGCGTCGCAAAACCTGACCCGAGGATCTTTACCCCTGCCCTTGCCGCGCTCCGGCTCGAGCCGAATCAGTGCGTCTACGTCGGCGACTCCGAACGGTTCGACGTTCGAGGAGCAGAGGCCGCAGGGATCCGCTCTCTCCACTACGACCCGCTCTGCCTCTGCCGGAACTCAATGGCTCACTCGCACCTCTCGTTACTCTCGGACCTTTGGGGTGTTCTCGACTGACGCCCGACGGGGGCTCTCCCATAAGCGCCAAACGGTGTCACGCTGAACCGGTTAGGTGGCGCGGCGGTCAGTCTCTTTTGGCGACCACTCTGACTCAAGAATCGAGCACACGACAGAGTCGTACCAGGCACCTCCGACGAAACGGTCGTCGCGACGGCGTCCCTCTTCTTGAAAGCCAATCTTGTCGAGCACCCGACGCGAGGCGAAATTCTCCGGATGATGCGTCGCCCAGATGCGATGCAAGCCGAGCGTCTCGAAACCGAACCTGACGATGAGTCGCGCCGCCTCGGTCGCATAGCCGAGGCCCCAGAAATCGGGATTGATGCCGTAACCGATATTCGCGCTCCGGTCCCTTTCGGAGTCGATTCCGAGCCGGACCATCCCGACGAGGCTGCCGTTATTGAGTGCCTCGATACCGAGCTGGTACTGACGCCTCGACACTTCTCGCGCTTCTGCGATGACTGACTCGAGCCAGATGCGCTCGTCCGAACGGTCGGGCTGCTCGATAGGCAAGAACCTGAAGAACTCCTCCCGGGATGCCCATGCCCAGGCCGCGTCGAAGTCCCCCTCGCCGACCTCACGAAGATGAACCCTTGGACCAGTGACACTGACCCGGTGGAGACTTGGAATCGACTTGGATTCAGTCATGTCATAAGTCTCGCCGGTTGTCGGAGCCTTCGAAGCGCCGCTAGCCGGTGTTATACGTGTAATCCGTGTCAAGTCGTCTCTCCTTTGGCTCTGATGACGAGTTCCTCGAAGGGGACTGACCTTGTTCTCGGGCATGGTCGCGTTGGCGCAACGAGACGGGCACGAACTCGGGCCCGGTCTTGAGATACGCGCAGGTCTCACACGCTGACCCCATTCGACACACGGGCCGAGTGCACAGTCCGTTGCCGAGTTACACGTATAACAGGTAAAGAACCGTCATGGTGTGCGAGAGACCAATCGATCATCGTCGGCAGCTCTAGTTTGTGGTGTCGTCCCCGGCCGCAAGCAATGCTGCGATATCGAGCTTTTTCATCGTGAACATCGCCTCAGTCACGCGCTTGGCGCGTTCTGGATCTGGATCACTGAGAAGGTCCGGCAGAACCGACGGCACCACTTGCCAGCGGAGACCGTATTTATCGTGGAGCCAGCCGCAAGCGATTTCAGCTCCGCCTTCTGAGAGCGAGTGCCAGTAGTGATCGATCTCGACTTGACTGGCGCAGTCGATCGAGAAAGAAATCGATTCGTCGAAGTGGAAGTGATCGGGTCCGCCGTTCAGCGCGAGAAATGGGCTGCCGTCGAGTTCAAACGCCACAACCATCGCCGCGCCTACCGGTCCAGGACCTGCTTCGCCGTACCGGGAGACCTCGGTGATCTTCGAGTTCGGAAAGATCGAGACGTAGAACTCGGCGGCCTCCTCGGCTTGGCTGTCAAACCAGAGGAACGGTGTGATGTTCGGCATGATGACCTCCTTTTGCCCGAGAGTACAGCTCGGATTGGGAGGCGCTGACCGGATCGCCAAGGCATTCGACAAGCCGGGCCCGACGACCCGCTGACAAGTCTCCGTACCGTCGCACCCGGCCTTCAGGTGCCAGGCGCGTCACTTAACAGCGGCGCGATGACGTGATCTAGCCATGTCTGACACGGCGCAACTGGTTGAAACTCAGGCAGCAGCCCAGGCACGAACGGGCTCGATTCGGATCAGCGTGCGGAAATCGCGATCGACCGATTCCAGATCAAAGTCCGTCGCCTCTTCGATGTCGCGTCCGTACTTAGCGATGTACAGCTCATTTGCCGAGGGCGGCGGAGACGAGCCAACGATCTCTGCAATTCCGGCCACCTCAACGGCATCCTCACCCTCAACACTGGAGTTGAAGTGAACGGACACCTTTTCATTGGTACGAATATTCGCCAGCCTCACCGCCGTGTTGAGGCTATAGATCAGAATGTGAGAGCTATCCCAGAAGAACCAGATTGGTCGGGGAATAGGCCGGCCGGTGGGCGAGACCGTCGTCAGCCAAAGCACTCGATCCTCGATCAGATGGCGTCTGATTTGATCGGTCATCTCGAACGGCACCGGGGATGATCCTACTCGCGGCCCACCTTCGAGCTCTCGTACCTCGCGACAACTGATTCGCCGCGGCCGCGCGTCCACCTCCGTTCGCATCACGATGTCCCGAGTTCGGTACCGTCCGATCTTTCGAGCCGCGATTTCCTAAGGCTGGTGGCTCCGGAGAAACGTGCGCACCTCACTGGTTGTCCTGGTCTTCAACTCGGGCGGCTCTCGCCAGGGGAACACCGTCGAGGTGGCATTCGGGGCCAGCTCCGCGATATCGACGGAGGTCTGGTACGAATGCGCAGGGGTATCGTCCGGCAAAACCAGCATGGGTGTAGTGCACGAGCGCACGAAGTCACGCGAAACGCTGTACACGAAGTCGGGATTGCGTCGGTAAAGGTTGTGCAGATACGTCTCGATAGTCGCCATGGTTAACTCGGGCCGCTCGGCAAGCAGTTCCGGAGCCCAGGAGTCCCGACCGGCGTCATACATAACATCCGGGTTCTCCGGCCGGTGCCCAACCGTCTGGCAAATGACGCCGGCCACGATTCGATCAGGCGCGCGCTCCATAAGCTTGAGTGCGAAGCAGCCGCCAATGCAGTAACCCATGAAAAAGAACTCGTCGATGCCGAGGTGGTCCATCAACCCCAGTTGGTCATCTGCAAACGCACCCCACGGATCATCGACAGCGATGGGACCAGTCGATTCGCCGCCGATGGCATTACGTTGATCCATCGTTATACAGCGGAAGTCGTCCTTGAAAGCTTCCATGGCGTTGATTACCGCGGTGCGCCAATTGCTGACTCGCGAGTTCAGGCCGCCACCCGGCGTAACCAGAAGCGGAAAGCCACTGCCAACTTCTTCGTAACGGATGCGAACATCGCCTCTCTCGTAAAATGGCACTGTCGGTGTCTCCTTTACTTGCATCGATTACTTCCGGCGTTGGTCTGGCCCGAGCTGCGATGAGCTCGCGGCCGGGCTCCTAACCGGGTCGGTTGGTCCGAGAACCCCCGGCACAGCGGTGAAGGCACCACAAAAGCTAGTGCTTGCTCCGGCGGATCCGTGAGGCTTGACGCGGTCAAAGTTTGGAGATCCTGCAATCGCCAACGCAGCACAAACGATGCGTTCTCGTGATGGGGCGTTTTCGACCACCGGCCAGGTCTGCATGGCGATAAAGCGCCTTTACGTGCCGAACAGCCGCTTCGATGAGGTCGTAGATGGGTGCGCGCCGTGCTCGAGCACACCATGGTCGGCCCCGGCCTCGCGAGCGAGTCGACGATGGGCCCGCTCAATATGACGCGGCATAACGAGATCGTCGTCGGTCTCGTCGAGCAGGCTCGTGCCGCTGGCGCAGAGGTGATCGAGCTCGGCTCCTATGTGGATGGGGCGCTCGGGGCCTCTAAGAACTACCTGCTTCCAAGCCTCGTTCTGAACCCAGCCCAACCTTGGGATCGTCACCGACGAGCAATTCGGCCCGTCGCTTCCGATCATCGGCTAGGACAGCGAGACAGACGCCGTCGCTCAGAGGAACGACACCTGGTCGGACTGTGCTCATCGGAGTGGTCGAGCGACGTCGGGCACGGCAGCACGATCGCCGCGCAGCTTCGCACCGGCGTCACCTTCTACAACGGCCACAACGCACCCTTTGTCGACGAACGGACGCCATTCGGCGGCCTCAACCAGTCCGGCATCGGTCGCGAGCTCGGTCGCGAGGGACTGCTCGCCTTCACCGAGACGCAGGTGGTGGCGATCCCCGCCAGCTGAGCGCCAACCTTTCGGCGCCGAGATCGTGCGGCGAGAGCTCTCAGTAGGTCACGTAGTAACCAGACCAGTTGCACGCGGGCGCCGATGCTCCGCCAGCAGAGCCGTGATAGACGCTCGCGCTGTCGTAGAGGTACGCGTCGACACTGCCGTCGGGCGACTGCAAGAACGTCGGCTCGTGGGAGACCTGCGAGGGAGCGCCGAGGCTCCCCGTGGTCGCGACGCCGATCTGGATATTCCCCGACGACACGTCGAACTCGCCAACACCGCTGTAGCCAATTACGTCATATGAGGCGTGGTCCTCACTCGTGGAGAAATAGGTCACAGCGGTCACGTCCGTACCAGAAGAAGCCGTGTAGCACGCGCCGGTGACGGTGAAGGGCCCGATCGTCGCCAACGTGACGGTGTTCGGCTGCGTGATCGAGGCACCGGGCGTGGCGACCGACTCGGTGTAGGTCGCCACGCCCGTCCCAGAGGCTCCGGCCGGCCCAGTGGCCCCTGTCAGTCCAACTGCCCCTGGTGTCCCTGCAACTCCTTGCGGCCCGGGCGAGCCCGCGAGGCCCTGCGGACCTGGTTTGCCCCGGGGACCGGTGGCACCTTTCGCGCTCGTCGCCGTCGAAAGCGGGAGCTCGACCTGGCTCAGACCTTTCGCGCACGTCGATCCGGAGGCGAGGACGAGTGAACCCGTCGAGCTCATGCAGGCGCGAGCGAAAGTCGGAACTTTCGTCACAAGCGCAGAGACGCCAAGCGCAGCACCTCCTCCGGAAACAATCAGGACGATTGTCACGGTTGCCACGGTTGCTGGTCTCATTAACCGAACGCGCATCTGCGCCTCCTTCTTGCCGGTAGTTCGCGCCCCGACCAAATGACCAAGCACGCGGTGGCGGCCGTAGACACCCGAAGAGGGACCTACCTACGGAACAGCCACGGTGAACCTACTGCCACGGACCAGTCGCCACGCCTGATCGAAGCGCCTGAACCGCAGTGGTCAACACCGAGGAGATCCCTAGGTAGTAAGCGGAAGGGTCAGCGACACCGGAACCGACGGAACCGTCTCGCCAACGCGGCGAACGGCAGTGCCAAGGGCCAGGAACTCCGTCGCGTGCTCGCCCCAGACATGATTGGCGACCACGGCTCGGACACCGACGATGCTATGGGCGCCGTATTCGTCGGCTTCGGCCTGCATCCGTGTCATGGCGAGCTCGCGCGCGGTGTACACCGCCTCGGTGAACTGCGCGATCTCCTGATTTTGGCCGCTCTGACGCAGCGCCTGCATCGCCGACTGGTGGGCAACGTGGTACACGCAGTTCCCGAGCACAAACGCTACTGGGAAGTGGCCTCCCTGGATGAGCGTAAAGAAGTCCTGCCCGGAGAGATCAGACGTAAACGGACTTCCGTCTGAGAGCTTCGCCGAGCCGGGCTCGGTCATGGACCTGACGGCGGTTCCCTGGGCGACGAACTCGAGCACGTCCTGGCCCCACGCATACATCTGAATCCGCAGGTCGACGCCGACGATGCCGTCAGCGTGGAGGGCATCTGCTTCCATCTTCATCCGCTCGATCGCCAACTCCCTGGCGTTGTACATCGCCTGCGTGAGTGTCTGCAGCTCCTGGGACTGATTCCACGCAGCAACCTGTATGCCGACGTGGTAGATCGATGTACCCATCACATAGCCAACCGGCTCGAAGCCAGATTGTGTGACCAGCAGGTGCTCGTCGACCGAGAGATCCGAGGTGAAGGCTCCCTGGGACTCCGTCGAGGCCAGACGTTCAACCCGCTGTGCGGCCGCGAGCGGCAGTGGCGTCGATGCCGGATCTCCGCCCGCGGAGACTGGTTGGCCCGATCCACCTGGACTTGCGTTACCTCTGCGAAATGGCATCGAGATGCTCCCTTCGAGACGAGACACAAGTCTGTCAGACCAGGCTGCGGCGTTCCCGACCCGTATGTCGCCAACGCGGAGCGCCGCGTCGCGACCAACCGCTCGGTTCCATTTGTTGGCTATGGCCTCGGCCGCGACGACGTAGAAGGTTCACTAGCCGGATGGATGCATCCAGCTGACACGTTCCGAGCCGATGCTCCGCGGCGGTCGACGGAGCGCCGGCTCAACGCACATGCACCGAGACCGCGTAGACGGAGCCCGCTCGGAATCGCTCATGATCCCACGTGGCAAAGCGCTCTCGAAGCGAGAGGCCAGCCGCGTCACAGGCGGAGTCGTACTCGCTCAATTCGTAGCCTCGCTGAAGTTGGAAGCCGGCGACTATCACACCGCCAGGGAGCAAATGCGAAGCGCACGCTCGAACGAGCGACGCACGCGTTTCGACTGGGCAGAAGAGGGGCACGTTGCCAGCAAGAACCACTACGTCAAAGCTACGGCCGAGCGCCAGGGCTGCGAGGTCCGACTCGATCCACTCCAATTCAGGAGCGCGGCGCCTGGCCTCAGCGATCATCGAGGCGTCAACATCGACGCCTACGGTGTCGATGCCGTGGCGAGCGAGTTCGATGGCGACACGCCCCGTCCCGCAGCCAGCGTCAAGTACCGACGCAGGGTTCAAGGCTCGGACCAGCGTTGCCTCACCGTGGACGTTGACACCTGTCTCGGCTAAGGCGTCGATCCTGGCCTGGTATGCGGCTCCGTCGAAGTTGGGCATGGACGCCATTCAATCCGACGAAGCGTCGGTGACCAACGAGTTGCTCATCGAGCAGGACTTCGACCGACTCGGTGTTGAGCAGATCACGTCGGTCCATGCATCGAGGGTCCCGCCTCGATACGCGCTCTGACACCTCTCGAGCTCTCACCGGGCGGAAAGGACCACATCGCCCAGGTCGCGCCGTCGGCCTCCCAAGCTGACAGGTCTTCGCCTTGGGTCGCGTGCACGGCCACGTCGAAGCCGTCGAGGTGCCCCCGCGCTTCGGCGACGATCCGGACCACTCTGCGGAGACCATCGCGATCGATTTCGATGGCGAACACGCCGTCGTAGCGCGCAGCACGACGCACCGGCCGAGCTGCATTTCCCCGGGCAGCAAACCACATAGGGATCCGCGGACGCTGCAGCGGCCTCGGCAAGAGCTCAACGTCGTCGATTCGATAGCGACTGCTGTGGATGGTTGCGCGCTCGCCGCCCCACCAGTTCGCGAGCAGTTCAGCGGCCTCATCGAGCGCGTCGCCGCGAGCGATCGGATCGGTGACCTCGCCGAACTTGGAGAGCTCGCCACTGGTGTCAACCCCGAGACCAAGGCCGACGATGAGGCGACCGAGCGAGAGATGATCAAGTGTGATCGCCTGGCGGGCGAGGATCTGTGGACGACGGCGAGCGGTAGGCGTGACCATCGGACCGAGGCGAATCCGTGACGTCACCGTCGCGACAGCCGAGAGCGCGACCCAGACATCGGCGAGATCCTGCGGCTGGCCGGTTGGACGAAGGATGTGGTCCCAGAGGAAGAAGCCGTCCCAGCCGTGCTCTTCTGCAGCGATGCCAAGCTCAATTAGCGTCCTTGGGTCACTCAGCTCGCCAGCGGGAAGAAAATACAGCCCGTGGCGCATACATCGAGCCTACGAGCGAGGCGGGCGATGCGCATGCCAGAGTTGAGTTGTCCCGCTCTGCCAGCTCGGCCACCCCAAGTTCCGACGCAGACCGTTCGAAGAGCTGGTACTGCAGTACCTCGGCAAAGCGGGAGCTCAGGTGCTGGAGATAGTGAGGGTGAACGTCTCGCTCGCGCTGGAGGCAGATCCCTTGCCCGCCGTGAGCGTGACTCGATACACGCCGCTCGTGCCCTTCGCCGGGGTGCCAGAGAGTATTCCCGTCCCCGAACCTCCCTGGAAGCTCACGCCCACCGGCAGAGTCCCTCGCTCGGTGACGCTCGGCAACGGCTTGCCCTTCGCGGCCACGACGAAGACGGTCGCGTCACCAACCACGAAGGTTGTCTTATCGGCTGAGCTAAAGGTTGGCTGACCGACCGTCGGGTGGGTGACGGTCGGATGGCTGACACTCGGAGTTGCGGCAACTACCAACGTGAATGTCTGGGTCGCACGGAAATTAGAGCCCCTGCCAGCTGTGAAAGTGATCCGATACGTGCCACTCGAGCCCTTTGCTGGTGTACCCGACAGCGTGCCCGCTCCGCGCCCTCCGACAAATCGCATGCCAACGGGCAAAGTCCCTGCCTCGGTGATGGTCGGCAGTGGCGACCCGCCAGCAGCGACTCGAAAGACGGTCGGCGTCCCAATCTTGAAGCTCGCGTAGCCAGGGGAGCTAAACGCCGGAACCGCACCCACGACCAACGTGAACGCCTGGGAGCGGGTCCCGAACACATTCTTCGCGATTATTGAGAAGTCATAGCTCCCGCGATCGGTAACGCTCGGGACACCTGCCAACGTCGCCGTCCCATTTCCGCTTTGCGCGAACCTCACCCCGGCCGGCAAGGTGCCCGACTCGGTGACCGAACCCGCCGGGTAGCCGGCGCTGGTCACGACGAAGCGATCCTTGCTCCCTGCCACAAACGTGGCAGTGGGCGGGGTGAAGACCACGGGTGCGAACCCGACAACGATCTCGAGCGACCGGATGGCGCCCGAGCCGACTCCATTGGAGGCGACCAACGTGAGGTGGTGCGTTCCGAGCGCCAAAAGGGCGGTGAAGCCGGAGATCGTCGCCGTGCCGCTCCCGTTGTTCGTGAGCCGTAGACCTGCGGGCAAGGATCCCTTGAAGCTGAGGACTGGCGACGGCGTGCCAACGACCTGAAGCGTGAGGCTGCCGGCACTAAGTGCTGTGAAGTGGGCGACCGCGACCGCGGAGATCGCGGCAGGTTGGGAGGTCTTAGAGATCGTGATTGTCGTCGTCGATGACGAGACCGCGTTGTAGTTGTTGTTCCCCGCCATGGTGGCGACGACGCTGCACGTCCCTGCACTCGTCGCGATCAACACGCCGTTCGTGATCGAACAATCTGCCGTGCCAGCCGAGCTGAGCGAGTAGGTGACCGCACCACCGTCGGATCCTCCGCTCGAAGTAAGCGTGAGCGAAGAGTTATAGACGCCAGACGTCGACGTGATCGAAAGCACCGCCTGATTGGTCTTGGCGATGGTGATCGTCGTCTGCGGTGACGAGACCGCGTTGTAGTCGGCGTTCCCTGCCATGGTTGCCGTGACCGTGCAGGTGCCCGCAGTAGACGCCGACAAGACGCCGCTCGAGATCGAACAATTTGCAGTGCCCGCGGCGTTCAGCACGTAGGTGATCGCCCCACCGTCGGATCCGCCCGTCGCCCCAAGGGCTAAAGCGGTGTTGATCGTGCCCGACGTCGAGGTGATCGTGAGCGGCGCCTGGGCGATCTCGGCGATGGTGATCGTCGTCGCCGCTGAGGAGATCGCGGTGTAGTCGGTGCTCGCGGCCAAAGTGGCGGTAACGGTGCAGGTTCCGGCCCTGGCCGCGATCAACACACCACTCGTGATCGAGCAACCTGCCGTTCCCGCGGTGACTGCGTAGGTGAGAGCCCCACTACCGGACCCGCCGGTCGTGGCGAGGGTGAGGGGTGTGTTGTAGGTACCAGCGGTCGAGGTGACCGTCAGTGCCGCCTGCGCGATCGGGTTGACCGTGACCGTCGTCGCCACCGAGGAGATCGCGCTGTAGTCGGTGCTCGCGGCCTTGGTGGCGGTAACGGTGCAGGTCCCCGCGCTCGTCGCGCTCAACGTCGTGCCAGAGACCGAGCAACCAGCGGTGCCAGCTGTGCCCACGAACGTGATAGCCCCGGTACCAGATCCTCCGGTCGTCGTTAAGGGGAGGGTCGTGGCGGTTGGGTCGTAGTTGACCGCGATCGAAGAGACCACCAGGGCAGCCTGCGCGATCGTGGCGACCGTGACCGTCGTCGCCACCGATGAGACCGCGTTGTAGTCGGTGTCGGCAGCCTTGGTGGCCGTGACGGTACAGGTCCCGGCGCTTGTCGCGCTCAACGTAGTACCCGTCACCGAGCAACCTGCCGTGCCCGCCGTGAACGCGTACGTGACAGCCCCGGCGCCGAGTCCGCCGCTTGTTACAAGAGGGAGGGTCGTGGCGGTGGCGTTGTAGTTGACCGACGTCGAGGTGACCGTCAGGTTGCTCTGGTTGGCCTTGCCGATGGTGACGCTGTTCGACGAGGAGGCCGGGTTGTAGTTCGTGTCGCCCGCGAAGGAGGCGCTGACGGTCCCGACCGTATCCTCGGCGGCGATTGCGCAGCTCCCCGTATAGGTCACGCCGTCACCGCTCGGCGTAAACGTCGTGATGGAGCAGGTTCTCGGCGTTGGATCGGTGACAGTCACCGTCCCAGTTGGCGCCGGATCGGTCATCGGCACGACGAGCGTCACGCTGTAGGTGTTTGTCGCGCCGTACACCGGCGTCGAAGAGGAGATAGTGAACGACGTCACGTTGACGGTGGCCGCGCCGGCGATCGAGACCATGCTCGAACCCACGACCGCGAAGGAGAGGGCTGACATGGCCACGAGCACTGCGACGCGCCATCTCTTTTGCAACCAGCGTCGAGGAAGTCCAACACTGGCGCGGTGGACTCTATGCCTATTCACTTGGTGACGCCTCCAGGCTTCGACTTGGCGAACGCTAAGCGCCCAGGCAAAAACCCGTCAAGAGCAAACGACTCCTTCGACCCGATCTGTCTTCACTCCATCAACTCAGGCAACTTGTGCAGCATTTCCATGCCACCTAACCGCTCAAAGATCCCGAAGTTCTGCGCGGAAGTGCCCTCGCCGCACACGACCGCCTGGGGGTCCTGGTGATGCGTCGAACCTGACGGAGCGGACCAACGAGTGGTTGGTATGCATCTCAAGCTCCACCACTGAGCCATCGAGGAGCGTGTTTCGGACAATCGGCCGCTCTGGTGAGAATCCCTCGAGTGCACAGGTAACGTCGGTCTGCCACGCATCCCTCCGGAACTCGCCGTCGGTGAGCACTCCCATGCCGAGGTCGCGTTGGCGAGCCAGTGCCTCGACGATCAGGCTGTCCTCGAGTTCACTGAGCGACGAATGGTCGATCTCGCCTCGTCGGTACTTGCCTCGTGCTGCCAAGAGCTCATCAGGCCGGAGCAAGCTCCCCACCTGGTCGGCCTTTGGATCCCACGTCGCCAAGTCGCTCACTGCCCCCAATCGCGAAATTCACTATCAGGATCCCACCTTCAGCCAGCAGCGCGCGAACGAATCCCAGAAATCCGACTACAACGTGTTGCCATGACCTTCGTCACAGCCGCAGGACAGCACCTGATCGGCAAGTCGTCGTGAGCAACGAGCCAAGGATCGGGGTCTGCGTCGGGCGCGAGACGCACGGAGGTCGGCGATTCGACTCGACCCCGCGCGAGTACGTCACCGCAGTGCTGCAAGCGGGCGGCGTTCCATTGCTCATCCCACCCGCGCCCCGAGAGATCGCGAAGCGAGCAGTAGCGAGCTTCGACGGACTGCTCCTCACCGGCGGCGGCGACATCTCGCCGGACCACTACGGCGCGGCTCGAGAGGAGAAGACGTCCGGCATTGATAACGAGCGCGACCGATCCGAGCTCGCGTTAGTCGCCGCCGCTCTCGAGCGCGGGATCCCCGTCCTTGGAGTCTGTCGAGGCGCCCAGCTGGTGAACGTCGCGTTCGGTGGGACGCTTCGCCAGCACCTTGACGATGCGAATGGCATCCGACACACCCGGCCCCGGCGACGCTACGAGACCGTTCACCGTATCCTCCTCGAGCCCGAGTCCCTCCTCGCAGGGCTTCTCGAGCGCCGGGAGCTCGACGTGAATTCGATGCACCACCAAGGAATCGAGCTACTTGGAGATCACCTCCAGCCGATGGGCCGAGCTGAGGATGGGCTCGTCGAGGTGATCGAGAATCGAGAACGTCGTGTGCTCGCGGTCCAGTGGCACCCTGAATGCCTGCCGCGCGAGAAAGCGAGCAAGCGACTCTTCTCATGGCTCATCGAGGAGTCCAGGCGAGACCCGGCGCCACCGACGAGCTGAGAATCGGGAGACCGACGACGTCGTCAAGGCGTCGGCCGGAAACGACGATCACGACGAAGTCGCGAATCACGTGTCGAGCACGTATCGCCGCTTGCTTCGTCAGGAGCCGCCCACAGCTCGGCGCTCGATCGAGGCGAACCGCTTCTCGGCGTCGCGATTTATCCCCCAGCTCCAGATCACCTCGGGCTCGATGCGGATCCGAAGGGCGCCATCGAGGTCCTCGAGGCTCGCACGACCGCGCACCTTCACGCCCCGAGGCGCCCACGGCGTGACCGACGCCAGATCGTCGACGACGATCGTGGCTCGCGGGTTCTCCTGCAAAAACCGCATCCGGATGGTCTTGGTGAGATCGATGCCACCGCTCACGATGGCGTCGCCGTCGAGCCCGAAGCCGACGACGGCAACGTCAGGCTGGCCAGACGCCGAGGCCGTCGCGATTCGAGCCAGTCGCTGAGAAGCGAGATACTCGAGCTCACCGTCGGTAAATACGCTCATCGATGCCAGCGTTCGAACTCGCTTGTCCAGATCGCTCGGCGTCAGACCGAGATCGAGATTGGCTTCGTCGGATCTGGCAGGGGCGAGTTGATCGCCAGATGGATCGTCGCCTCAGCTCCCTCGTTCCAGTTGCGATGTGGAACGCCCTCAGGAAATACGACGAGGCTCCCTGGGCCCGCGTCGAACCGGTCGCCGTCGATCTCGATGCTCATCGTCCCCGAGATAATGTAAAAGAGCTGGTCAAAGACGTGGACGTGCATTCCCGCAGGTGATCCACTACCTGGAGGCGTGTCGACGTAACGAACCATCGTGTTGGTCCCACCACTCAGTGCGTCGATCAGGTCCTGCTCGAAGCGCTTCTCAGCCCCCATCGCGGCACGCGCCTCATGGTCAACCGTCCGAAGGCGTGTATTCGTCGAATCCTTCGCCACTGCGTCCTCCGTGTCTCGCGCCAAGCGCTTCGCTCACCGTTAAGAAAGAAGCATCGCGCGTCGATCGCACGCCAACTACAACATGGGCACGAAGCGAGCCTGCGAGCAAGTCGCTCGTGCTCGAGGAGCGATGACCACGGCGAGCGACCTCTCGTTGCAACCCGCCGGGACGATCTCCTACTTCCTTGCTAGCGCCCCTCTGCCAACGCCGCGTCGAGCACCTCGGCGACCCGAGGTCCCGCTGCGACTGCACCGGTGTCGCTGCACGTCAAACCATTTTGGAATGGGAGCACCGCCGCGACGGCGACCTTTGGCGTCGCGCCAGGGCCGGCCGGTGCGGTCGCGATCAGCCAGTCAGCCGAACAGCCTCCGACGGTCTCCGCGGTTCCCGTCTTCGCCGCGACCGTGATCGTGGGAGGGAACACCCCCGCCGCTGTCCCACGGAGGGCGGACGACGTGACGCCGATCATCAAGTTCCGAACGGCGTTCGCGGTACTCGACGAGGTGGCCCTCCGCCACGGCGTCGGGGTGTACGTGTCGATGAGCTGGCCGACGTCACTCACGACGTTGGCCATTACGTGCGGCTTCATGATCGTGCCGTTGTCGCCGATCGCTGACGCGATAAGTGCATCTTCGAGCGCGGTCTCCGAGACGTTCTCCTGGCCGATGGCCGAGTACGCGACTCCAGGCAGGTTGTCAGCAAAGCTCGCCGGTGGCGGGAAGTTCGATGCCGCGACCTCACCTTTGGGCAGGTCGATCGGCGGCACCTGGTCGAAGCCGAACGAGGTCGCCTCGTCATAGAGACTGGCAGCTCCGAGCGTGACGCCAATCGAGGCGTACGCGGTGTCACAAGATTGAGCGAGGATCACCTGCAGAACCCCGCCACAGGTCTCGCCGCCGTAGTTGTGTAAGAGAAAGTCCGTACCTTTGATACGGAGCGCATTTGTGTACGGGACGTTGATCGTAAGCAGCGATGGGTCGCGATCGAACATCGCCGAGGTGGTGATCACCTTGAAGGTCGAACCTGGAGCGATCGGGTAGTTCGTGGCGCTGTTCAAGAGTGCGCCTCCCCAGGACGGGTTCGGTCGATCATTGGCGACACTGTTGTAGTAACGCTGATCGGCCGCAGGGTCGAGCGACGAGAGACCGTTCGGGTCATAGGTCGGATTGGAGTACATGGCGAGAATGTCGCCATTTTGCGGATCGACCGCGACGATCGCACCGAAGAAGCTGCCGAGTGCGTGCTCGGCGACCTTTTGCAGCTGCAGCGAGAGTGTGAGGACGACCGAGTCCGTTCCCCTGTCCTGGGCGAGCACACCCGAAAGCCCCTTCGGCTTCGACTGGTGCTCGACGAGATAGCTGTTGTACTCAGCCTCGACACCATAGGGAGCGGCTTCTTGGACGGCGTCGTAGTAGCCGGTGATGTCGGAAAACAGCGGCCCGTAGGGGTAGTGCCGGACATAGCCAGCCGAGGTCTTCGTGGAGTAAGCCAACACCGCCCCGTCGGAGCTCAGAATCTCGCCGCGAGGCGAGCTGTACCAGGTCTGCCCAGATGGCAACAGCAGGCTCGATTTCGCTTGCAGCTGCGAAGCCTCGCGTACCTGCAAGTTGTTCAACTGCACGAACAACAGCACGAAGCAGACGACGAGCACGAGTGCGAGCACGCGAATTCGTCGATTCACGCGCGCTCACCTAGATCGAGCGGGAGATCCATACCAGCAGCTACGTTTCCACAACCACGCCCCCTCGGCGTGCCACCCCGATTCCACGCCGACGCATCCTCGGGTCGGCCCCGGAGCTGATCAGGGTCAGTTCGCCCTATCTACCTGCCCGGGAGCTCACCGAAGACTCCCGCAAGCTCGAAGACCAACACAACATGGCGAAGTGCACAGCACCGCTTCGTAAGCAACCCGGCTCACGACGCGGCGGAACCGACCGATGCAACGTGAGCCTCGCTCGGGACGCCGTCGAGAAGGAACAGATCACGACCTCGTACGGCCGGGATCCTTGGTCCAGGCACCAAGATCCCCGTCAAGTTGAGCGGGTCAGCGGCGGAGAGACGCAACTCATGGCCGATGCCTTCGTCCTTCGCAGCTCGCTGCAACGAGGCGAGCACACCTTCGAGCGCGAACTGCTCGCCAACCGGGCCAGCTATGAACCGACCGCCTCGGACGAGCCCTCGAGCCTCGAGCCTCCGCAACGCCCACAGCACTTCGCGCCAGGCAACCCCGAGCCGTTCTCGCTGGACGATCTCCCAACAGACGACCCCCCATCGCTCGAGCAACTGCGTGGCCACCGACTCCGCTAGCTCATCGCGGTCAAAGACGCCCGGCTCGGGCGCCACCACGAGCGACCACCGTCCACCGGCTAGTGCCGGCATGATCTTTTGCGCGCCCTGCACCGGCGCGCCAGAGAGCCGACGAAGTGCCGGGCGGCCAGGCCGAGAGCTTCGACCGCTCTTGTTCGAGCTCGTGCGATAGCGGCCAGAGAGCAGGACTCGCATTGCGCTGAATCCGTCTGCGGTGACCAGTCCCCGCGAGACCCCGTCCCAGAGCGCCTCGGCGAGCTCGACAGGCAGGCGGTGCGTTCGTTCGGCAAGATCAGAGAAGAACAGCGCCCCGCTCGATGCAAGCTCGGCGCAGACCTCGGCAGCGGCGCCGAGGGCGGGCCACGCGGCGCGACCCTCTCCTCGCGCAGCAGCGAGAAGCCAATCAGCATCACTTCGCCTGAATAACGCGATCGGCGTCGCTCGCGACGGCGTCGACCCGGATCGGCGATCGTCGTCGGCTTCGCCACGAAGCGTGAGCCGCCCCCAACCAACCTCACCGTTTGCCGCCAGCTGGTCGAGCATTGAAGTCGTGTAGCCAGAGACCCTGGCCGGCAGGATCGACTCCTCCCACGCGCCGGCCGGCGCCTCGAGACCTTGCAGTTGATCGACGACCGCGAGTAGACCCGAAACGCCACTCAGGCGCGACATGCCGAGATGCTGATGTCCGACCAGAAATCGGAGATAGCTCGCGATCGACACCGGCTCGATCGAGCGACGGCTCCGATCGCGCTGACGCGAGTGGATCCGGGCGACGATCCGCTTCGCCCCGTACCGGTCCCCTTGAACCCGGAGCATCTGCCCCTTCGCCTCGAGTTGGGCAAGCACGCCTTCAAGCGCCACCAGATCGGTGATGCAAGTGCGATGCGAGAGCTCCTCGAGCGTCAAGGGGATCGCTACGTCGAGATGTCCAGCTACCAGTGTCCGCAACGCGTCGAGTCGCTCAAGATGCACGGGCGGGTTGTCGAGGCGCCATGGCGCGGAGAACTCCGCTCCGGCGAACGCTGCCTCGACGAGCTCACGTCGCTCGGTCGCGCACCAGGCGACGGTACCGTCCTCGAGCGTAACTTCCAAGAGCCGTCGAGCAGAGCTGAGCAACTCGGCGTAGACCGAGAACCTCGACTCTCGACGACAGATCCCGAGCGCAAGCAAGAGGTCATGGAACTCTTCGGCATCGCGCGGCGACGGGGTGACCTCCGACTCGACCTCAGCGACGACCAGCGGGTCCAACTCAGAGAGGTCATGGGCCTCGAGCGGGATGCCCCGTCGAATGGCAACGGCTCGAGTCCGGCGCTCTTCTAGGGGAGCATCATCGAGAAACGTGTAGGGCCTGCCGTTCAAGATCTCGTGGGCAAGCATCGAGGGCTCGGTCGTGTCGATACAACGGACCGCCACCTCACCAGAACGGATGTTTCCGACGAGCCCGATCAATGACTCGAGGTCCATCGCCTCGGTGCAGCAGTCATCAAGTGTCTGCGCCACGATCGGGTGATCAGGGATCTCAATTGGACCGGTTACGTTCTCCTGGCAGGCAGCAAGTTGCGGGAATATCGCCGCCATCAAGTCGTCGGCCTCCATCCGCTGAATCGCCGGAGGCAGGTGCCGGGCACCGCGGAAACGTGGGGAGACGAGCGACCTACCGAGATTCCAACGCCAGCGCGAGGTGAAGATCGGTGTCGGGAGAACCGCCTGGATCAATACGTCGCGAACGGTCGCCGGTGAGAGGAAGCGCGTCACTTCCTCGAGCGCGAACGAGTGCTGAGCTCCTAGTGAGAGCACGACAGCGTCGTCGTTCGCGGCCGCCTGCAGCTCAAAATCGAAACTTCGACAAAAGCGCTTGCGAAGCGCGAGCCCGAGGCCACGGTTCACCCGCGCGCCATACGGCGAGTGCACGACGAACTGCATCCCGCCCGCGTCGTCAAAGAAGCGCTCGAAGATGAGCTGCGACTTCGTGGGCAGTGCACCGAGCTCACCGAGTGCCGCGCCTAGGTAGGCAACGACCTCCTCAGCCGCCCGCGCCGAGACAGCGGACCAGTCGATCAGAGCTCGGACTGCGACGCTTGGGCCACCAGCTCGAAGCGCTTCCTCGACGCGGCTCCGAAGCAGGGACACGGCATCGGCGAGTTCGTTGGTTCGACCTGGCGCCTCGCCGAGCCAGAACGGCAGCGTCGGTGCCGCTCCCGCGGCGTCGAGCACGCGAACTATGCCCTGTTCGACCCGCAAGACCCGCCACGACGTACTGCCGAGTAGGAAGACATCGCCGGCCATTGCCTCAACGGCGAAGTCCTCATGCACGCTTCCGACCGTCGTCTGGTCAGGCTCGAGAACTACCCGGTAGTCGGCAAGCTCGGGGATCGCACCGCCCGAGGTGCTCGCGGTGAGCCGGGCACCACGGCGCGCCCGAAGAACACCGTTGACCTCGTCGCGGTGCACATAGGCACCGCGACGGCCACGTCCGGTCTCAACCCCGTCACTGACGAGCGCGAGCACCTGCGCGTAGCGAGCGTCGTCGAGCGTCGCATAGGGAGCCGCGCCACGCACGAGCGCTGCGAGCTCGACCTCGGTTATCCCCTCGTCACCACGTGCTGCGCACTCGGCGACGATCTGCTGAGCGAGGATATCGAGCGGAGCGACCGGCGGGTGCACAAGATCGAGGCAGCCGTCGCGAACCGCACCGAAGAGCGCGACACACTCGACGAGCTCGTCGCGCGACATCGGGAAGACTCGACCCTTCGGAAGGCCGTCACGCCGGTGCTCGGCGCGCCCGACACGCTGCAGGAATGTCGCAATGGCGCGTGGCGACCCGAGCTGGCAGACAAGATCCACAGGTCCGACGTCGATCCCGAGCTCGAGCGAGGCAGTGGCGACGACCGCTCGCAGCTCACCCGCACGAAGGCGCGACTCGACGTTTAGGCGCCTCGCCATCGAGAGGCTGCCATGGTGCGCCGCGACGACGTCATGCCCGATCAGCTCCCCGAGAAGGTGCCCGATCCGTTCGGCCATTCGCCGGGTGTTGACGAAGATCAAGGTGCTCCGATGCGCGGCGACCTGCGCCGCCATCATGGCGACGATCTCGTCGAGTTGTTCGGTAGGCATCACTGCACCAAGCTCACCTGAAGGCAGCTCGATCCCGATGTCGAGGGGGCGCGAGTGCCCGACGTCGACGATCTCACAGCGCGTTGCGCCATCGGCATTCACTCGGTCTGGTCCCGCTCCAACAAGCAGGCGGGCCACGTCCTCGATCGGTCGCTGCGTCGCCGAGCAGCCGATCCGGACAGGACGTCGACCGTCTTGTGACTGAACCAGGTGGTCGAGGCGCTCGAGTGTGATCGCCAGGTGCGCCCCCCTCTTGTCGCGTGCGAGCGCGTGCACCTCGTCCACGATGACGGTATCGACACCGCCGAGCAGCTCCCTGCCGCGGCGAGCTGTCAACAAGAGGTAGAGCGATTCCGGCGTGGTCACGACGATCTCGGGCCGATCTCGCACCATCGCGGCCCGCTCCGACTGGGGGGTGTCGCCATTTCGTACCGCGACGTGAACGTCGGGGCGAGGGTAGCCAAGCTCGACGGCGATCTCGGCAATCTCAGCCAAGGGGGCGATGAGGTTGGCCGCGATGTCGACTGTCAGCGCGCGAAGTGGCGAGACGTAGACCACCGAGGTTCCGCGTCGCTCACCAGACCTCGCCATCGACGCGACAAGACATCGATCGATCGCGACAAGGAACGCTGCCAGCGTCTTACCTGACCCGGTGGGCGCGGCGATCAACGTATCTTCGCCGCTCGCTATTGAGTGCCAGCCGAGCGCCTGCGCCTCGGTGGGCCCGAGCGGAAAACGTCGACGGAACCACGTCGCGACTGCTGGATGGAAGCTTTCAAGCACGGCTTCTGGCACGCTCGGATTCTATGTCACGAATCAGACCGATCGAACAGACGTTCGGGTAGTCGGCGAAGCATCGGCGCTCTCGTGGCAACCTCGGCTGAATATCTAAGAAGCCGACTCTGCCATTCGTGCGGCCCAGCCACAAAGAACAAGCCCGGAGTCGGGCAGTCGATTACGGCGGTATGACCGTCCACCCGCGACGCTCGAGTTCGAAGGCGAGCTGCTCAGCTGCCATTACGCGCAACACCTTTTGCGCCGCCTCGAGCCTCGGGGACTCGACCGCATCGAGCAGCGGCGGAGCGTCATCTGACGCCTGAAGCCTGGCGATGAGGTCATCGGCCTCGTCGCGGGTGAACCTCCCTGCCGCTTGTCGCTGGGTGAGCCCAAGCGGATGACGTGCCTCTCGGAATCCCTCATGCCCAGCATCTTGGAGGAGCTGGGTCAACTCTTGAACCTGTCGTTGCGACGCCGGTGGGCCAGATTGCTGTCCGAATGCCATCGCGTTAGTCTCCCCGATGGGTGTCTCACTCCTTGGGATGCGCACAGCCCGGCGCTATCAGCGCCCGCGGGACCGCGATTCGCCGAGGGCGCTCGCCGCTAGGCGATCGCTCCGGCGCGCACGAGCTCGTCCAGCATCCGCTCGATAGCCCCGACCCCGATAGAGAGATGGCCCTCACCGTCCTCGAGGTGGGCGACCACCCCCGGCACACTCGCTGCAAGCCACTGTCCGTGCGAAAACGGCACCATCAGGTCGGCGGTTCCTTGCCAGAGCATGACCGGAATCGAGATCTCGTCAAGATCGAAGCCCCATGGATTGACGAACGCCAGGTCGTCGTCGAGCCAGCCGTCGACACCAAAGACGAGCGCTTCGTGGAAGCTGGCCGCCATGTCCTCACCGAACTCATCGGTCATGACGGCGCGATCGACATCGGGCAAGAGCGTGGACAACCCGATGAGAATGTCAGCAGCGGTCGCCTCCCGCAGATAGTCGCGCTGGACCTCGAGGTACGGGCGCAGGCGAGTCTCGCCCCCGAGAGCTGTTGCGAACTCGGTCAGGTTCTCCTCGCCCATCCCGGCCATGAAGTCCAATCCCGAACCATCGAAGGGCGCGACCCCAGCGATGACGAGGGCGGCAGCGATTTCGGGTACACGAGCGGCGCAGGCAAGCGAATGTGGTCCTCCGCCCGACCATCCGGCGACGAGACATCGCGTCGTGCCAAGCGCCTCCACCAGTGCCTCGACATCCTCGACCACGTCGGCCACGCTTCGCCCCGCGAGTCGACCAGAGCCGCCATAGCCTGGGCGGGAGGGTGTGACGAGTCGAAGGCCTCGCGCGTGCGCTGCACGCTCGAGCACGTGAATCGGCGTCCCAGCTCCTGGCGTGCCGTGATGGAAGATCAGTGGCACCCCGTCGGCTGGTCCACTCACCCGGTAGGAAAGCTGCCTGCCTCCAGAGACCTCAAGTACGTCCATCGATACCATGACCTCGTCGCAGAAGCGATTGTCCAATATGTCAAACGACCAGGCGACGTCACTACATGGCGTCGCGGAAATGACCTCGGTGGCGACCCTACGTCGACGTCGGCGTCGACGGAATCGTGTTGACCGTGGCCCCGGCGGGTAGGTCAAACAGCGACGAAGGCGGGTTCGCGCTGTAACTCTTTAGTTCGAATGCCGTTCCGTTGGCTGCGGCCTGTACGTAGGCGAGAATCCCGGTACTCGTCTCACACCAGGTGCTCGTTCCAGGATTCTGCTTCCCACCGTTTACGACGACGCATGAGAGCGGGAAGCCGTTCACGGTCATCGAGGATGCCTTGATGGTCACGCCGGCAAGTCCTGCAACCGTTGAGTAAATCCTCAAGAACGTGACCCAGTACTTACCGGAGTAGAGCGCATAGGCGACCTTCGCGGTATCGAACGTCGATGCGGACAACTTCGTGCACGACCAACCACCGCTCGTCGACTTCAGGCACGTGTAGCTCCCGGTCGAGTTCTGCAGCAAGCGACCGGTGCTGCTGCCCCCTTCGAAAAAGAAGTCCTTTGGAGGAGAGGTCGCGAACGTGATCGTCGCCGGTGCCGAGCCCGTAGTGACGTAGGTTGCCTCGTAGGCCGCATTGATGTTGGTGTTGATTTTCGTCGTGAAGTTGTTCATCACCTTGTTGTGACCGGTCACCGCGTTCAAGACCTTGTTCTCGACGTGGTGCTCGATCGCCTTGACGACGCCACAGCCACTCAGTCCCAATGCGGCGACGCTGAGCACAAGGAACAGCGATACGGGCACATGGCCTCGGCGTCCTCCGCTCAGATCAGGCATGCCGAGACGCGCCATCTTCGTCCTCCCTACGATCGGGGTTTCAACGGGCACGCTACCTCGTACCCGGGAAATTTCCACCCCTTCTCGAACCTCACTCGAACCCCATCCGGACGATCCCTGCAAGCTCAAGAGCGCTCATACGGGTCGCCCCGGGTCGACATCGACCGCGACGCTCGCGGCAATCCTCGCCAGGATCGCGGAGTCGAATCGGTCCCCGTTGGAGTTGAGCAGCGCACCTGGCAACCTGCCAGAATGTGCGAATCCGGAGAGAAAGATCCGGGCTGAGACCCTTCCAGCGCTGCGCAGCGGCACGAGAGAGAGGTGCGACGTGACGATAAAAAATCGCGTGAGCGGAGAGTTCGCACAGATGGTCACCTGCCAGCTCGACGCCGAGCAGACGGTGTACTCAGACGCCAACCACTACCGCTGGAAGACCGCGAACGTCTCGATCGAGACGCGTCTTTCCACCCCTGGAAGCGAGTCTGACAATCAGCCAAAGAAGTCGGGTGGCTTCCTCGCCGGTGCCTTGAGTGCCGCGACCGACGTGGCAAAGCGGGCGCTCACCGGTCAGAGCCTTGCGTTTCAATGGTTTCATGCCGCCGGCGGCTCGGGGCTGATCGCATTCTCCGGTGACGAACCCGGTCAGATCCGCGTCATCGAGCTCGACGGGAGTGTCAACTGGCTAGCGGAGCGTCATGCGTTCATTTGCGCCGAGAGCGGCGTCGCATTCGACATCGCCTATAACGGGTTGAACCAGGGCCGACGCAGCGGAGAGGGAGTCTTCCTCGAGAAGTTCAGTGGCACGGGCACGCTCGTTCTCGCCGGCGGTGGATCGATCGTCGAGATCAATCCCAAGGACTACGGCGGCAAGATCCAGGTGCACGGTGGAGCGGTTGTAGCTTTCGCCGAATCAGTGCAGTACGGCGTTGAGATGATCGGCTCGCTTAACGCTCAGACGCTGATGACGGTGGCCTTCGGTGGGCAGGGCCTTAGCGTCATCAGCTTCTCCGGCGACGGTCCGGTGCTATTGCAATCAACGTTGCACCGCACGATGGAGCGAGATGAGCAGACACAAAACCAGGAGCAGCACCGCGTTGGTAGCGGATTGCTCGACCGGTTGACGCAATAGCCACCACTAAAGGAGATCATCACGATGCCACTTTTCGACCGAGTTAAAGCTGGAGCGGCTCAGGCGGTTCAAAAGGCCCAGGAGGCGGGACAGGCCGGACAGGCCAAGCTGAGCGACATGCAAGCGACGCGCCACCTCGACTCCCTATTCCGAGACCTGGGCTCCGCTATCTACGACCAGCACGCCGGACGCGCGACATCCGACACCACGACCTCAATCGAGCGTCTCTACGGTGAGATCGAGGCGCACGAGGCGGAGCACGCGGCCGACGCCGAATCGAGTGGCGCGAGCAGTGGCACGACCAGTGGCGCCACATCGACCCCCGCACCCGACGCTGGCAGCGGTGGCGCACCGGCGGGTGACTTCAAGCTCGACTGAGCCCAAGAAGTCGCCAACAAAGAGTCCCCGGATCGGAGTGTCCGAGCGCGAGCTGATGCTCCACGTCACAACGGTTGTATGTACCACTTCAACGACGAAATCGATCGAGCGCGGACGCGGTGGGCCGCGTCCAGGAACGAATGGAGCTGCGACGCGCGCGCTTGAGACCGACCCCTAAGGAAGGTCCTGGCACCAACCTGGACTGTAGAGCCACCGCCTGACAGAGGAGATTTGCGTGGATCACACACGACTTGGACGTACTGGACTACAGGTTTCACAGCTCTGCCTCGGAACCATGACATTCGGACTGCAGTGTGACGAGGACACTTCGGTGGCCATACTCGACCGCGCGGCCGAAGGCGGGATCGACTTCATCGACAGCTCCGACGTCTACCCGCTCGGTGGTGGTCTCGAGACACAGGGTCGTACCGAGGAGATCCTTGGTGGATGGCTTGTCGGCAAGCGTGACCGATTCGTCGTAGCGACCAAATGCTTCGGTCGAACAGGCCCGGCCGCCTTCGACCAGGGGAACTCCCGCAAGCACATTCTTTCCGCGGTCGATGCCTCGCTCCGGCGACTACAGACCGACTACATCGACCTTTACCAGCTGCACGGCTACGACCCGGTCACACCGATCGAGGAGACGCTCGGCGCGCTCGACGACCTCGTTCAACAAGGCAAGGTCCGCTACATCGGCTGCTCCAACTTTCTCACCTACCAGCTGGTGCGGGCGATCGGCCGAAGTGAGACGCATGGACTTGCCCGTTTTGACTCCGTCCAGCCTCGCTACAACCTGATCTTTCGCCAGATCGAGCGAGAGATGCTTCCATTTTGTGCTGAAGACGGAGTGGGCGTGATCCCCTACAATCCCTTGGCGGGTGGTCTCCTTTCCGGCAAGCACAATCGGGCGGAAGCGCCGACTGGCGGCTCGAGATTCACCTTGGGCACAGCTGGACGGAACTACCAGGAGCGGTACTGGCACGATCGGGAGTTCGACACCGTCGAGCAGCTCGTGCCCCTCGCCGAGGCGGCCGGCGTCAGTCTCGTGACCCTCGCAGTCGCCTGGGTGCTCGCCAATCCGGCAATCACCGCGCCGATCATCGGCGCGAGCCGCCCTGATCAACTCGAGGCGAACCTCGCGGCGACGACCTTCAAGATCGACGACACGCTAAAACAGCAGCTCGACGAGATCACCCACGACTACCGAATGGGTGACGCACCCCGCTAACTCGACGCACAGGTTCGGTTGCACCGAGGAAAGCACACCGAGGAAAGCACACCGAGGAAAGCGCTCACATAGCCGGTGGACTAGCGACGCTGCAGGCGGACCTCGAATGCGTCACGAAGTGCGTCGCCGACGAAGTTGAACGCGACGACCACCAAGACGATGACAACGCCGGCTGGATAGATCTCCCACCAGTACCCGGATGCGGCGTAATCGACGCCGTTTGAGAGCATCGAGCCCCAGTCCGTCTGCGGCGCGGGAACTCCGAGGCCGATGAAACCGAGCGCCGCGAGGTAGAGAATCGCGTCGGCGACCTGGAAGGTGGCGTTCACGATGATCGTCCCGAGCGTGTTCGGCACGACGTGACGCAACACGATGCGCCTCGAGGTGCCGCCCATCACGCGGACTGCTTGGACGAACTCACGGACGCGCAGCACCAAGGTCTCGCCGCGGACCAGGCGCGCGGGTACGAGCCAGGCGGTGAAACCGATCACAAGAATCAAGAGCCCGAGCGAACGCGGGAAGATCACGGCGAGCACGATCAGCAAGAACAGCAGTGGGATCGACAACAACACGTCGACGATCCGCATCATCACTGTGTCGACCCAACCCCCGAAGAAGCCCGCAACCGCTCCCCACAAGACACCGACCACTGTGGCGATGGCAGCCGCCGCGAACCCGACCTCGAGTGAGGCCTTGCCGCCGTACATAATTCGCCCGAGCATGTCGAAGCCGTTCGCGTCGGTCCCGAACACGTGCGCTCTGCTCGGTGCTGCGTTCTCGACGGAGTTCAGTAGGGCGAGCTGGGCGTTGGTCTGATTCGTATGGTAAAAAACCGGTCCAAGAAAGCAGAACAACACCATGAACAAGATGACCACCGCACCGACCACGGCGAGCTTGTTCTCGACAAACACCCGAAGCACCTGGATCGCGAAACCACCGGTAGAGCTCGCCTCACCACCCGAGGGCGTCACCGCACTCGAGTCGGGCGCTGCTCCTTCCGCCTCGTCGAAGATGAGCGGATTCGAACCTATTCCCACGAGGCGCCCCCTATCTTTCTGCCGGATCTGCGGACGTGCATCGACTCAGTGGTACCGGACTCGAGGGTCGACGACGGCGTAGAGAACATCGGCGAGCAACGAACCGACAACGGTCGCAAATGCGGCGACGAGCGTCGTGCCGAGCAGCAACGGCACGTCGTCGTTCAAGGCCGCGTTGGTCGTCAACAGACCCATGCCTGGATAGTTGAAGACCGTCTCGGTGATGAGCGCGCCGCCGACGATGGTCGGAAGCGACAGGCCGAGAAGCGTGATGATCGGGATCAGCGCATTTCGGAGCGCGTGCCGGAACAACACCCGGAGTGACCCAGCGCCCTTAGCCCGAGCGGTCCGGATGTAGTCCTCCGCCATCGCCTCCATCATCGAGGAGCGCATGTAGCGGCTAAAGGACGCGATCGTGATCGCAGAGAGCGTCAGTATCGGGAGCACCAAGCCGCGTGGATCAGCAAGGATTCCGGTAACCGTGCTGGCCGAGGGTGCTGCGACGGGGAACCACTTCAAGTCGATAGCGAAGTACAAGATCAGCAACGTACCGAGGAGGAAGGCCGGCATCGCGTAGAAGATGAACGACAGACCAGTCAACGCGTAGTCGATCGGCTTGTAGCGCCGGACGGTCTGGAGAATGCCGAGCGGTACCGCGATGATCACTGCAAAGACCGTCGAGATCCCGAGCAGCACAAGCGTCTTCGGTAGTCGCGAGAGGATCAGTGACCGAACTGTCTGGTTCGCCTTGTAGGAGTATCCAAGGTTGAAGTGAAGGATCAGTCCTTCGAAGTAGCGGTAGAGCTGATCCCAGATCGGCAGGTCGTAGCCGTTCTGGGCATTAAACGACGCTAGCTGCCCCGGCGTTGCGCGAGATCCGAGCGCAGCACGAGCGGGCCCGCCTGGAATCACGTGCGCCAGTATGAAAGTTAGAAACGTCACGCCGATAAGTACGACGATCGCCTGAAAGATCCGTCGTATCAGATAGAAAATCATCGATCGCGATCCTCAACCAACCGCAGCGTGGTCGTCGGCGAAGCAGTGGTCATGTCCTTGGTCGCTTGCACAAAAGCGAGGCCTCTTCACCGCGATAACGCATTCGCGGCGAAGAGGCTCTCAACTCAGGCTGGCCTGGGACCAGGCCTAACCCTTGATGTGCCAGAGCTCCGGGATGATGGCGTCGAGGGCGTTGAACGGCGTCACTCCGGTGAGCTTCTTTGAGACCTCGTCCGCGCCGATGGTGTTCGGCTGCCAGAGGTAGGGCAGCTGCTTGGCCAGGTAGTTCTCGTACTGGTCGAAGAAGCGGTTGTCCGCGCTGAAGTCCGTGGCCTTGATCAGCCTGTCGGCCGTCGGGTCGCTGTACGATCCAGCGTTCGCTCCGGCTGCGGTCTCGAAGAGATCCTCACCTGTCGGGTAGAAGTCAGGCGCGAAGATCCACAAGCCGTAGTTGGCGAGCTCCCAGCTGGGGTTCGAAGGAACTGCTTCACCGGCCACCTCGGTAAACGAACCCGGCTGCAGCGTCACGTGGATGCCGAGCTGGGACCACGAGTCATCCTCTGCCTGCACCTGGTCGGTGAAGCCCGACTCGCCGGTGGCGTACGACATCGTCAAGTTGAGCTTGGTCCCCGCTGGAACGCCGCACTTAGCCGCGCTCTTGCAGACATCGGTTCCGTTCGGCACGATGCTCCACCCATGTGAGGTGAGCAGAGTCTTGGCTGTCGAGACGCTGTAGGGGTAGGGGTCACCCTCTTCGTAGCTCGTCGCGAACTGGCTCTTCGGTAGCACCGGAACCGGCCCGTAGGTCGGCGCCGCGTATCCCTTGTAGATGTTCTTCACGTAGAGCGGCTGGTCGACGAGATCCTGCATCGCCTGCCGGAAGTAGAGCTGGCTGATGATCTTGCCGGCTTCACCGCCGTCACCTTTTGAGGCGAAGTTATAGAGCGCATACGCGATCGCCCATGTCGGCCCGAGCGCGATGGTGTAGTTGGCAGCGAGCCTCGGATTGTTCGGGCCTGCCTGAGTTTCAGACACCGCTGGGGACGTTATGTTCGCCGTGTTCAGATAGCCGATGTCGGTCGAGCCCCCGAGCATCGAGTTGACCTCGGCCGTGTCAGAGGTGAAGTACTGCAGAACGAATTTTGCGTACGTCGGCTTGACTGCGCCCGAGTAGGTGGGGTTCGGTACGAATGTGTCGTTGCCCGTGGCGTTAAACGTCTGGAGCTTCCACGGTCCGTCTACGACACTCCAGAGCTTGCTGGTCGCATAGGTAGCAAACGCACCCGTTGGCTGCGTCGATGACGTCGGGTTGTAGCCGGATTGCTCGGAGAGGAAGTCGTAGACGGCCTTACACGACTTGGCCGCCGCTGAAACTGGTGTCCAGGTCTCGGCGCCCTTTACCTTGGCGGTCTTCACAACGATCGACGTGAACGACGCCTTCGCGCAGGCCTGTGCACCCTTTGGTTGCGTCAAGGAAGTGACGTCCCACGCCAACGGCATCGGGTAGATCTGTGAGAGCTCGTTGTAAGTGAACCAGTAGCTGTTCACTGAGCCGTTCAGGTGCAACACGAGCGACGTCGGACTGGTTACGTCGATCGAGGTGATGTCGTCGGGAATGGCTGCCGGCACGTAGCCGGCATAGCCACTCGGAATAGTGCGATACATGTTCAGCCAGAACACGACGTCTTGTGCGGTAACCGTCTCACCGTTGGAGTACACGAAGTGCTTCAAGTTGATCGTGACGGTCTTGTTGCCGTTTGAGTACACCGGGGCCTTGCCGACGGAGTACGGCAGGTTGAGCGTCGGGTCAGCTCCCGTGCCGAAGAAGTACAGCGGTCGGTACATCTGGTTCTGGAAGTACTGGATGTTGGACACGCTGAAGTCCGACAGGCCAGCGAATGGGAAGATGAAGTTCGGTCCAGACGTCGGCAACTCCGCGAAAGTGATCGTGCCGGTAGCCGCCGCTTTCGGTGTCGAGGTCGCTCCAGAGGCCCCGACGAGAGTCAGCGAAAGCATCATCGCCCCAACGCCCACTAAGGCTCCAAGGAGGCGCCGGCTAAACCGGCGTTGACCATATCGTCCCATGTAGTACTCCCTTCTCGAGAGGCACGCGCCTTTCGACCCGTTCCCCTGCTGGCGAGTCTTACCTCGCTCGCACTCCGAGCGAA